>NZ_JBEEII010000003.1:0-483087 GCF_040137855.1 Paenarthrobacter sp. CAP02 | reverse complement strand
CGAAGCAGCCGTGCTTTCCCTGCGCTCGGGCCGCATGGAACCCATTAAGTACTGAGCCCTGCTGTGTCCCACCCGCCGACCATGCGGGGTTTAGCCGGTGATGTAAGCCGCGTGAGGAGCTGGGTCGCTCAGCCGATGGGCCACCAATCCGGAAGAAGCTCGCGCAGGTCGTCGAGGAATTCGTCGACGGGCCGCGGCGGGGTTTCCAGGAGGCGCGACTCCAACGCGCCCACCACGCCGTAGGCGATGTACCGGGCAACCATGGATGGTGGGACTTCACGGCCGCCCGGTGCCGGTATTTCGATGGCACGACGGGCGAGCAGCAGGCGGACAGATGCCTCAAAGTGGGATCCCAGCATCGCGTGCAGCGCTCCGGTGCCCGAATCGGTAACCAGGCCCCGGCGGTAGATGTCGCGGTGCCGGTCCACGTGCCTGGCAACATCGGCGGTGACTGCGACGATGGCCGGGCCAATGTCTCCGGGCCCGCTGAGGTGAGTTTCGCGGAGGGTGTCGAGCTCTTCGGACAGAACCTGCCGGAGAAGCGCTGCGGGAGAGGCGGCGTGCTGGTAGAACGTTGATCGGTTGACCCCGGCGGTGGCGGCGACCTGCCCCGCGGACAGTGTTCCGGCGTCGTGCCCCGCTGCGAGGGCAAGGATGGCCGAGGACAGTTTTTCCCGGCTACGCAGGGCCCGAGGGTCACTGGAAGTCTCGGCGGACTGTTTCGGTTCCAGCATTATTCAGGTCACACTCCTCAGTGATCTTGCCCTCCGGCGGTAGAAAATCGGCCGACTCAAGCGTACCGTTCTAACTATCCAACAAATGTCGGATAGTTGCGCCGGTTCATCGTACCGAAGGCCGTCGGCGGCGGATTTGCAGCCCCTTGATTGACGCAACAAAGAGACGCAACACAGACAGGAAGGACATTCAATGCGCGCAATCATATTCAAAGAATGGAAGCAGTTCCCCGTGCTGGAGGACGTGGCCAGGCCCGTACCCGGGCCAGGCGAAGTGCTGTTGAAGGTAGCGGGCGCAGGTGCTTGCCATTCGGACGTCAGCATTTTCCAGGACTTCACCGCCGAGGTCCCGGGGAATATCACCAAGGGCTTTGTGCTGGGGCACGAGAACTCGGGCTGGGTCGAGGAGTTGGGGGCTGGTGTTGAGGGTATTGAGGTAGGTGACGCGTATCTGGTCTACGGGCCCATCGGTTGTGGGCATTGCAAGGCGTGCTCCCGCGGCCAGGACACTTACTGCGAGAACGCTGCGACCAACCCATACCTTGGCATAGGTTTGGGTCGCGACGGCGGAATGGCGGAATACGTCACGGTTCCCGTCCGCAACCTGATCCCGCTTGGAGATGCAGACCCCATCGCTGCGGCACCGCTTGCAGATGCAGCTCTGACCCCGTATCACGCCATCAAAAAGGCGTTACCGCACCTGAACGGCGGTGGCCGGTTCGCGCTGGTGGTGGGGCTGGGAGGCCTGGGTCAGATCGCCGTCCAGATCCTCCGGGCACTGACTGGCGCAACCATCATTGCCACCGATATGAAGCCCGAAGCGATGGCCAAGGCCGAGGCGGCGGGGGCCCTGACGGTTCCAGGCGGTCCCGACCAGATTTCCCGGATCCGCGAAATCACCGGCGGACGCGGCGTGGACGCTGCGTTCGACTTTGTCGGAGTGACTCCGACGATTGCCACAGCCACCGGTTCCATGGCCCAGGGTGGCCGGCTGACCGTCGTCGGAATTGCCGGCGGCCTGCATGAGTGGACCTTCTTCAACACGCCTTATGAATCCACTATCACCAACACGTATTGGGGCACCATCGAGGAGCTCCATGAAGTAGTGGATATGTACCGGGCGGGGCAGATCGTCCCCGAAGTAGAAACCTTCAGCCTCGAGGACGGTCTCTCGGCCTACCGCAAACTCGCCGACGGGCAGCTGAGCGCCCGGGCGGTAGTAGTCCCGCACCAGTAGTAGTCCCGAGCCGGCACGGTTGGGGACCCCGCTCCTTCTTGGTACTGTTGAAAGCCCCTTCCGGGGGGCTTTCCGCACATTCCAGCGCGGCTTTGGGGGACTTATCATAAGTATGCTTATGATATTGAGTAGAAGGGATCCTGACCGGCAGGGTCGGGATCCTTATTTCCCTGTTGCGGAGAGTAGTCCATGTTCAACTTCCGGCCACTGGCCCGCATCGCCTCGGTCTTGACCACGCCGCTGGCCCCGGAAGACGTCCTGGCGTTGTTCAACCCGGTCTACTCATCGCGCCAGTTGCGCGGGGTCGTCACCAGAGTGGTTCAGGAAACTGCGCAGTCAGTCACCATTTTCTTCCGGCCCGGCCGCGGCTGGCATGCCCACCTCGCGGGCCAGTGGGCAAGGATCGGCGTAGAGCTCAATGGGGTGCGGCACTGGCGATCATATTCCCTGAGTGCGCCGGCCGGTCAGGACCCAGCCATCACTGTCACGGACGTTGGGTCGGTGTCCGGTGTTCTGGTTCGTGAGACCAAGGTTGGTGACATCCTTTTCCTGGCCCCGCCACAAGGTGACTTCGTCCTGCCTGAGCATCCGCGTTCCCTGCTCATGCTTACTGCCGGAAGCGGCATCACTCCCGTCATGTCGATGATTCGGACCCTCGTCCCCGGACGACCCGACGCCGACGTTGTCCTGATCCATTCCTCCCGTGGGGAGGATGACAGTATTTTTCGAGAGGAACTGTTCGAGCTCGCTGATCAGTTTCCCAATTTCCGCCTGGTGCAGTGGCAAACGGGTGGCCGTGGACGCCTGAGCTTGGCGACTCCGGCTGATCTTGAGAGCATTTGCCCTGACTGGCAGGACAGAGCCGCCTACGCCTGCGGCCCTGAGAGCTTCCTGGATGATGCCGAAGCTCTCTGGAACCAGGCAGCGCAGGCAGCCTCAGCGGGCTCGCTGACCATTGAGCGCTTCCATGCCGAGCTCAAGGGGCGGGATGGAGGCGAGGGTGGCTTGGTCACCTTTGAAGCATCGGACCGCGAGGTCATGGCCGACGGCGGCGTCCCCCTCCTTGACGTCGGGGAGGATGCGGGCATCCTCATGCCCAGTGGCTGCCGCATGGGGATTTGCCATAGCTGTCTCACTCCGCTGCTTTCCGGCAGCGTCCGCGACCTGCGTACCGGTGAGGTGCGTGGCGAACCGGGTGAACTCATCCAAACCTGTGTCTCGGCTGCCGCCGGGCCCGTCAATCTCAAGCTCTGAGGAGTACCACCGCATGTCAGTAGCTTCGGCCAAAAACCCCGCCACCGCCGTCGGGCTCAAAACGCGGCCCGGCGCCCTTGCCGAGGCGGGTCGACCCACGATGCGTCCTCCGGCGGCTGCGCACTTGAGTGACGAGCAAGTGGCCGAATTGGGACGCGAGCTCGACGCTATCCGCGACGGGATCCTGGCCAAGCGCGGCTCCAGCGATTCGACCTACATCAGGCGCATGATCAAGATCCAGCGGGGTCTGGAAGTTTCCGGTCGGGCGGCGCTGCTCGTCAGCAGGAACAAGGGCGCGTGGGTCACTGGAACAGCCCTCCTAAGCGCGGCCAAGATCCTTGAAAACATGGAGCTGGGGCACAACATCCTCCATGGACAGTGGGACTGGATGCGCGATCCGGACATCCACTCCACCACCTGGGAATGGGACTTCGTCACCCCATCGCGCTCGTGGCAGCACACGCACAACGATCTTCACCACCGCTGGACCAACGTGATAGGCAAAGACCGCGACGTCGGGTACAACCTTCTGCGGATGGACCCTGATCAGGAATGGAAGCCCTTCAACCTGGGCAACCCCCTCTATAACGCCCTGCTGGCGCCCGTCTTCGAATGGGGTATCGCCATCTACGACCTGGAAATCCCCGAGTACAAGGAGGGCCTGAAGTCCAAAGAGGCGATGGTCAAGGACCTCAAGGCACTGGGTCGTAAGGCCGCCAAGCAGTTCGCGAAGGACTATGCGGCCACCCCCGCTTTGGCCATGCTCACGGGCTCCGGGAAGCAAGCCCTCTACGGCACCCTCGTGGCCAACGCCGTACGCAACGTCTGGGCCCACGCAGTCATTTTTTGTGGCCACTTCCCCGAAGGTACGGATACTTTTACCGAGGAAATGGTCGAAGGCGAAACCCGGGGCGACTGGTATGTACGTCAGATGATCGGATCCGCGAACATCTCAGGCCCGCGGTTTATGCATCTCATGACCGGAAACCTTTCACATCAGATCGAGCACCACCTCTTCCCGGACCTTCCCTCGAACAGGTACTCAGAGATTGCACCGAAGGTCCGCGAAATCTGCGATCGTTACGGCCTGAAGTACACCACGGGGCCGTTGTTGAAGCAGGTCGGCTCTGCGTGGGCCAAAGTGTTCAGGCTGGCTCTGCCCTCCGGGTAATCGAAATGCGACGGATCACTGCTGCGAATCTCCAACGGGTCAACCTCCCGCTGAATTGAATCACGGCATGAGAATGCGGCATAGTAGATTCACATTTGCTGAAGAAGTCCGGCGCCCCTTTCGTTAGTCGCGGAGGTTAAATGCGCCCGATCACCCACACTGGACTCTGACATGGAAACTTCGGAGCAGGACAAAGACTTCCAGAACCTTTATCAGCTGATTGCTGCTGGTGATGTCAGATCCTTCCTGGACGGAATGACCCGCTACGCTTCCACGACATTAAGCCGCGTCACTGGTGTCCGGGTCGAATGTGCTGTGACTCTGTGGCGCCGTAAGCGGGCTCTCACCATTGCCGGCAGCAGCGATAATGCCGTTCTGCTGGACAGTATTGAGCAAAGCATTGGGGCCGGCCCCGCGCAGGCCTCTTTGGAAGCATCGGCGCCGGTTCAGCTTGCCGACGCCGGCACCGATCAGAGGTGGCCCGAGTACTGCAAAGATCTTTCTGTGGCGGGTTTCAGGAGTGCTTTGGGCGTCCCATTGTCCTTGGGCGAGGACTCCTCGGCTGCTCTGAACTTCTTTGCATCAGAGCCGGGAAGCTTCACCGAGGACGCCATCGGAGAGGCTGAAGTTTTCGCAGACATGGCGGCCCAGGCGTTGCGGCTTGCCTTGCGTATTTCTACAGCTGATCTCCTGGCCGATGACCTCAAAGCAGCAATGGCCCGGCGCACTGCCATTGACTTGGCATGTGGCATGATCATGGCGCAAAGCCGCTGCACGCACGAACAAGCCTTCGCTTTGCTTATGAAGGCCTCGCAGAACCGGAATGAGAAACTGCACGATGTTGCTGAGGGCATTATTGCGGGCATCGCCGGTAACAAGGAGGCAACAAAGACCGCCTTCCAGGATTGAGCAAAGTACCGAATCGACCCTCGGCAGGGTCTGGATGCCCACCGCGGTAACTGTTGCCGGGTTGGCACCCCTCAGGGCGCGTTGCCAATGAAAGCCCGGCGGTGTGAACTAACGTTGTGCGCTGTTCTGTGCGTCCATTCCTTACTACAATAAGGATACTTATCATCGTCGGCTCCCTGTGAAGTCCGGGCCGGGCGGGAAAGGTCAACAATGATGGTTGGGATACATGCCGAGAAGCCCAGCGATGGCCGGGATGCCGGGAATTGTGGTGATTCCGTTGAGTGAGGTGCCACTGACGGATGAGTTGGCCATGGTGTTCGCGCGGGCCTCGAACATGCTCCTCACTGAGGAAACGGTGTCCGATGCGCTGGCCTTGATCACCGACGCGGCTGTTCTTGCTCTCGATGATGCCTTGGGTGCCGGGGTTTCGCTGATGGAAGTTGACGGCCGCCGCAGTAGTGCTGCCTCGACGTCGTCAATTGTGGCCGCCGCGGACGCGTTGCAGTACGACTTGGGCCAAGGTCCCTGCCTCACTGCCTGGGCATCTGGACTTGCAGTGGATTCCGAGGATATCCGGACGGACCCGCGCTGGAGTCAATGGGGGCAGTCGGCAGCGGACCTTGGAGTGCGCTCATGCGTCAGCGTTCCGCTGCTGTCCGGTGACTTGGCATTCGGGGCCATCAAAATCTACTGGGACGCACCTAAGGCGGCATCACCCCGACTTATCGGTCTACTGAAAACGTTCGCGGCCCAGGCGGCTATTTTCCTGGCCAATGCGTTGGCGAGGGAACGGGTTTTGGCGCTCAGCGACCAGCTTAAGTCTTCCCTGGAGCAGCGCGACCAGATTGCGACAGCCAAGGGCATCATCATGGCCACGCTGGGCGTGGGCGAGCGGGAAGCTGTGACACATTTGATCGTTAGGTCGAGCAATGAGAAGCGGCCCTTGCGTGAGGTGGCGCGCGAAGTCATCGGCGACGTCTCAGGATCCGCTGATTGACGCGGGGGAGACTATGACCTTTGCCAGTGGTGAGGAATTACAGCGGCAACAATTTCGCTTGGCTTTCGAAGATACTGACCTAACCCTGGAGCAAGTGTGGATGGCCTACTTCAGCATTGGAGGTGCATCCGGGCTTGTCGAGATTCAAGCCTACTGTTATGGGGCGCTCAGCCTGCCTGGGCTTGAGCGCGACCTGCTTGCCCACGCCCTCAACGAAACTTTGGATTCCCGTGGTGCGAACGGCAGGAGGGCCAGCTATGGTCACGACACTTTAGGTGGCCAGAACGACGCCGAGACGTAGCCCGTCCAGCGCAACACCCGCTTTCTGGGGACCCTATATCCGGGGTGAGGACCCGTCACCGTTCGTCGTCGTCGGATCGGTGGCTGATGGCGGCTCAACCGATGCGGTTCCCCTCAGGATTCCGGTGGCTATGTCCCTGATCCTGCTGTTGTTGTTGATTGCCGCGACGTGGAGCAGGTCCATGGCCTGTTGCCGGCTGCAAAGGTTCTGCACCATGATCAAGGACACGGCGGCGTCCACCACTGCCCTGGAATGAAGGGCCGATTGAAGTCCTTCCGAGACGTTCGTATGTACATGCAAACGGAGAGCCAGGCGAAGGGTTTTGGAGATCGATACGGCATGGGCTTCGACGGCGGCAACTGTTGCTTCGTCGAAAACCCCTAAGGTGAGGGCGTAGCAGTTCAGTGCTGCGGGCGAGGCCTCTTCGCTCTCGATAGGTACAGCCAAGACAGACCTGACGCCTTCGCCGGCAATCCGGTTGGCATACCCGCGCCAGTCGTCGTCGCTGCTGAGGTCCTTGATGAGGTCTGTGCGGTGGCTTCTGAGCGCTGTGAGGCAGGGGCCGTCGTCGAAAATGTATTGCTTTTCGTCAAGCCTCCGCGCAGTGTCGCTGCTGCTTGCCACGGTTGCCGGTGACGCCTCACGCTCCACTGTGATGGCGCACAGCATCGGGTCCGGGGAGCCCAAGAGCGACGCCGATATTGTGGTCAGTCCCAGAAGGAAATCTGCGAAGCCTGAGTTTTCCAGAAGGAGATCCTGCAATTGTTCGGTTGTCGGTCCCACATAGTCAGCCATGCCGCCCCGATTCAAAAAGACGCGGATGGGCAGGGCCTGCGCGGGAATTACCTGGTCTAGCGACGACCTCCGTTGCCTTTAACGCTACGCTTTCCGGCGGTAGTTCACACCAGTTGATCACTCAACGCAGGCTTAATGCTCCAGCGCTGCCAAGGCCTCCAGCCGCGGTGCTTCATTCTGGTTAACGGTGTCCTCCAGGCCGCCTAGAAACTAAGTACACTTATGTTAATTTCATCCAACTCTCTTTTCCCGCAGCCACCAAGGTCATCGGCCCGGTTTCATGCTCGCGAACGACTCTGCACTTTGTGATGCAGGCAACACCACCCTAGGATTAGTAAGCAAGCTTAGTTTTCGGGCTAAGGCAGCGAACCAAAAGGAGAACTAATCGTGCCAGTTGAGGACAACACCGTAATTCCCGGCGCTCCCTCCAGTGAGCCCCCCGCAGTCCAAGAGCCGACGACCCCACGTGAGCCTTTGCCTCCCAAGCCCGATCAGCAAGCACCGGAGGCGGTCTCCCCGACGGGAAGCCCGACGGGCGCGCCACTGAACTCGCGCGCGCAGTCGGGTCAGTACCTGACCACTGCCCAAGGGCTCCGGTTGGGGGACACCGATCACTCCCTACGGGCAGGTAGCCGGGGGCCAGTTCTGCTTCAGGACCACCATTTGCGGGAAAAGATCACCCACTTCGACCACGAGCGCATCCCGGAACGGGTTGTCCATGCCCGCGGCGCAGGCGCGCACGGCGTGTTCCGTTCCTACGGCACGGCATCGAAGATCACGAAGGCAGGGTTCTTGGCCGCCGATGTGGAGACTCCGGTCTTTGTGCGCTTCTCGACCGTGCTGGGCTCCCGGGGTTCAGCGGACACGGTTCGGGACACCCGCGGTTTCTCCACCAAGTTCTACACTGACGAGGGCACCTACGATCTTGTCGGGAACAACATTCCGGTCTTCTTCATCCAGGATGGCATCAAATTCCCTGACATCATTCACGCTGGAAAGCCGCATCCTGATCGGGAAATACCCCAGGCCCAGAGCGCCCATGACACGTTTTGGGACTTCGTATCCCTGCACACCGAGGCCCAGGCGCACACGATGTGGAACATGTCCGACCGCGGCATTCCCCGCTCGTACCGGACCATGGAAGGGTTTGGTGTTCACACTTTCCGGTTGGTCGCCGCGGACGGGAGCACCACGTTGGTGAAATTCCACTGGAAGCCCAAACAGGGCGTGCACTCGCTTGTCTGGGAGGAAGCCCAGATCATCAACGGCATGGACCCGGATTTCCACCGCCGCGACCTTGCTGACGCCATTGAGTCGGGCGCCTACCCGCAATGGGAGCTTGGCATCCAGACCTTCCCGGACACTGAGGACCAGATGTTCGAGGGCATCGATCTGCTGGATCCAACCAAATTCATTCCCGAGGAATTTGCGCCTGTCCAGCCGATTGGGCTGATGACGTTGAACGCAAATCCGACGAACTTCTTTGCGGAGACCGAACAGGTAGCGTTCCACCCGGGACATCTGGTCCCTGGCATTGACGTCACCAATGACCCGCTCCTTCAGGTCCGTCTGTTCTCCTACCTGGATACCCAGATTTCCCGGCTGGGCGGCCCGAACTTCGCGCAGATTCCCATCAACCGGCCGCAAGCACCCGTCAACGACATGCTTCGCGACGGGATGCACCAGACGGCGGTACACAGTGGGGTCGCCCCGTACCATCCAAACTCCCTCGACGGCGGTTGCCCCTTTATGGCCGGACAGGACGTTGGAGCATTCGTGGATGTTCCCGAGGCCCTTGCGGAGTCCATTAAGGAACGGCGCAACCCGGCTTCGTTCGACGACCACTTCAGCCAGGCCCGGCTGTTCTTCCGGAGCATGACCCCGGTGGAGCAGGACCACATTGTGCAGGCGTACACGTTCGAGCTCGGCAAGTGCTACGAATCCAACGTCAGGGAACGGCAACTCATGGCCCTGGCCAACATCGACGCCGGGCTTTGCGCCGCCGTCGCCCGTGGACTGGGTATGCCGGTTCCCGGGGCCACGGTCCAGGTCCCCGATTCCGAACCGAGCGCGGCCTTGTCGCAGATCGGCGGGACGTGGCCGGCTGCGGGCCGCGTAGTGGGGATTATTGCTGACGACAGCAGCGACCTGTCCCAGGTTGCCGCTGCCCGCGAAGCCCTGGATGCCGAAGGCATCACGCCCTTGGTTATTGCACCGGTTGGCGGGTTCCTGGGCGCGGAGGACGGCGCCGCCGTCGCCGTCCAGCGGACCTACCTCACCGCCCGATCCACAGAGTTCGACGCCGTTATCGTCGCGGGAAGCGCGGCTTCGGCGCCGGACGCAGCAGCGGGAATGGACGCCAAGGCCGGCGCGCCTTCACCAGGTCTTGATCCCCGGGTAGTCCTTCTGCTCACGGAAGCGTTCCGCCATGCCAAGGCCATCGCGGCGTGGGGAACCGGTGCGACGGCTCTGGAGGCGGCTGGTATCCCTGCAGACGGTACCGGTGTCGTGGTCGGCGACGCGCCGGACGCTGTGCTTACCCCAGTCCAGGAACTGTTGGCCGCCCACCGGGTGTGGGAACGATTCCCTGCAGCAGGACCGAGCAGCAGCGAGGCCTGACAGGGACGCGGGATCAGGGCAACCGCATGACATGACCTGCACGGCGGGCCGGCATCAATTCCGATACCGGTCCGCCGTGCAGTGTGCCCGCGGCGGTCGCCGAATAGTGCTTCGCGAGGGCACGCGGGTTTCCTGACCGGCATGCTTTACGCGGCCTTTATGCTTGGGTCATGTCTACTGATGAAGAAAAAGACCCACCTGTACCCGCCGACGTGGAGGGCAAGATTCCGAAAAAAATACATGACGGCCCAAACGATGACAAAGCACCGGACCACAAGCCCAAGGAGGAGGACTAGCGTTCTCGTCAGGAACGGTTTCCAGGGGATCGAAGGAGATTGATGGCGGCGGCAGAAGCTTCGCAAACGCCGGGCAAGTGGGAAGTGTTCCACCAGAAATTCGTGGTCGAGGAGCGTTACATGGAGCCCCGCGCCAGAAAGGCGCTCCACACAACAGCCGCGATGTTGGCACTCCTTGGCGTGACGCTCTTTGTGGTGACACTCATGGGCGTGCTGCAGAAGAATGGGCTCGCGCTGGACGACGCAGCGGCTGAAAGCGGACTTCTGGCCATCCGTTCAGAGCCACTGACGGTGGTAATGATCGTTTTGGCAGTCGTCTTCGGGCCAATCGGGTTGCCGATCATTGTCTTGGTTGTCACCGTCGCATGGGGATTGCTGGCCAAGCACGCATGGCGCCCGATGCTTCTTGCCGCTGCCATGCTCACGGGGGTGGGGTTGGCGCAGATCATCGGCCGGTCAGTGGCTCGGGAGCGGCCTCCGGTGAGCCTGATGCTTTTCGGAGCTGACACGACATTTTCCTTTCCGTCCGGGCACGTTCTTGGCGCCTCGGATTTCCTGCTGGTCCTGACGTTCCTTGTTTTCTCCCGGCACCGAAACCCGAAGATCGCCGTCATCAGTTTTGTGTGTGCCGGCGTCGGTGTCGTCCTGGCGGCACTTAGCCGGATTTACCTCGGTTATCACTGGCTCACTGACGCAGTGGCGTCGGTGGCATTGTCGCTGGTGGTGCTCGGGGCGGTAATTGCCCTGGATACCTGGCGCACCGCTCGCGTCCCCGGCGAAACAGTCACAGGGGAACTCGCCGACCCGGAGTCCTAACGTCGCTTCTATAGGTGCCGTTGCGGTTCAGAACGAGTGGACAGCCACCCGGGTGGGAGAGTCCAGTACTACAGTGGATGTATGGCTGCCAGCCGCAATCCGCTCGATGACCTCCGGGAGTCCATAGGCCATCTGGCCAATCAGCTCAAGCTGCCCGGTTCGGAGCGTGTGGACGATCGGGTCGGGGACCTCATCGGTCCCAGGCCCGGTCCAGCCCGGCCGCTGTACGAGGTGCAGGCTGAGCTCGACGCCTTGGTCGGGCTCGAGACCGTGAAAGAACAGGTCCGCGCACTTGTGGCGCTACTCCAGGTTCAAGCCCGACGTAAGGCCCACGGTCTGCCGGAAGTAGCCACCTCGCAGCACCTGGTGTTTCTCGGAAACCCAGGCACGGGCAAGACAACGGTCGCACGGCTCCTGGCCGAGATGTACCGCGCTGTCGGCTTGCTGCAAAAAGGCCATCTGGTGGAGGTCGACCGTTCGGGGCTGGTGGGGCAATACGTGGGTGCTACAGCCATCAAGACAGACCGGGTGATCCGGCGGGCGCTGGACGGCGTCCTGTTCATCGATGAGGCGTACTCCTTGGCCCCGGAAGACGGTCGTACAGACTTCGGCCCGGAGGCAATCGAGGTCCTGCTCAAAAGGATGGAGGACCATCGGCACAGGCTGGTCGTGATCGTGGCCGGGTACCCGCGGCTGATGGAGTCATTCCTGCTTTCAAACCCGGGACTGCGTTCCCGGTTTGCCCGCGAGATCACGTTTCCGGACTACTCCGTGGACGAACTCCTGACGATCTTCCAGCGGATGTTGGTCCAACATGAGTACACGTTGGAGCCGGGCGCGGACCACATGCTGCGCCGGATACTCAACGGGCTCCATGCGGGAGAGGACTCCGGTAATGCCCGGTTCGCCCGCACACTGTTTGAGCAGGCGCTTAATCGGCAGGCGTTGCGGCTGTCGCTCAACGAGGAACAAAGCCTCGATTCCCTTGACCGCGACGCCGTCATGACCCTCACCGCAGCGGACATCGTCGAGGCCGCCTTGGCGCTTGGCGAGGAGCCGGAACCGGAACCAACGCCGGAACCGGAACAACCGCGTTGGTGGCGCTGGCTGGCCTGACACCGGCCGTTAAGGATTCATCAAGACCGGCCACCGCAGGGGAGTGGCGGTGCTATGTTCAGCAGAGAACAGGCCAGGAACGCCCGCGGAAGAGGCCGGAATGACAACGATGAGCCGGCCACCGGCGGATCCGTCAGCATTGCATCACGACGCGCGGAGCCGTTTCCGGAGCTGGCTTCTCTTCGGGCTTCAGGACAGCAAAGGCACGCATCAAGGACCCGGCGCGGTCAGCGACGCCCACGCTAGGAAGCACACCTGGTGGCAGGTCATGTGCCTGACCGGCGTCGATTACTTCTCCACTCTCGGCTACCAGCCAGCCATTGCTGCCTTGGCCGCTGGCGTCATCTCGCCCTTGGCAACACTGGTTTTGGTAGCCGTTACGTTGCTCGGTGCCTTGCCCGTCTACAGAAGGGTGGCCGGCGAAAGCCATCGCGGTGAGGGGTCGATCGCCATGCTGGAGCGTCTGCTGCCCCGGTGGGGCGGAAAATTGATCGTGCTGGTCCTGCTGGGGTTTGCGGCCACGGACTTCATGATCACCATGACGCTCTCCGCCGCCGACGCCACCGCGCACCTGATCCAAAACCCCTTGGTGCCCGATTGGTTGCACAACCAAAATGTGCCCGTGACGCTGTTCCTTTTGGCGCTGCTGGGAGCGGTTTTCCTTCGGGGGTTCAAGGAAGCAGTGAATATCGCCGTCGTTCTGGTTGCGCTCTACCTCAGCCTTAATGTCGTCGTGGTAGCCGTGTCCATCTTCGAAGCGGTCATGCACCCCGTAGCCATCAATGACTGGTGGCTCGAGCTCACCACCTCCCACGGGAACCCGCTGCTCGCTGTGGGAATCGCCCTGCTCGTCTTCCCTAAGCTGGCGCTGGGACTTTCAGGTTTCGAAACTGGTGTGGCGGTGATGCCGCAGGTCCGGGGGAAGGCCGGCGACACTGAGGAACGGCCCATAGGTCGCATCCAAGGAACGCGTCGGCTGCTGACGACTGCCGCCGTGATCATGAGCAGTTTCCTGATCACGACGAGTTTCACCACCGTCGTACTGATTCCCCAACAGGAATTCCAGGCCGGAGGCGAAGCCAACGGGCGTGCGTTGGCATTTATGGCCCATGAGTACCTTGGCGTCGGCTTCGGCACGGCCTATGACATCAGCACAATTGCCATTCTGTGGTTTGCTGGTGCGTCCGCCATGGCCGGGTTGCTCAACCTGGTGCCCCGCTACCTGCCGCGCTACGGCATGGCTCCGGAATGGGCCAAGGCTGTGCGGCCACTCGTGCTCGTTTTCACCTTGGTCGGTTTCCTGATCACCGTCATCTTCAACGCCGACGTCGATGCGCAAGGTGGCGCGTACGCCACCGGCGTGCTGGTGCTGATGATGTCGGCGGCGACGGCCGTGACCCTCTCCGCCCGCCGTCGTCACCAAGGGAAGCGGACAGTGGCGTTCGGAATCATTGCAGTGGTCTTTATCTATACCACCGTGGCCAATATCTTCGAGAGGCCCGAGGGTCTTCGAATCGCAGCAGTGTTCATCGCCGGCATCATTGTCGTTTCGTTCCTGTCACGCGTCCGCCGTTCCTTCGAGCTCCACGCCACCAGGGTCCACCTGGACGAGCAGGCTCTCGGCTTCATCTCAGAGACCTGGGAAGGACCCATCCGCCTTATCGCCCACGAACCACTCCGGCTGACCCCGCAGGCCTACAGGGAAAAGTTCGAGTCCGCTGTAGAAGTAAGCCACATTCCTGTCGGTGAACAGCCCTTGTTCCTGGAAGTGGTCGTGGACGACTCATCGGACTTTGAGACTGAGTTGGCGGTTCACGGCATCACCCGGCACGGCTACAGGATCCTGGAAGTCCACGGTCCCGTGGTGCCCAACACGATCGCTTCCGTGTTGCTCCACATCCGTGATGTGACCGGGCTGATGCCACACGTCTACTTCCGCTGGACTGAGGGGAATCCCGTGATCAACCTCCTGAAGTTCCTGTTCCTGGGGGAAGGCGAAATTGCGCCGGTGACACGCGAGGTACTGCGTGAGGCCGAACCCGAGGTCAGCCGGCGCCCGTGGGTCCATGTAGGTTGACTCGACATTACGGGGTCCGGGGTGGAATCACGAGGGGAACAAGAGGCGTAACGGTGAACGGCTTGGCCAACAAAGGCTCCACGGCTTCCACAAAGGCCGTCACATGGACTTCCTGGTTGTGCGCTTCAAGTTCCTCCCTACTGACCCACCCCTCAAACAGCACGAAGGTGCCCGGTCGCTCTCCATCAGAGAAAACGGTGTACTCCAGGCATCCGGGATCGTTGCGGCTTAGGGTTTGCAGGGAGCGGAGGGCTTCCTGAAGTTCGGCTTCACGCCCTGCTTTGGCGATGAAAACCGGCTTGAGCCACACTTCTGTGGCCCTTCCGTGGGTTGGCATGGGACGGGACATCCTGTCTTCCTAAATTTGTTCAAGGAGTGGGAAGGACGGGGGATTCCCCCGTCCCTTCCAGAGTGGATCACGCGTTGATCTGTGGAACTTCCACCCAAGATTCTTTTGCCGCTGATTCGACGATGGCGTCGTCGATGAGGGCTACTTGATAGCCGTCAGCGAAGTTGGGGTTCACAGTCCCGCCTTCGGCGATTGCCTTGAAGAAGTCGTAGGCTTCGATAATTTTCGTTTCCCCGTAGCCGATGCCCAGGGCCGGAATGGGCCAGAGGGCGTCGCCGTACGGGTGGGCCGGGCCTGTGTATACGGTCCGGAATCCACGACGGTCGGCCTGGTCCGACGCGAAGCACACCTGCAACTCGTCGCGGCGCTCGTAGTTGAAGACAATGCTGCCTTCCGTGCCGTGGATTTCGAAAGTGATGTAGTTGTTCCTTCCGTGCGCGTTTCGTGTCGCTTCGACGGATCCGACGGCTCCGTTGGCAAAGCGGATCATGGTCATCACTTCATCATCGACATCAACCTGGCCGCGTGGACCTTTCCCACCCCGAACCGTACCGAGTGCGTCGGCACCGCCGGCCTGCAGCGGACGTTCCGGGATCCATGTCGAGAGGACAGCATTGACGGCGCTGAACTCCCCAACGAGGTACCGGGCCATGTCTATGACGTGCGTTGCAATGTCGCCAAGCGCCCCAGAACCGGCGATGGACTTCTGGAAGCGCCATGAGAGCGGGGAATTCGGGTCGGCACTCCAGTCCTGCAGGTACGTTCCGCGGAAACTGAGGATTTGGCCGATGGACCCTTCTTCGATGTACTTCTTCGCCAAGGCCACAGCGGGAGTACGCCTGTAGTTGAAGGCGACCATGTGGACAATGTCCTTGTCCTTGACGGCCTCGTACATGGCTTTGGACTCTTCGCCGGTGCGTGCGAGCGGCTTCTCGCAAATAATGTGTTTACCGGCTTCTGCGGCTGCGATGGCGATTTCCGCGTGAAGGTGATTGGGAGTGGCGATGTCGACAACGTGGATTTCGGGATCGTCGATGATGCTGCGCCAGTCTGAAGTGGAGGTTTCGAAGCCGAAACGGCGGGCCGCTTCGTCGGCAAGCTCCGGAGTCGCCTCCGCGATCACCTTTCGAACCGGCAGCGCCGGCGCGGGCCAAAAGAACATGGGCATAGCGGCGTAGGCGAGGGAGTGGGCTTTGCCCATGAACCCTCCGCCGATGAGGCCGACATTGAGGTTCTGCATGTGAATCCTGTTCCTTCCGAAAGTTTGCGGGTCTGGCCGATGAAGGCTTCCCCAGAGGTGATTGGGTGGTTAGAGGAGTTTCTCGAGGTACTTTTTGCTGAGCTCGGCCGCTGCCCGGGGGTCGCCGTCGTAGTTGTCCAGTTCGACCATGAGCCAGCTGTCGTATCCGCTTTCACGGATGGCGGCGATGATGTCCGGGAAATCGAGTTCGCCTTCGCCGAGCGGCAGGAAGTTGAACGGGTCCCGCTGGAAGTCCTTGAGGTGAACGTGCTGGATTCTGTCGGCGTATTTCCGGATGACCGCGGCCGGGTCCGCACCACCAGCTGCGAGATGCGCGGTGTCCGGGCAGAAGCCGATCCTGGTGAGGGGCATGAGCCGGTCCAACTCATCGGGGCTCTCAACGATCGTGCTCAAATGGGGGTGGTAGCTTGCCGATAGGCCAAAGCTTTCGGCAATGTCGGCAACCCGGTCCAGCGCGTGGCCCAGGCGGTGGTAGTCCTGGTCCGTGGTCCCGGCCGCACGCCGCGCTCCGCCCCCAACGACCAGCCGTTCAGCCCCAAAGTTCGCCGCCAATTCCGCTGCAGTGTAGAGCCGGTGCATCTCATCAGGGAGGATATCGGTGTAAATGAAATTCGCTCCAGTGTAGACGCTGGTCAACGCCACACCGTTACTGCTGAGGACCTCCTTCAGCTCCTCAGGCTTGTCGGCGTACTCTGCGAGGTTGCCGTCGAACATCTCAACACCCTGGTATCCGACCGAAGCGATGTCCTTGACGGCGTCCCGCATTGATCCATGGGTCAGGTAAAAGAGGTCTTTGACGCTCGTCACGCCTTGGGCGTGACCGACGACGCCGCCCCAGGTGATGGAGCAATATCCGAGTTTCATTGCATGGTCCTTTCGAGTGCAGGGGAGGTCATGGGAGATTCGAGCGTGTACTCGGGGACGCGAACGTCGACCCACGATTCTTCCCTGGCGGAGGTGACGACGGCCTCTGTCAGGTGTGCCGCCCTGAGGCCGTCGTGG
Source organism: Paenarthrobacter sp. CAP02 (assembly GCF_040137855.1). Lineage (NCBI taxonomy): Bacteria > Bacillati > Actinomycetota > Actinomycetes > Micrococcales > Micrococcaceae > Paenarthrobacter > Paenarthrobacter sp. CAP02. The sequence goes on along the minus strand of NZ_JBEEII010000003.1, from coordinate 466,153 downwards.
AAGGTGGGGAGGCCCTCGGGTTTGTGGCCCCGGACGGCGGCATAGGTGTCTGCGACGAAAGCGTTGAAGCTGTCCTGGTATCCCTGGGGATGACCTGGCGGAAGCTTGGCGTAGCGCCGGCCGCCGCGGGTGGTCAGCGTCTGCGGCCCCACGGGGACGGCGGAGGTGGAATCAACGCGACCTATGTGCAGGGTGTCCGGTGATTCCTGGTTGAAACTGAACGATGCATCAGTTCCGTCGAAGGAGAACCACAGGCGGTTTTTCCTCCCAGGGCTGACCTGGCTGACCACCAGCGAACCCGTGGCACCCTTGTCGGTATCGAACAGGAGGGTTGCGCCGTCCTCGGTGGCCACGGCGGACAGTTGTCCGCGGGTTTCGCGCTTGTCATAGGCGCGGCCCGTCCTTGCCATGATCCTGGTGATGCGATGTCCCGTGGTGAACTCCATCAGGTCGCACCAGTGCACGCCGATGTCGCCAAATGCCCTGGACCCTCCGCCCAGCTTTGGATCAACCCGCCAGTTCGTCGCGTCGGCACCTGCCAGCCAGTCCTGGAGATAGGAGCCGTGCAACAGCCAAAGGCGGCCTGCCTCGCCGTCGAGTATGCGGTCGCGTACCTCGCGGATGGCCGGATAAAACCTGTAGACGAAGGGCACCGCCGTGACGACGCCTGCCTGGTCTGCGAGGCGGGTCAGTTCGCTGGCATCCTCGACGCTGGTAGCCAGAGGTTTCTCGCAGATAACGGCTTTGCCTGCCGCAATGGCCTTGCGTGCCAGGTCCGCGTGGGTTGAATTCGGAGTGCAGATATGGACGACGTCAACGTCGTCCCGCGCGATCAGCGCCTCAGGGCTTTTTGCTGCGGCCAGAGCGCCGAACCGTCCGGTTGCCTCCTCGGCGGCGGCCTGACTGCTGGCGGCAACTGCACTGATGGTGCTCCCAGCCGCGCGTACCGCGTGGGAATGGACGGCGCCCATAAATCCGGTGCCGATGATCCCGGCGCGTGGAGTGGAAGACATGGGAGCGTTACTTCTTCCGTGCAAGGGCGACAGCCAGGATGATGATTACGCCGCGGACAACCTGTTGCTGGCTGCTGTCGAGTCCCGCCAGGATCAGGCCATTGTTGATCAAGCCAATCAGCAACGCGCCAAAGAGTGTCCCGACGATCGAGCCGAAACCGCCGAACAGGCTGGTGCCGCCGAGGATGACTGCCGCGATGGCGGAGAGCTCATCGCCGGCTCCCCACTGGAATCGGCCTGACTGGAGACGGCCGGCGTAGAGCATCCCGGCAACACTCGCGACCATCCCGGAAATCAGCAGCACCTGGAACTTGATGCGCTTGGTATTGATCCCGGTGAAGTCGGCGGCGTTGCGGTTGCCGCCTGTGGCGAGGACCTGTCGGCCGAACCTGGTGCGGTTGAGGACGACGGCGCCGATGGCTACGAAGATGGCGCTCCAGACAACAAGGCCTGGAATGGGGCCGAAGTTGCCCGATCCGAAGAGCGTATTGAACGTATCGTTCAGGATGGGCTGCGGGGCCGAGGCCGTGATCCACTGCGCCACCCCAACAGCTATTCCCAGCATGCCAAGGGTCACCAGGAAGGACGGGATGCCGAGGAGGCTGACGAGGGCACCGTTGATGGATCCGACCACCAGACCGACAGCGAGGCCGGCCAGAATGCCGGGAACCAGGCCCCACTGGGAGAGTGCCATTGCAGTGCAGACGCTTGACAGGCCGGCGACGGATCCCACGCTCAGGTCGATTTCAGCGCACGCGATGACGTAAGTCATGCCTACGGCGATGACAGTGATGGTGGCTGTCTGCCGAAATATGTTCAGAAGGTTGTTTGGCGACAGGAAACCTTGGTCGCGCAATAGAACGGCGAAAAAAAGAAAGACGACGACGAAGCCGATGTAGATGACGTAGCGTCGCCAGTCAAGTTCCTTCAGGATCGTGCCTAGTGTGCGGCTAACCCGGGTATCCCGGGATGCGATGGTGTTTGTCTTGCTCACTGTTCATACTCCCTGGACTGCAAGTTGGAGATATTCCTCGTCAGCTATGCCGCTGCGGGGGATGTCACGGATGATTGAGCCGTCCTTCAGGACGAGGACGCGGTCGCTGACCGCTAGTAGTTCCGGATATTCGGAGGAGATGACGATGACGGCCTTGCCTGCGCTGGCAAGCTCACGGATCATGTCCAAAATTTCACTCTTTGTGCCGATGTCGACTCCCGCCGTCGGCTCGTCGAGGATCAAAATATCCGGGTCAGTACCCAGCCACTTCGCGATAACGACCTTCTGCTGGTTGCCTCCGGACAGCAGCCGCACGGGGCGATGGGGATGAGCCACTTTTACTGCGAAGCGCTTGATCAGTGAAGTGGATAACGCCTTGGCCTTGGAGCCATCCAGGAGCCCGCCCCTGCGGATCTGCCCAAGCAAAGGCAACAGCAGGTTGTCCTGCACCGAGTGCTCCAGGACAAGGCCTTGAGCCCGACGGTCCTCCGGAATCAGGGCGACGCCGGCGTTGATGGCCTGCTGCGGCGAGGACAGAGATACCGCCTTGCCGCGGATCAGGACCTGCCCACTGTCCAGTTTGTCGATGCCAAAGAGGGCGCGTGCAAGTTCGGTGCGTCCACTGCCCATGAGCCCGGCCAGCCCGAGGATCTCACCGGGCCGAAGTGCAAAGGATACGTCCCGCACACGGGGGCCCGCGTTCAGGCCCCGCACTTCCAGCAGGGGCTCAACCTCGTGGGAGACCTCATTTCGCGCACGGTAGCTGAGATCGCCCTCGACCTTTTTTCCGACGATCCCTTCCACGATCTGTTCAGGTGTGACGTCGGATAGTGCCTTGGTAAGGAGGTGTTGTCCGTCGCGCAATATGGTGATCCGATCCGCGAGCCTGTACACCTCATCCATTCGGTGGGAGATATAGATGATGGAGATACCTCGCCGCTTCAGGCGGTCAATCAACTCGAAGAGGGCCTCACACTCATGCCGGGCCAGGCTCGCCGTGGGTTCATCCATGATCAGAACCTGGGCGTTCTGCGAGAGGGCCTTGGCAATTTCGGTCAGCTGCCAATAGGCCGTGCCCAGCCGGGAGACCTCGGCGCTGGGGTCGACGTTCACTTCCATCTCGGCAAAGACTTCAATGGCCCGCCTTACCGCGGCACGGTCATCGATGAGGCCGCCCCGGCCCAGCGGTTCAGCGGCCAGGCAGATGTTCTGGGCGACAGTCAGGCTCGGCACGAGGCTGAATTCCTGGAAGACCATCCCGATTCCTGCTGCCTTCGCGTCGTGGATCGACGTGATGGAAGCTTGCTTGCCTCCGATGAGGATCTCCCCGGCGTCCGCCTGGTAGACGCCCTGCAGGATCTTCATGAGCGTGGACTTGCCGGCCCCGTTGCCGCCTGCAAGTGCGTGTACTTCTCCCTTTCGAACATCGAAACCGACATCCTTCAGGACGGAGACGCCGTTGAAGCTTTTGAAGATGGAGCGCATCTGGACAACATTGTCTGCGGTGTTCATTTCTGCCCTTTCGGTGCCGGTGCGGGAGTTGTGGGCCCCCGCACCGGTCGGGTCTGCCTAACGCTTGTAGGACTCTTGGATGTCCTTGGGTGCGTCCTCGTGGTAGACCTGCTTCCATGCTTCGAGGACGTTGGAGTGGTCCACAGGAAGGGCACTCAGGGCAACATATGCCGGGGCTTCCTTACCGATCAGTGCCCCTGCCGCCAGCCGGGCTTCGGTGACACCCTGGTCGAAGGGGACCTGGGCGCCGAGGCCGACGACGAGTTCGTTCTTGGCCAAGGCGATGGCCACGTTCTTTCCGAGGTCTTCTGTGGCGATCTTCAAATCCTGGCGGCCTGCGGCGCGCGCTGCGGCCATGACCCCTTCTGCGGGGACATCCCATACGGCCCAGATTCCGGCCAGGTCGGGATACTTACTGATCATTGCGTTGGCAGCCGCCTGGGCGTCTCCCGCAAAGTCCGGGCCAGCGATACCCTTTTCTTCCACGATCTGGATCTCCGGGTATTCCTTGGTGATCGTGTCCTTGAATCCTTCGTGGCGCTGTTTGGTGACGAAGAAGTCGGCCTGGTGGTAAACGAGCCCGACCTTTCCCTTTCCACCGAGCGCTTTTGCCATTTGGTGGGCTGACACGACGCCGTTGCCGTAGTTGTCAGCGGAGACCACCGAAACATAATCCTTGCCGGCTGTCAGTCCCTGGGGGACGTTGTCCATGAAGACGAGCTTGGTGCCGGCGGCCGCTGCTTTTTTGTATGCGGAGGCTGTGGCCACAGGGTCTGTGGGGATGGAGATGATCACGTCCGGGTTTTGCGTCATGACTGTTTCGATGTCCGAAACCTGCTTGTCCGGCTTGAAGTTCGCGTCTGTAGTGGCGATGACCTTGATGCCGAGCTTGTCCAGTTCGCTCTTGAGTCCATTGACTTGGGCCGTGGCCCAGTCATTGCCGCCGTAGTGCATCACGATCGCTGCTTTGGCGTTCAGGCCCTTGATCTTCTCGATCTCTTCGGGCGTCAGGTCAGCCACGGATGCCGGGGACGGCGTCTCGCCGTTAGGTCCTTTGCTCAGCACCTGGCCCTTGATCTTTTCCAAGGCCAGTTGTGCCTTTTCAGACACGCCTGAATCGGGGGCGTTTGAGGCGCCTGTTGCCGAACTGCTGCACGAGGTGACGGAAAGTGACAGGACTGCTGCCACGGCCAGGAGGGGAAGCCTGCGGATCATCATTGTTCTCCAGTGCTTTTGAGTGGATGGATGGTTTTGAATGTCAGGCGAGAGCCAGGGCCAGTGCCGTTGGAATGGGCGACAGTACCAGCCCGCCTGTTGCCGCCGCGGTCCGGACAGCGCCAGCTTTGTCTGATGCCCTCAGGAGGGCTTCGGCATGCGCTTTCTCGACGAAGAAGCCAACTGAACATGGCCCGTGGTTGGACTGGACCCATGTCACCGCTTCGCCTGCTGCGGTGGCTATTTCTCTGGCATCTTTTGCGACAGGGCCGCCGATGGTGGAGACCGTTTCGGCCGAGCCAAAGTCGTCGACCGTGATGACCAGGCTGGTCCATAGGCCGACGCCGTCGAAGACGCCCAGTACTGCGGTGGAACCGGGGGAGACAAAGGTGCTTACTGCCCCGCCAAGGTCGTTGCGGGCAGCGTCCGTAAGGAGCACTTCCAGATTCGTCCACTGGTCGTGGTCGATATCCCGAAACCCGGCGGTGAGGTTGAGCGCGAGTACGTCTGCGACACTGCCAGGCATTGCGCTCCTTCCTCATTGAATATCCGGGTCGTAAATGTCAACGAGATTGAACCGTAAACGTTTACGGAAGTGATCGTAAACGTTTACGGTCATGAGTGTCAAACCTCACACCAGAACAATGCATCGCGTTGGAGAGTCGATCCGTCAACGTAGGATGAGGAGGCACGAAGTCCGCCGCCGGTGTTGGTACGGCGGCGCGAGACAGGAGAGAGCATGGCAGACGCTGGAGTCACGCACGGAGCGAACGGACGTGGTCCGGAAGTCTCGTTACGCCGGAAGCCAACCATCAACGATGTGGCCAAAGTTGCCGGAGTCTCGTTTGGGACCGTCTCACGCGTCCTCAACGACGCACCGGACGTCAGTGCCGCCACCCGCCAGCGCGTTCTGCAGGTTATTCAGGACATCGGATATCGCCGGAACAGGGCGGCAACCGCGCTGGTCACGAGCAGGTCCACTTCCATTGGCATCGTCACTGACGGTTCCCCCCGGTTCGGCCCCGTCGGGACACTGATGGCCTTGGAAAACATCGCCCGAAAGAAGGGCTATGCCACAACAGTTATCAGTGCCGAAATGCCGTACGCCGATTCCGTACAAGCGGCGCTCGACACCCTCGATGACATTGGCGTTGGCGGGATCATCGTTATTGCACCGGTGGTGGACATGGCATCAGCTGTCTGGAACGCCACGTGCCGGGTTCCTGTGGAGATGATTGCCGCGGGAGCGTCGTCGACCCCCAACGTCTTCACATACTCCGAGAACCAGGAGCTTGGAGCCCGCCTGGCCACCCAGCACCTCATCGACCTGGGCCACACCGACATTGCCCATCTGGCTGGCTCCATGGACTGGTTCGACGGACGGATCCGAAAGCGGGGCTGGGAGTCCGCACTGCGTGACGCCGGGCTGCCGCAAGGGTTCTGCGCGGAAGGGGATTGGAGCCCGCGATGGGCATACGAAACCGGCGTCCAGCTTGTTCGGGAAGGCAAAGTTCCTCAGGCGATTTTTGCTGCGAGCGACCATACTGCCCTGGGACTCATCCGCGCCTTCACTGAGAATGGCGTGCGTGTCCCGGAGGACGTCAGCGTGGTCGGATTCGACGATATCGAAGGGTCGGACTATTTCCTTCCGCCCTTGACCACAGTGCGCCAGGACTTCACCGCTTTGGCGCTGATGAGCATGGAGGTGCTGGTTGGAGCCATGGAGGGGCGGGAGGTGGACCGCACGCCTACGGCGCCCACACTGGTTGTCCGCAACAGCTCCACCCGTGCAGCGTCCGGACGTGTCTCCCCAGCAAAAGACAGCTGACGTCCTGCGGTCCCGCTGCCCTCCGTGGTTAGGTTCCGGCGGCGGTAAACTGCCGCAGGGAGGGAGGCGGACAGGTCACTTTCGGCCCTGTCCGCCTCCGCCCGAGGGGCCTTAGGCAGTCCGCCGCTTCCTGAGGGCTCTGAATGCGGCTACCAGGCCGCCGGCAGCCAACGCCCAAGGAACTCCGGCGATGATGGGATCCATCCACTGATGGCTCAGATCGGTGCGCTTTCTGCCGAACCGGGAGCGAGCCCCATGACGGGTAAATTCACTCATGACCCCGGTCTCAGTGATCGGGTTGTCCGGGCGCAGCGTGGCCAATGAGCGAAGATGGTGTTCCCATGCATCGATCCTGTCCCCGGCAATGAGGAGCAGCCAGTGGGCAGCCCGGCCCTCGCTGTATTTGTAGGCGAATTTCCGGACAGCGCCCGAAGCACCTTTGGGAGGTGCGGACGTGCCGAAAACAGGAGTGACGAAGGCATGTTCGACCGAGCGCTCCCGGGGCCACCTTTCTTCCTGGCGTTCCGGGAAGTCCCAGCGGGCACCTGTCTCTATGCCGGGCTGTTCACGAGGGTACGATGGCCGGTCTGCCGGGTCGAGGTCCGCGCCCCATCCTGGGATGCGGCTACGGAGGTCCCCTGCAGATTCCTTCAGGGCTGGTCCAGTGGAGGCGGCATACGGAGTTGGGATCTCATCCATGATTGTCGTCCTTTCAGGCTGGATTGGGTACGACGAGTGGCTTGATGCAGTCATCGAGCTTGGCGGAGAAGATGTGGTAACCCTCAGCGATGTGCTCCAACGGGATGCGGTGGGTGACGATGTCGCTTGGCTTCAGGTAGCCGTTTCGGATGTGTTCGAACAACCTGGGCCACTGCCTTTTCACCGGACACTGGTTCATCCGAAGGGTGAGTCCCTTATTCATGGCATCGCCGAATTTCACTGCGCTGAAAAGCGGTCCATAGGCGCCTACAACCGACACTGTTCCGCCTTTGCGGACTGAGTCGATTGCCCAGTTGAGCGCTATGGGGGAACCGCCCTGCAGTTTCAGCTTTGCGGCTGTCACGTGTTGGAGGAAGTTGCCATCCGCCTCGGCGCCTACGGCATCGATGACGACGTCGGCGCCCAGATAGTCGGTGGTCTTCTTCAGGTGCACAACAATGTCGTCGTACTCCACAAAGTTGTACGTTTCGGCGTGCGCGAAGGTGCGGGCCTTCTCGAGCCGATAGTCCAGGTGGTCGATAACGATCACCCTGCCCGCCCCCATCAGCCATGCTGACTTGGCTGCGAACAGGCCCACAGGACCGGCGCCGAACACCACCACCGTGTCACCTTCTGCGATGTCGCCCAATTGGGCGCCGAAATAGCCGGTAGGCAGCGCGTCCGTGAGCAGCAGCGCGTCCTCGTCATCCATCCAGTCCGGTATCAAACCGGGCCCGACGTCGGCGAAAGGGACGCGCACAAACTCTGCCTGGCCGCCGTCGTACCCTCCGCACGTGTGCGAGTAGCCGTAAATGCCGCCGACGGCGGTCGCGTTGGGGTTTACATTGTGGCAGTTGGAGAACAGTCCGCGGGCGCAAAAATAGCAGGATCCGCAGTAGATATTGAACGGAACCATGACCCTGTCACCGGGCTTGAGCCGCTCCACCGAAGGCCCTACCTGCTCCACCACGCCGATAAATTCGTGACCGAACGTCATGCCGACCCTCGTATCCGGCATCATCCCGTGGTAGAGATGCAGGTCGGATCCGCAAATAGCGGCCAACGTCACGCGCACGATCGCATCGTTTGGATGCTCGATCGGTGGCATGTGCTTTTCTTCAACGCGCACCTTGTAAGGCCCGCGATACACCATTGACTTCATCAGTTCCGCCTCCCGTAAAAAGTCCTTCTAGACATCCGAAATCCCCTGTCACGCTTTATGCGTTGGAAGGGTGGAGGACAACTTTGGTCCAGCCGTCTTCGCGGTTGTCGAAGTTCTTGTAGCCCTCGGGAGCCTGGTCCAGCGGAAGCTCGTGGCTGACGAGGAAGGAGGGGCTGGCTTTACCGCCGGCAATGAGGTCGCGCAGGGCCCTGTTGTACCTCTTGACCGGGCACTGTCCCGAACCCATCGTCTGTCCCTTAAACCAGTAGTTGCCGTAGTCGAAGGCCACTTGGCCCTCCTTGGCGAGTTTGTCCGGAGCTCCGGGATCCTGGGGCAGGAAGACGCCCACCACGCCCAGGCCACCGACGAAGCGTACGGAGTCCACCAGCCGGTTCAGGGTCATGTTTGGGTGCTCATTACCTTCGGTATCGTGCGCCTGGTACCCAACGCATTCGCATCCCCGGTCTGCCCCGAATCCCATGGTTTGGTCCTTGACGAATTCCACTGGATCCACCGCGGAATCATCAACCGGGATGGCGCCGATCTGTTCAGCCAGCTTCAGGCGGTCGCTTTGACGGTCCACGACCATGACCTTGCCGGCCCCTTTGAGGATTGCGGAGTAAGCCGCCATGAGGCCTACAGGTCCTGCGCCGTAGATGACTACGGAGTCCCCGGGGTACACCCCGGCCATCTCCGTGGCGTGCCAGCCGGTGGGGAAGATGTCTGCGACCATCACGTAGTCGAGTTCCTTTTCCACAGCATCTTCGCCCAGGCGCAGACAGTTGAAGTCACCGTACGGTACGCGGAGGTACTCGGCCTGGCCGCCCTGGTAGGGTCCCATGTCCGCGAAGCCGTAGGCCGCGCCGGCGAGCTTGGGCTCGGGCTGCATGGTGAGGCAGTAGTTGGTAAAGCCACGCTCGCAGTTTTTACAGAACCCGCAGGCAATATTGAACGGCAGAACTACCCGTTCGCCCACTTTGACTTTGTCCACCGCGGGACCGACCTCGACCACCTCGCCGAGATTTTCATGCCCGAAGGTTCGACCGGGTTCGAAGCTGGTCCGGCCTTCGTACATGTGGAGGTCCGAGCCGCAAATATTTGTTGTCGTAATCCGCACCAGAACGTCGGCGGGGTGCTCTATTTTGGCATCAGGAACGTCCTCGACGCTGACGTCGTTTGGCCCTTTGTAAACTACTGCTTTCATTTTTCTGCCCTTTTCTTTTTGCCCTGCTGATTCGACCATGTCGATGGTGCTTCCGGCGGGGGAGTCGCAGAAGAGTGCGGAACCATGACCGGAGGGAAGGCGCGGCCGTCACCCAGGAGAAGGGTGTTAAGTCAGCCAGGAGATGGGTCGTGCAGGTCCTTGCCAGTGAGTCGCTTTTAGGGGGTTGGTTGGCCCAAGGCGTTCAGACGGCAGGCTGTCCAGTACTATCTTCCTGCCGGTCCGTCCGCAAAAGAGAAACTGCTTGAGGCTCAATACTAAGCACGCTTATTATGAGAGTCGAGGGTAAACCGAAAAGAATTGGCCAGCCTGTTTGCTTCATTCAGCGGTTCCCGCTGAGGGAGAGGCAGGGCACCAAATCTGCCGGCTCCTCTGCGTTGCAAGGCAGGTCAACAGAGCTGGTCGAAGTCTCCCCGGGACCACGCGGCGTGCCTTTGGGCGGAGCTGAGCAAAATATCTTTCGCGCCTGACGGGATCCTGTTGTTGAAGTTGCCGTAGATCCGGTCAAATTGCAGTTCGCCGAGCTGCGCGGCAATGCGCAGTGCCATGGAACCTGAGAGCGGGAGGTGGTTGGGGTAGCTTCGCATGAAGGCAACGGAACGGCGGTCCGGGTTTGGAAAGACGCTGTCCCCGGTAAGCAGCACGCCTTGGCCGTCCGCACCGTCCGCCCAATGCGCCACGGCGCTGCCGGGGAAGTGGCCGCCGGTCTGGTGAAGGACCAGGCCGGCCGCGATCGTCACGCTGCCTGACCAGGTGGTGACGTTACGGCCTCCGCGGCCCAACCAGTCCCGGTCTGCTTCGGACACCAGGACCGGGACGCCCCCGAGCATCTTGGACCATTCGACCTGGACGCCAAACATGTGTGGGTGGCTGGCGGCTATCGCGAGGACGGGACCGTGTTCCAGGACAACCTCCACTGCATGCTCATCGACGTAGCCGACCGGATCCCACAACAGCGATCCGGCAGGAGTCACCACAAGCTGGGCCGTCTGGCCGATCCCCACCTTGGGCTTGGTCCCTATGCCTATGAGGCCAGGCTCGCTTTCCGCCAGGGTGATGTGCTGCCCGGCGCTGGCCAGCTCGGCCAGCGTAGTCCACCGCTGACCGTCTTCGGGCACGTACTGTCTCTCGTCCACGCAGATGGGACAGAGGGCAGGGACAGGTTCGTCACGTTCAACAGCGCAGGTGGCGCAGATCAGCATGGGCCCAGACTATGGCATGCCCTAGCCAGGCCGTAAGTGTACGCGGCCTCAGCTTTGCCGCCTTGAACCGTAGTATTCTTCGAGTTTCGCCAGTCCTTGGTCGATGGAAACCGTGGGCTTCCAGCCGAGCAAGTCCTGCGTTTCGCGCTGGTCGAACCAGTGCGCAGTGGAGAGCTGCTCAGCGAGGAACCTGGTCATCGGCGGTTCTTCTGTGCGTCCTGCCACGATCCAGAGTTTCTCGACCACTGAGCCCACAGCCCGGGCCACCCGCCCCGGTACGGCCCACGCCGGTGCGGGAACTCCCCCCGCAGCGCAAATGCCGGCCAGTAATTCGCCGATCGGCCGGGGCTCGCCGTTGGTGACCACCAGGGCCTTGCCGTGCACATGGTCCATACGGTGCAGCGCAGCGACAATGGCCGACGCCGCATTGTCCACATAGGTGGTATCGATCAGTGCACCGCCGGCGTCCAGCAACGGCAGGCGCCGTTGCTTTGCTCGGGCCAGGACGCGCTCCACCAGTTGGGTGTCGCCTGGTCCCCACACGACGTGCGGGCGGATGGCGGTGACGTGAAAGTCGGGTGAATCCGCCGCGAGGGCCAGCAGTTCGGCCTCAGCCTTGGTCCGGGAATAGTGGCCATGCGCACGTTTGGGGTCGGCGGGCTCGGCTCCCATGCCGGCGATGGCGGCGCCTGAATTGGCCACGGACGGGGAGGACACGAAGACCACGTCGCGGACCCCGGCGGCCCTGGCCGCCGAGAGCACATGCGCGGTTCCGCGGACGTTGACTTCGTCAAACTCGGCAGCCCGGCCCGTAAACGACACTTTGGCGGCGAGATGGATCACCCCGGTCACGCCGTTGAGTGCGCCGCGGAGGGCGTCCTCGTCCGTGACCGACCCCCTCACATCGGTGACGCTGTCGATACCGGAAGGGCTTCGCTGGAAGGTCGTGACATCGTGTCCCTGCCGTACCAGCAGCCGGGCCACCTCCCGTCCCAGCAAACCGCTCGCGCCGGTGACCAGAACCCTCATGGCTTGCCCGGACGGCCGCCGGCCAGCACCCTGGCAGCCCAGGCGGACAGCCGGGTCCTGTCGATTTTGGCGTTGTGCCGAATGTCGGTGGGCTGGGAGGCAACCACCAGCACAGCGGAGACATCGACGCCGACCTCGCGGGCCGCGGCGCGGACGCGCTGCGCCAGGTGCGGTGCGGCGGGACCCGCCTTCCGGACCTTAGGGACGGTCTCGACGACGGCGACAATCGCCTGCGTGCCCGCGGGACCCACGCCTGCCACGGCGGCCAGCCCAACACCGTCCAAGCGCTCGACGGCCTGCTCCGCACCAATAGGGGTCACTGCCTTGCCGGGCGCGGTGACCACGTGCTGAAGGCGGCCTTCCACCCAAAGGCGCCCTTCGGCGTCGAAATGCCCTACGTCGCCGGTCCGGTGCCAGCCGGCAGGACTGGCGCTTTTTTGCTGGGTCAACCAGAGCCGGTCGTAGGAGTCCTTCACATGGGGTGCGCTGACCAGGACCTCGCCCGTCACGCCCGCTTCGAGCGTGGGAGGGGAGTCTGATGCTTTCCCGTCCTCAGCGAGCGGAAGGACAGCAATTCGGGCACCATGGACCGGCCTGCCGACACAGACGCCGTTGCCGGCTCCCTTAACGGTCCCGACGCCGGCTTCGGCGGCCTGTATTTGCTGGAGGCTGATGTCCGTAACCGGAAGGGCTTCGGTCATCCCGTACGGCGTATGCAGCGAAGCACCCGGCACCAACTGCTGCACCTCTGCCAAGAGAGGCTCCGGGATAGGGGCGCCGGCGGAGAGGAGCAACTGGACCCCGTCCAGCGCTGTTTGTCCCGCTTCGCTGATCCCGTCCTGGGTGGCCAGGACGTTGCGCAGCGCTGCCGGAGCGGCAAAGACCACTGTGGCGTCGATCGCAGCAACGGCATCTGCCAACGCGCGGGCGGTCAAGGTGCGGGGGGCAGTGACGTCCATGTCCGGGGTGACCGAGACAGCACCCAGGGCGGGCCCCAGCAGGGCAAACGGTGCAAAGCCGGCCACGAGCCGGGCGCCGGGACGGATGTCGAAGGTTTCCGCCAGCGTATCCCGCGTCGCCGCCAGTTGCCGGTGGGTGTAGAGCACGCCCTTGGCGGGGCCCGTTGAACCGGAGGTGAACAGCACGGCCGCTGGAGCTTCCGGGTCCACGGAAGCGTTGTGCTCGGCAGCGCCGTCCGCGGCGCGCCGGGCCAAGGTTGACAGCGAGGTTTCAACCTTAAGGGCCCGACGGCGGATCACCGGAAGGTCCTGGACGCTGATCCGGCGCCCCGGCCACCCCAGCGCGGCGGCCGCAGCCAGTGCCTTGTCGATCCCGATCAGGAAGTCAGGGGTCGCGCCCTTGACGGCGCGGCTCAGGCCCTTGGTTCCCAGTCCGGCGTCCGCCACGACCACCACGGCGCCCAGCCGAAGGCAGGCATAGAGTGCCACGGTGAGATCCACGCCCGGAGGAACCATGAGGCTCACCCGGCTGCCACTGGCAACACCGGCTTTGCGAAGACCTGCCGCAACGTCCAGCACCCTGCTGTTGAGTCCGTGCCAGCTCAGCGACCGTGCAACGCTGCCATCGGGCGCCATTTCCGCAACGGCCGTCTCGGCAGCGGAGTCAGAGTCCGCCAAGGTGCCGAGCTCGTCCCAGAGGGGACGGAAAGCTTCTGGTTCCTGAGTAGCCGCTCCGTCCGCCTTGGCGTCTGGCCGGGTGCCGGCACTGTGCTGGTTTTTGTCCTGGGCTTGCCCTGCCAACCATTGGAAAACAGGTGTGGCAATGTCGCGGTCTTCTGCGAGGAGGTGGCCGGCGCCTTCGAAACGGTGGACCTGCGCGTGGGGAAGCCGGCCGATCAGGTCTTTGAGGTAGCGGTCGGAGAAAATGGGGTCGCGCGGGCCCCACAGCATCAAGGCGGGGACCTTCAGCGTGCGTAAGCCCTCGGCCACGGCGTCAAGTGCGGGGAAGCTGGGGTGGTCCGCATCAACGGGAATGTCGGCCACGAAGTTTCCCACGCCACTGCGGCGGTGCGGACCCTTGTAGGGGGCCATGTACGCTTTCCGGACCTCGGCGGCCAGCGGAGGAGACGCCAAGGAATGCGTGACCCGCAGGAAAGCGTCGGACGTCGTCGTCCCCCAGGAGTGGACGGCCGGGTGCAAGGCAAGCCGCAATGCGGGCGGGATCTTGGATTCGGATGGTTGGTGGACCGCTGTGTTGGTGAGGATCACTCCGGTGAGCTCCGCGGGGTGGGCCAACGCCCAGCCGAGGCTGATCACACCTCCCCAGTCGTGGCCGACAGTGACCACGGGGCCTTCCACGCCCAAGGCATCGGTGAGGTCGCCCAAGTCATTGATCCGGTCGGCGAGGCTGCGGAATTCGCCCGTACGTTCCGAGTAGCCCATGTCCAGTTGGTCGACCGCGATGACGCGCCAAGGCTGGGCAGGATCGGTTCCGGCGGCCAGCAGTGTTCGCCACAGATAGGACCAGGTGGGGTTCCCATGCACGCAGAGCAGGGTGCCGGCTGGGGTAAGGCCGCGCCGCGCGAGCTGTCCACCGTTGTCCAGGAGATGCCATTGGCGAACGGTTCCGGGAGCGTCAACGGCGGAAGTGGAGGGTACGCCGATTGTCCGTGACCATTCGGGGCGTATGCCCGGCCAGGTACCTGTCACCATACGATTTCGACCATGCCGGCGTTCAGCCCGGATCCGACACCCATGCAGAGGACCCTATCGCCGGCGCGCAGGGACTGCGCCTCGGCGGCGAGGGTCATGGGGAGTGAAGCCGGACCCACGTTTCCCCAGTGTGGGAAGGTGATGGGAACTTTGTCAGGGTCCAGCCCCACGGCGTTGATGATGGCCTGGGTGTAGGCATTGCTGACCTGGTGGGTCACGTAGCAGTCCATGGCCGTCCAGTTCCATTCGGGCTGGGCTTCGTGCCAGGCGTCGACGACGAGTTGCAGGCCGCCGTCGAGCAGGCCCTTCGTATCGGTGGTCATGCCGTCAATGCCACCCACGCACAATTCGTGGTGCTCGGTGCCGGCGCGCATCACGCCGCCCACCAGCCGGTGCGCTCCGCTGTGCTCGTCGGCCGGTCCCAGGACTGCGGCCGCGGCTCCTGACCCGAGGGTCAGGGTGGCGAATTCCCGGTTGAAATCTTCCCGGGTCGTTTCAGGCCGCTGCAGCCTCGCAAGGGTCGCCTCCTGCGTCAGCTGTGAGTCCTCACCGTTGACGATGATCGCGTACTTGATCTGTCCGGAATCAATCATGTTGGCGGCCAGGATCAGCCCGTTGACGAACCCCAGGCAGGCGTTGGCGAGGTCGAAATTCATGGCCGAGGATGGCAGGCCCAGTTCGTGATGGATCTTCACTGCAACGGACGGCTCGAGGTTGCGGCGGGTAACGGAGGTGTTGATCAACAACCCGACCTCTGAAGCTTCGACTCCGGCATCGGCCAAGGCCTTCGCCCCGGCCTCGACGGCGGCATCGTCAAAGGATGTTCCAGCCGCCCACCAGCGTCGGTGCGTGACGCCCGCAACGCGTTCCAGGAGCCGGGGCGGGAACTTTAGCCGCTTCAGGGTGGTAGCCAACTTCCGGTCGAAGTCCGAGGAGCTGACGATCCGTGGAGCCTCGACGCTACTAACCGACAGCAGAGCGGTGTTGCTGTGCCTGAAGGTTGCGTTCCCTGCCAATTCAAGCCCCTGTTCGTTTCTGTCCCGCGTTCCTGCGGTGACTGTACCCCTATTACGCCATTCCAAGCCCGAAAGCGCAGTTGTGCTCCGGGTTCGGCGTGCACCAAGATTCCGCCGCAGTCCCGGCGCGTAAAAATGGCGACCCTTAAGCATGACAGACAACCGGGGGGTGTCATGACGCGGGGAGCGGGGCTACCGGGAAATGATCATGATGCTTACCATTAGGGAGCATCTTAGGGGAGACCACCACTTACCAGGAGCGGACATGACATTGAGCAAAGGGACCCGCGTGGAGTGGAACACCTCCCAGGGGAAGACCCAAGGCAAAATCGTGGAGAAGAAGACCAGCGACTTCGAGCTGGACGGGAACATGCACCGTGCCAGCGAAGATGAGCCGCAATACGTCGTCGAATCGGAGAAGACCGGCGCGCGGGCAGCGCACAAGGGCGCAGCGTTGACCGAGAAGAAGTAGTGCCGTGGCCCGGCACGAGGTAGTGATCATCGGTGGTGGCAACGCCGGCGTCTCCCTGGCAGCCCGCCTGGTGAGGTACGGGGTCAAGGACGTTGCCCTCATCGAGCCCCGCGACCATCACCTGTACCAACCGTTGTTTTCCCATATCGCGGGCGGACGCGCCCAAGTGAAGGAAGCTGTCCGCAGCCAGCAGTCCGTGATGCCCAAGGTAGTCACTTGGATCAGGGACAAGGCAACGGACATTGATGCGGGGGCCAACACCGTCATGCTGGAGTCCGGCTCTTCAGTGGACTACGGGCACCTGGTGGTGTGCCCAGGGTTGCAGTACCACTGGGAAGCAGTGCCCGGCTTGGCAGAGGCCGTAAATTCGCCCTACGGATCGTCCCACTACGAATTTGAGCTGGCCCCCAAGACGTGGAGCTTGCTCAGCGCCCTGCGTTCGGGAACGGCCATCTTCACCATGCCTGCCGGTCCCGTCAAATGCGCCGGCGCCAGCCAAAAACCGATGTACCTCGCCTGTGACTACTGGAAGGAAAAAGGGAGTCCTCGACAAAATCCGCGTCGTGATGGTCCAGCCCTATCCCACGGTTTTCGGGATTCCGGAGGTGGACCAGGAGCTGGAACGCAAGATTGCCGAGTACGGCATTGAGCTCCGGACCAACAGCGAACTGGTCTCGGTGGACCCGGCCAGCCGGACAGTCAGTATCCGTGACACCGCAGCAGGCACCATCGAAGAGCTGCAGTACGAGGTCCTCAACGCGGTACCACCCCAGTCCGCGCCCGATTGGCTCACCTCCACCGACCTCCCGGCCGCGGGGAACCAGGGCGGTTTCGTCGAGGTGGACACCGAAACCCTGCGCCACCCCCGGTACGCCAACGTCTGGTCCCTGGGCGATGCTGCCGGCACATCCAACTCAAAGTCCGGCGGGTCGCTCCGGAAGCAGACCAAGGTGCTCGCCAGAAACCTCGTGGCTGCCCGGGAAGGAAAACCCGTCACGCAGAAGTACAACGGCTACTCAGTGTGCCCGTTTACGGTTTCCCGCAACACGGTGGTCTTCGCAGAATTCGACAACCACTACCGGCCCATGCCAACTATCCCCAAAGTGCCCACATGGAAGGAGAGCCGGCTTTCCTGGTGGGTGGACAGGATCATGTTCCCGCAGGTTTATTGGCGGCTGATCCTTCGGGGTCGCGCCTGACGACGCCGCCCATCGCCGTCGGTGGGACGGACGGACGACGGCGGGAGGTCGCCGTCGTCCGTCCGGACAAGCCTGCTGGGCCTGCTGGGTTTAGTACTCGCCTTTGATGACGAAGTACGAACCGCGGATGACCCCAGCCAGCTTGGACTTCTGCCTGGCGAACTTAAAGTTCGCGGCCAGTTCCTCCGGAACCTCCATGCCGTCCGAGAGTTTGAAGCCCACAGCTCTTTTGCCGCCCTCGATGCCGTACATCACGTTGATGGACAGCCCCGATTGGTAGAAAACGTAGGCCATGCTCAGCCCGTCGACTTCGAAGGCGGTAGCTTCCAGGGCCGGCGATCCGATAACGATCCCGCGTTCCTCCCGGAGGATGCGGCTCACTCGTTCGACGACGTCGGGGACCTCGCTGGCCGGACTCACAGCGAAGACGTGCTGGTACTTGTTCCGGAAATACCGGGCCTCGTTGGCGCGCAGGCCCGCGAGGGCCTCGGCCACAGGAGAAGTCTCAAGCCCAGCCGTGGAAACCTTCTCAAAATCAACGATGTGCGGCATGCAGCCTCCTTGTAGGACGTGTCCGCACCCATGCTAACCCGGCCGCGCATCCGTCCTGAGCCTTGTCCGGATCTGGCGGAGTGCCATGAGCGGGAAGAGCAGCAGTGAGATCATTCCGGCCCCCACCAGTGCCGAGGCGATTCCGCTGGTTATAAGCCCTTGGTCCCGGCCGATGGCGGTCACGGCAACGATGATGGGCAGCCCAGTTGCCCCAAACAGGATCAAAGCCCGCTTCTCGTTGGGCGGGGCGCCTGGCGGAGAGGCGAGCAATGATGGCAGCCCGCGGATGATGAGCAAGAGGGCCACGAACAAGGGGACCCAGACCAGGGTAGCGGGGCTGGAGGTCAAGGCAGCGAGGTCGAAGTCGATTCCGGCGTCGATAAAGAAGATGGGGACCAGGAAACCAAACGCAACGGCGTCGATCTTGGTTTCAACCACTTTGCGGTCCTCCTCCGGAGCCCGGGCCATGACGGTTTTCCAGAGGACGCCGGCGGCGAAAGCGCCGAGCAGCATATCCAGGCCCAGCACCATGCTCAGCACTACCAGCGCGCTCAGGATCAGCATGATGGACCGGACCGCGAACTGGCTGCTCGTGTGCAGTGTCCGGGTCACGTGGGCGTGGAACAAGGTGTGCCGTGCCCTGGAAGCGAAGAAGACCGCCACGCCCGTGAGGACAACGAAGCCCACCAGCACCACCGACGCGATGCCCACCCGGCGCCCGCTGAAGAACAGCGAAATGGCGATCAGGGGCCCAAACTCGCCGGCTGCCCCGAGGGCTGTCACAGCGATTCCAAGAGGCGACGTCGAGGTCCCGGCATCACGAAGGATTGGCAGAATGGCACCCAATGCCGTGGAAGACAAGGCGATGCCAATGATCACGGCCGCTTCCGGGCCCGGAACCAGCAGGAAGCCAGCGCCGATACCTGCTGCGAGCGAGATGATCCAACCCGCTGCTGCCCGGTTTGCGGGCTTTCCCCTGATGGTCGAAAAGTCGATCTCATTGCCGGCAACGAAGAACAGCATGGCGACGCCGAAGTCGGCCAAGGTGTCGGTGAAGCGGGTCGACTCGATCCACCCCAGCAGGCTTGGGCCCAACAAAATTCCCAAACCAATCTCGAAAACCACGATCGGAATCTTGACCACGCGGTCCAGCAATCGGGCTGCAAGCGGCGCCGCAACACCGAGCATGGCTATCAGGACCAAGGACACAGACAGATCTTGCATGGGCGGCGCCGAAGTCACGGCCGGCCCGGCCAATCCTTGCCAGCCCAGGGATCGTAGTCGGCAATCAACGTTTCCTGCGCAGGCCGTTGCGCTTCAGGGATGTGTTGAAGGTTGATGCGCACCCGATACCAAAGGGAGCTTGAACCGCGCATCCCGTCTATGAGCACATCTGCGGGGTGGAGTGCGGAAGTAAGGTCCGAATGGCCTGACTTCCATTGCTCGAGTGCTGCGAGGGCCTCCGGTTTCGTTTTGGTCCTGGCCACCTCGATCAGCGGCATCGTGGACATCCTCCGACCCGATCCGTCGCCTGCCCGCGGCGCCTTCTCTGCCGGGCCGAGTTCCGCAGCCAGGGCGAGCAGGCCATCCAGCGAGCCCGCGGCGTCATCAATGCCCGCGTGTGGGTCGCCGGATTCGGCGAAGCGGGTGGGGACTGTGAGCACGGTGAATTGTTCTGGCCGGGCGGACCGGACTTCCTCCCAGCTCAGTGGGGTCGATACCCGGGCATCCGGAAGGGAACGGATCGAATAAGCCGATGCGACAGTGCGGTCCTTCGCATTTTGGTTGAAGTCGACGAAGACGCTTTCGCCACGCTCTTCCTTCCACCACCGTGCCGTGGCCAGGCCCGGGGCGCGGTTCTCCACTTCACGCGCCAACGTTTCAGCGGCGAGCCGAACATCACGGAAGGACCACTGGGGTGCAATGCGGGCCAGGATATGGAGCCCGCGCGAGCCGCTGGTCTTTGGCCAGCCCACCAGCCCGACGTCGGCCAGTACCTCCCGCGCGACATAGGCGGT
Source organism: Paenarthrobacter sp. CAP02 (assembly GCF_040137855.1). Lineage (NCBI taxonomy): Bacteria > Bacillati > Actinomycetota > Actinomycetes > Micrococcales > Micrococcaceae > Paenarthrobacter > Paenarthrobacter sp. CAP02. Next base: position 446,348 of record NZ_JBEEII010000003.1, on the reverse strand, counting down.
GTCCACGATCTTCGACCAGTCCACCCCGGGCATCGGGTCGAGATCCACCCGGAGTTCATCCGGATGGTCGAGGTCCTCGGCGCGTACCGGATGCGGATTCAGGTCCAGGCATCCCAGGTTGACCACCCAGGCCAGGCCCGCGGCATCCCTGATGACCGTTTCTTCCGCGGAAGTGCCGGATGAGTAATGCAGGGTTGCAGTGTCGATGAACGCCGGATGGTTCTCAGGCACGCGCTTTTGAAAGAACGGCTCCGCGTTGATGCCCTTCGGGAAGCGTTTGAGGACCATGGGGCGGCCGCCGGCTCCCCGCAAGGCACCATCAGCGACCGCCAAGTAGTAGTGGACCAGATCCAGCTTGGTCAGCCCGGGCTCGGGGAAGACCACCTTATCCGGATTGGAGATGCGGACTTCGGCACCATCAACGTCCAGGATCTCCGCGGGTGTCTTGGAGGGGCTCATGCGGCCACGCTAGCAAGCAACAGCCGTCACAGCCAGAGTTGCGATGAAACAAATTGCATGGCCGCAGCAATCGGGTGGCCAAAAAGCTCAGACTGGCTTTAAAAATATAAACGGGTATGGTGATTCTAAAGCGAATTCGAAGGGAATGATTGGCTTGTCCGGTAAATCACCGATCAATGCGAAGAAAAAGAAATCCGGGAAAACCATCTTGGAAAAGAGGGCAGAAAAGCGTGCCAAGGCTGAGGGCAACGAGAACCTGTTCGCCAAGCCCAGGAAAAGCCACCGGTAGGGCCGCCGTGTGGCGGTGACCCCTCAAGGTTGAGAGACTTCGTCCGGCATGCGTTCGGCTCACGTTTGTTCCGGAAAAATAGGAGACGCCTGCCTGGCAGAAAGTAAGAAGATTGAAATGCAGAAGTTTCTGTTTGCGCTTATTGTCCCTGCCCGGCTTCACGAACCCATCAGGGTTGAGGAAATCGGGGCGGCCCTTGCAAGTCGGCAATCACTAGTGGAGGGAAATGTGGAAGCCATTTCAGGGCGTGGCTGGCATGCTTTCCTCAATGACCAGGCTGAGTCCATTCCGTTGCCCCTGAACCCCCGGGCTGAAGTCCTGATTCGGGAAGCAGGCACCCCCATCGAGGATCCGGTGAGTGGCAATGCCGTGTTTCTCGGCCAGGGGAGCGACGGCAATGAAACGGACGTCCCGGGACAGTTGCTGTCGCTGGCAGAGCGGTTGTTTGGGACCCGGTTGGCGGCCTGAATAGGGTCTGGTCAGTCCGTGCTCCGGGCCTGGACTGACCACGGCCTGGCACCATGATGCGCAGACCGCTCGGAGGCTGGACGACTATATTGGGCCATGTCAGCCCACCGCCACAACTGAGGGAGCCTGCACATTATGGCGAAGGAACTTGCCACCCAACTCATTGAACAACTCCAGGCTGCCGGGGTGCAGCGGATCTACGGGATAGTCGGGGACAGCCTCAACCCGGTGGTGGATGCGGTCCGCCAGACGGGCGGCTCAAGCAAGGGCGGTATTGACTGGATCCATGTTCGCCACGAGGAAGCTGCCGCCTTCGCTGCGGCAGCAGAGGCACAGCTGACCGGCAAACTGGCCGTCTGCGCCGGCTCCTGCGGGCCCGGAAACCTGCATTTGATCAACGGCCTTTACGACGCCAATCGGACCGGCGCACCCGTTTTGGCCATAGCCTCCCACATCCCCAGCAAGCAGATCGGCAGTGGCTTCTTCCAGGAGACCCACCCGGACCGGCTCTTCAACGAATGCTCCGTGTACTCCGAAATGATCAGCACCGCCGAACAGGCGCCGCGGGTCATGCACAGCGCCATCCAGAACGCACTGGGCCTGGGCGGTGTCGCCGTGGTTACCCTGCCGGGGGATATCGCGGGACTCGAGGCCGTCGCGCCTACGCCCCTGCCGGCGACTTTCCGGCCCGCCAGTCTGGTCCCTGATCCAACCAGCGTCCAGGAACTGGCTGGAGCCATCAACGACGCCGGAAAGGTCGCCATTTTCGCCGGCGCGGGCGTCGAAGGCGCGCACAGTGAGCTGATCTCCTTGGCTGAACTGATCAACGCCCCGATTGGCCATTCCTTGCGGGGCAAAGACTTCGTCCAGTACGACAACCCGTTCGACATCGGCATGACCGGATTGCTCGGTTATGGTGCCGCCGCCGAGGGTATCGAAGACGCCGACCTGCTCATCCTGCTGGGTACCGACTTTCCCTATGACCAGTTCCTCCCGGACACCCGGACCGCGCAGGTGGATCGCGCCGCGCAGCGGCTGGGGCGTCGGACCGACGTCGACATCGCAGTCCATGGCGACGTGCTCCCCACCCTGAGAGCCCTCCTGCCGTTGGTACAGCCAAAGAAGAACCGGCGCTTCCTGGACCAGATGCTCAAGAAGCACGATCGGCTCATGAATAAGGCGGTGGGTGCCTACACGCGCAAGGTCGAGAAGAAACAGCCCATCCACCCCGAATACGCGGCGTCCCTGCTCGACCAGGTAGCTGCCGAAGACGCCGTCTTCACCGCCGACACTGGAATGTGCAATGTCTGGACTGCCCGCTACATCAACCCGTTGGGTACCCGTCGGTTGATTGGGTCCTTCCTGCACGGGTCCATGGCGAACGCGCTTCCACATGCCATCGGTGCGCAGCTGGCCTATCCGGGACGGCAGGTGGTCTCCGTGTCCGGTGATGGCGGCTTGTCCATGCTCCTGGGCGAACTCGTCACTGTGGCCGCGCATAAGTTGCCGGTCAACGTCGTGGTGTTCAACAACTCCACGCTGGGCATGGTCAAGCTCGAAATGCTGGTGGACGGGCTGCCCGACTTCGGTGTGGATGTGCCCGAGGCCAACTACGCGGCCGTGGCAAAGGCCCTGGGCTTCCATGCCGTGCGCGTTACGGATCCTGCTGACATTGAGGCCGCCTACCGGGAGGCGTTCGCGCATCCCGGCCCTTCCTTGGTGGAACTCATCACGGACCCGAACGCACTGTCCATCCCGCCGAAGATTTCGGGTTCGCAGGTCATCGGCTTCGCCACTGCGATGTCCAAGGTGGTGCTGAACCGCGGTGCCGGTGAGGCTGTCAGCATGGCCCGCAGCAACCTGCGGAACATCCCGCGACGCTGACTCAGCGCCCGTAAGCGGCTGCCAGGTAGGGTGCCGTCCGGCTGGTGGTGGAACGCGCGACGGCGGCCGGCGGCCCAGCGGCGATGATTGTGCCGCCGGCGTCGCCGCCGCCCGGTCCCAGGTCGATCACCCAGTCGGCCCCGGCTACGACATCCATCTCGTGTTCGACCACGATGACGGTGTTTCCGGCGTCCACGAGCCGGTGAAGTTGCGCCATCAGGAGCTGTACGTCAGCGGGGTGAAGTCCGGTGGTGGGTTCGTCAAGGATGTACAGGGTGTGCCCTCGCTGGATGCGCTGCAGTTCAGTGGCGAGCTTGATGCGCTGGGCTTCACCACCGGACAGTTCCGTGGCCGGCTGGCCCAAGCGAAGGTAGCCCAGTCCCACCTCCAGCAGTGTTTGCAGGCTGCGGGCGACACCCGGGAGGTCGGACAGGAAGTCGGACGCTGCCTCCGCTGTCATGCCCAGGACATCGGCGATGCTTTTGCCGCGGTACTTCACTTCAAGGGTTTCGGGGTTGAACCGGGATCCTTGGCATTCCGGGCAAGGCCCGTAGCTGCCGGGAAGGAACAAAAGCTCCACGGCAACGAATCCCTCGCCCTGGCAGGTTTCGCAGCGCCCACCAGCGACGTTGAAGGAGAAGCGGCCAGGGCCGAAGCCGCGGGCACGGGCATCTTCGGTGGCAGCGAACTCCTTCCGCACCCCATCAAACAAGCCGGTGTACGTTGCAAGGTTGGAACGCGGTGTACGGCCGATGGGCTTCTGGTCGACCTTGACGAGGCGGTCCAGTCCATGAAGCCCGGAGACTGACCCCGCACTGTTGGGTACGTCCCGGTCAGCTGTTTCGATGGTCCCCGGATGAAGCGCCGCGTCCACTACCTCTGCCAGGACCAAACTGACCAGGGTGGACTTTCCAGAGCCTGACACACCGGTCACGGCGGTCAGGACGCCCAGCGGGAATCCGGCCTCGAGGTCGCGCAGATTGTGCCGGTTGACGTTGTGAAGCGTCACCCATTCCTTCGCTCCCCGGGGTTGGCTGGTGCTCCCTCGACTCCCGGCGGCGGCTGGACCGTCGTCGTTCTTTTGATTCCCCGCACTGCTGGTAGCAGGGAAGAGGAACGGCCGCGTCACTGACTCCTTCACGTCGGCAAGGCCGGCGACGGGGCCGCTGTAAAGAATTTCTCCGCCACCTTCACCCGCGCGCGGACCAACATCAACCAGCCAGTCGGCAGCCCGCACGAATTCCATGTTGTGTTCGACCACAAACACCGAGTTGCCGGAGGCTTTGAGCTGGTCCAGGACATCGAGCAAGGATTCGGCATCTGCGGGGTGCAGCCCCGCCGATGGTTCATCGAGCACATAGACCACCCCAAACAGCCCCGAACGCAGCTGCGTGGCAATCCTCAGCCGCTGCATTTCGCCCGGGGAAAGCGTAGGCGTTTGGCGGCCCAATGCCAGGTATCCGAGGCCAAGGTCGGTCAGTACCGTGAGCCGCTTGAGCAGGTCGCGGGTGATCGCAACGGCTACTTCGGTTGCTTCGCCGGAGGACTGCTTTCGGGAAGCCGTCCCAGCAGAAGCGAGCTCCGTGGTTGGCCGGATAACGTCGGCCAGTTCGGTCATGGGCAGTGCGTTGAGTTCGGCGATGTTCTTCCCGGCGAAGGTCACGGCCAGCGCCTCCGGCCGGAGCCCGCTGCCGCCGCAGCGTGGGCATGGGCCGCTGACCATGAAGCGCAGCACGCGGTCGCGCATGGTGGTGCTCTTGGAATCGGCCAGGGTGTGCATCACGTAGCTCCGGGCGCTCCAGAACCTGCCTTTGTAGGGTTTGGCCACCCGATCGCGCTGCGGCGTCACTTCCACCACAGGTTGCTCTTCGGTGAACAGGATCCAGTCGCGGTCCTTCTTTGGGAGCTTCCGCCACGGGGTGTCCACGTCGTAGCCCAGATGGGTCAGGATGTCGCGGAGGTTCTTACCTTGCCAGGCGCCGGGCCAGGCCGCGATGGCGCCGTCCCGGATGCTGAGGGTCGGATCGGGGACCAAGGAGGCTTCGGTGACTGTGTGCGCGGTCCCGAGCCCGTGGCACTCGGGACAGGCGCCTGCTGCGGTGTTGGGGGAGAAGGCATCGGAGTCGAGCTGCCCGACGCCGTCGGGGTAGGTCCCGGAACGTGAAAAGAGCATCCGCAGCGAGTTCGACAAGGTGGTCACTGTTCCCACGCTTGAGCGGGTACTGGCGGTACCACGGCGTTGTTGGAGCGCGACGGCGGGTGGCAGCCCGGTGATGGACTCGACCTTGGGATTGTGGCCTTGTTGGATAAGCCGGCGTGCGTAGGGCGCGACGGACTCGAAGTAGCGGCGTTGGGCTTCGGCGAAGATGGTTCCGAAGGCCAGGGAGGATTTCCCGGAACCGGAAACTCCGGTGAAGGCCACGATGGAATCGCGCGGGACGTCCACGTCGATATTGCGGAGGTTGTTCTCGCGGGCCCCGTGGACCCTCACGAAGCCGTCCTCGGCGGGGGACTGCGGTGCAGCAGGGTCGGGTCCGGGCCGTTGGGTCGTCATCAGTTTGCTGTCCATTGACACGACTCTATCGGCGTCCGGCTCCCGCACCGTTTTCCTCAGCGCTGACGACGGCGGCTACCGCACTGATCTCCACCAGCGCACCGGGTACGCCCAGGCCCGCCACGAAAGCTGCCGTCACCAGGGGTGGCTCCTCTGAAGCGAGCTGCGCAGCAATCGCTCCGTAGCCTGCCGAGAGGTCGGCACCTTCAACGAAGAGCACAGTCCACTGGATGACGTCTTCCAGGCCCGCGCCCGCGGCCTCGAGGGCAGTTTTGGCGTTGTGCAGTGCGCGGGCAGACTGGATGGCTGCGTCGCCTTCTCCAACCAGTTTTCCGTCCCGGTCTACGGCGTTCTGACCACCGACGTAGATGGTTGTTGCGCCGGGGGGAACGACGGCGACGTGGCTGAAGGCGGGGCTGTTGACCAACCCGGGTGGGCGGAGGCGCTGAATAGGTGACATGAGGGTATGGTGCCATCCGGCGTCGACGGCCAAAAGGGGGCGCCGCTAATCGGCGGCAGGCCGACGTCGTTGTTGCTTGGTTGCCGACCGTTGTTCCTTGGCAGCCCTGTGGCGTCGTGCGGAACCGCGGGTTGGTTTGGAAGGCCGACGGACGGACTCGGGAACGAGGGCCGTCTCAATGAGGCCGGCCAGTTTGGCAAGGGCGAGCTCTCTGTTGCGAAGCTGGGACCGCTCTTCGGACGCCGTCACGGTGATGACGCCGGAGACGAGCCTTCGTTCGAGACGCTTGAGCAGGAGTTGGCGTTGCTCATCAGTGACGGCAAGGGACTCCTCGACGTTCCACATCACTTCGGCGCGGGTATCGGTGGTATTGACGTGCTGGCCGCCCGGGCCCGAGGACCGCGAAAACCGCCAGCTGAGTTCAGCGGCGGGGATATTCAGCGAGGGCGGGATGTCCAAGTCCATGGATTAAGCGTTGCACGCCCCACGCTAGGATCTTGTCATGGCCGGTTCCCTGGATTTCCTCGGCCCCATTCTTGAGCTGATGACGTGGGTGGGGTTTGTCCCCGGCGTGCCTCTGCTGGTCATCGCGTGGGTTGCTGCGAGGCGCCGCTGCCCCTGGGCGGCGGCCGACGGCGAACAGTTCACCGCCGGGGGATACCTGGGACTCCACTGGGTGGACCAACGCAATGAGGAACAGAAAGTCCTTCTGGACGTCGCCGCAAAAGATGGCAGCCTCACATCACGGTCAGTGGTGGTCCACTACGATATCTGCCACCCCTCCAGATGCTCCCTTCAGCCGCCCAAGTACGACAACACCGTGCTGATTCTTGGCTGGGTCCTTACTGGCATTGGTTTCCTGAGTACTGTCGGTGGACTTCTCCTGGTGATCATCTAGCCGCTGGCCCTTGAACGCCCGATCGGTGCGGAGCTAGCATTTGCGAACGGCAGGTCCGTGCGGCCAAAACCAGGAGATCCAGATGAGCGAATCGTCCGCCACGCTGACAGTGGACTTGATTATTTCCTTGGACGGTTACGCTTCAGCCGAGGGGTGGCCGGGATGGTGGGGGCTGGAGAGCCCGGACTACCTGGCGTGGCTGGAGGAAGAAGGCAAGAAGGAGTTCACCACTCTGATGGGGGCAAATACCTACAGGGTCATGTCAGGTATGTCCGTACAGGCCGCGGGCCAAGACTCAGGCTTCTCCGAACAAGAAGACGCCGCCCTCACCGGGTTGGCCGCCATGCGCAAAGTCATCTTCTCATCCACCCTGCAGCAGCCCTTGGCGTGGCCCAACTCGGAGCTGGTCAGCGGTGACGCGGTGGAGACCGTGCGAAGGATGAAGGAATCCGGAACCAGGAAGTTGATGACCCTGGGCAGCCTCAGTCTTAGCCGCTCCCTGCTGGCCGCCGGCCTGGTTGACAGGTATCGACTGGTCATTTTCCCCGTCATCACCGGCCGTACCGGACGGGAGCGAATTTACGACGGCTATCCGGACGTTTCCCTTGAAATGGTAGGGAGCAGGACGTTTGGAGGCGGGCTGCAAATGCTCGAGTACATTCCCACCGTTATCGACGGCCCACGGGCTGGTCGAGTGTGAGGCACCGCACAGGAACAGGATCCGCAGGGTCCTGGTGGACAGCCGGGACTAGGGCTGTTCGGGGAGCAAACTCTTCAAGCAGTCGGCGTAGTGGGTCATGGCTTCGGAGAACGTCAGAAGTTCGAAGCCTGCGGGGCCTTCGATGCTGCGGTTTCCGTCACCGGCCTCACGCCATAAGAGGGGCTCGCTGCTGGCGCCATTTGCTGTGAGCGTTGCAATGCCCCACGGGTGGCTCGGATCCGCCACCGTGATCCCGGCCGCATCGAAGGTATCGCGCAGGACGTAGGTGGTGACGGTCCGCCATGACTGCAGGAACGGTGGCCTTAGCTGCTCAATAAGGTCCTCGTCCTGAATGTTGTAGGCGTCCAATAGACCCTTTGATAGCCCGTCCCACTCTTTGTCGTCTCGGACCATGAGGTGCGCTGCCTCAACATGGGCGATGGTTTCGTTTAACGTCATGGCCAGCTCCCCACACTTCCTGTCGTCGCTCAAGCCCGTTCACTCAAGCCCAGGCGCCCGTGGTCATTGCCACGTCACACCATCATGAAAAGTAAACGGACAGGAGCCCTTCTTGATTCCCGTTGCTGCCGTTGTCGGCCACCACCGGTGGTCAATAAGCAAACTTACTAATAGGCTGGGCGTGGGGGCGTCCCCGAACGAAGAGAGTTGAGGCGAACATGGCAGAAGAGCGCGACATCAGCAAAGTCACGGACATCATCAACGGTGCCAAGATTGGCATGGTGACCACAGTCAATGAACAAGGTGCTTTGGTTAGCCGTCCGCTGGCGGTCCAGGATGTCAAGGACGACGGCGACATGTGGTTCTTCACGGGACTCGGTACGTCACAGGTAGCGCATGTCCGAAATGATCCACGGGTCAACGTGTCCTTCGGAAAGAACACGGAGTGGGTATCTGTTGCCGGAAACGCCGAGGTGGTCACTGACCGGCAGATAATCCGCGACATGTGGAACCAAACAGTTGAAGCGTGGTTCCCGGACGGCCCTGAGACCCCGGAGGTCTGCCTGTTGCGTGTCGACTCTGAGTCTGCCGAGTACTGGACCAGCCCTGGTGGCACGGCTGCGACCGTGCTGCAGTGGGTGAAGTCCAAGGTCACCCACTCGCGGATGAGCGTCGGCGAGAGCGGTACGGTTGACCTGTGAACCGACGTGGTTGATTCGGGGCGGTTTCGGCGCCTCCTGGAGGACGAGAAGCAGCAGAAGCTCGAACTTCTCGCGGCGCTGAGCAGCGACATCACATCGGTGAACCGCGCACGGCAGGACTCGAATGTTGATGACGAGCATGACCCCGAGGGCAGCACCATCGCTTTTGAACTTTCCCAGGCCTCTGCGCTACTGCAGCAGAGCAAGCGTGGACTGGCCCAGATTGACGCCGCTCTTGAGCGCATTGCCGCAGGGAGCTATGGATTGTGCGCCGTGTGTGGTGCGGTAATACCAGAGGGCCGGCTGGAGGCCCGGCCATGGACGCCGTTCTGCGTTAAGCATGCCTCCGGCAGGGCATAGCTCTTTCGAAGAGTGGCCGTTTCGCTTACTTGGCTGCTCGGGGTTCAGGCTCCGCGTCCGCTAGGTCCCCATCCCCGGCTTGACCGGAACGTACTCGATGCCCTGGTGAACTTTCTTTTGCGGTCCACGGGAGAAGCCCTTGGCATCGAGGTGATTACCCGCCCGGTAGTCCGCCAGGGCTTGGTCGTAGGCCTCGTTGAGTTGCCGGCCGCTGAGGATCTCCTGCGTGCCATCGGTGAAGGTGATCTGTACGTTGATGCCGTTTGGGAAGTGGCGCTTCATGCGGATGAAACCTTGGGGATCCTGCTGTAGTGAAATCAAAGTCGGCCACGCTTTCAGAAGAGGTTTCCCCTATCTTCCCGCACGGGACTCTACCGTCGACATTTTAGTTGCAGGTTCAACCAATAAGTTGTACGGTTAACTTGAAGGTTCAAGCTTTGCCCTTCCAGTCAAACCCTGAAGGACCCCACATGACCGCCTGCCTGGACATCGCTCCACCCGCTGCATCGCTGCCCAGGGCGACCGTTCGCAGCAACGTCACCGTGCCGCTTCAGTTTCCTGACGGATTCCGGACGCCGGCGGAAGTCTTCACGTTCCACGGCCTGGCTGACGGCAAGGAGCATTTGCTTCTGGCCCTCGGCTCATGGGAGCAATCCCTGCTGGCCCCGGATAGCGAAACAGGTGTTGCTCCTCTGGTGCGCCTTCACAGCGAATGCATGACAGGTGACGTCTTCGGCAGCGAGCGCTGCGACTGTGGTCCCCAGCTGCGTGAAGCGGTGGAGGAGATTGCCGCCGTCGGAGGTTTCCTGCTGTACCTTCGACAGGAGGGCCGGGGCATTGGCCTGTATTCCAAACTGGATGCTTACGCGCTCCAGGACAACGGCCTGGATACCTACGAAGCCAATCTGGCTCTTGGCCATGACGAAGACGAACGTGACTACTCCGCCGGAGTCCAGATGCTCCAGGCCATTGGTGCCAGTCGAATCCGGCTCCTCAGCAATAATCCTGACAAGGCAGCACAGCTCTCCGCACTGGGAATCGACATCAGCGAACGAGTGCCCACCGGAGTCCATGTGTCCGAAGCCAACCTGGCGTACCTGGCAGCCAAACGCGACCGGACAGGACATGTGCTGGAATTGCCTGAGCCTGCCTTGGTGCCTGAGCCTGTCCCGGAGGTCCGGAGCCCGGGATTCCACACGGAACCGCCAAGCCCGGGAACTTTGATCTCCCGGGCAGAAGCCCTGGTCCCGCACCTTAGGGCACGCGCATCCGAAACTGAGGAACTCCGCCAATTGCCCGAATCCACCATGACCGACCTCCGCCGGTCGGGCGTCTTCCGCCTCCTCGCACCCAAGGGCGTTGGTGGTTACGGGATGGGCGTGGAGACCTACGCTGAGGTGGTCAGGCAACTTGCCCGCGGTTGCGCATCGACTGCATGGACCGCCGGGCACCTGATGGAACATGTGTGGATGTTGGCCCGCTGGCCGAAGGAAGTCCAGGACGAAGTCTTTGCCTTTGGCGGCGTTCCCCTGGCGGCAGCGACGGGTGCCCCGGTTGGTGCCGCCACGAAGGTTCCTGGTGGCTACAACGTCTCCGGCCACTGGAGTTTTGCTTCCGGAGTCATGCATTCGGAATGGGCGCTCCTGGCTGTTGACTGCGACGGTGTCCGGCTCCAAGCGCTGGTCCCCGTCGCGGCGCTCGAATTGATCGATGCCTGGCATACTGCAGGGCTGCGGGGGACAGGCAGCAATGACCTGCGCGCGGACCAGCTCTTCGTTCCTGACCACCGGGTTTTGGAATGGGCCACCCTGGTCGCTTCGGACAACCCGGGAAGCTTGGTCCACCCCGACCCCACACTTCACATCCCGATGGCGACGCTGTTGAACCTGGTGGCACCGTCCACCGCCTTGGGCGCCGCAGAGCATGCCTTGGAGCTGTTTCAAGCGCAATTGATGGTGCGAAAGGTCAAAAACACTACCGAGGTGCGCCAAGCGGACTCTGTACTTGCCCAAGCCCGTTTCTCCGAGGCCTTCGGACAGGTTGCCACCGCGAGGATGCATTGGGAGGAGGCCATCCAAATCCTGGCTGCGGTGATCGGACGGTCCGACACGGAGCCCACAGATACTGAGCGGTCGCGGTACCGGCTATCACTTGCCCTCAGCGGCCAGGCGTCGGAGGCCGCGGTCAGGCTCATCGTCGCGGGTTCGGGCGGCAGTGCACACCGCTTGTCGCATCCCTTGCAGCGCATCCAAAGGGACGTGAATGTCCTCCTGAACCATCCCACGCTCAGCTTCGACCCCATTGTTGAGCAAGCAGGCCGGGGACTGCTGGGCCTGGGGTTCACCGTCAGGTCGTTCTAGGCGTTTCAGGAGCTGGGCCCTCCGTGGTTGGTTCCGCAGCCAAGGTGCTGGCCCGGTCCGCCGCAGCCCCTTGCTTCCTGCTCGCCACCAGGAAGGGCACCGCAATAAGCTCGATAACGCCGGCCATGGCCAATGAAGCCGGATAACCGTAAAGGTCCGCGCCGCGGCCCAGGAGTGGTTGGATCACCACTCCACCGCTGGAACCCATCAGCGAATCAAAGCTGAGGACGGTGGCCCGCTGTTTCGACGGGATCATGTCATTCACATACGCCTGTCGGACCGGAGTAGCCGCAGAACCCACCACGGCCCACAACGCCAGCAGCACCAGGGCTACCCAGAACACGCGCGTGGATCCCAGCACCAGGAGAATCACGGCACCCATCAGGCCGGCGAGGATCATCACTGACGTGCGTTTGTGGAACAGTCCCCGGGCGTGCGGGGCCAGCCAGCCGCCCAGAATCTGCGAGCCTGCGACAATCGCGGCGGCCAGGCCCGCGATGGAATAGGCTTTCGGGTCCCCAAAAAGGGTGAGAAGGTACGGCTGCAGAGCGTAAAAGACGTAAATTCCGACGCCGGCGCTAAAGGGAGCGGCCAGCATCATGTACCGAACGGGCCGGTTTTTCAGGCCGTTGTCTATCGAGGCCGTCAGTACGGTACGGACAGCCCGCATAGGGCTGGTTGAACGCTCAGGCGAGAAACCGACGTCGTGCATGAGACCGAAGGCCACTGCAAACATGGCAAGCAGCACCCCCACGCGCAAAAGGAAAGGCACGCCCAGGTTGGTGGCTTGGGCAATCACGCCGCCCGCGACGGACCCAAACAGCATTGCGAGGCCCTGGACCATTTGCCCGCGGCCAAGCACGGATTCGAGCCCGCCTTCGTAACCGGAGAATCGCAGTGCGTCCACGAGCCACGCTTCGACGGCTCCGGAAAAGAACGTGAAGCCAAGGCCCAGCAGGACCGAAACTACGGCCCACATCCAAAACGGGGCTGAGACCTGCCAGAGCACGTAATACAGGTAGGTGGACACGGCCAGTGTCACGGTACCGAGCAGGAACGATACGCGGCGGCCCCAACCGTCGGCGACCACCCCGGTGGGAACTTCGAAGAGGACCATGCCAGCTGTGAAGAAGGCATTCGCGGCGAAGGCTTCCAAGTTGCTGAGGCCCGCATCAAGCAGGAAAAGGGTGTTGATACCCCAGATGAAGGACGCCGCCACGGTATTACCCAGCGTCAGTGTGAGGTACACACGTTGGATCGTTCGTGCGGCGGGATTCATGGTGTCGCCGCTTCCGCCAGGGCGGGGAAGGACCACACGCCCATTCTCGCGCTGATCGCCCCTGTTCGCCAGATCCGGGGCGGGGAGGTTAGCGAACCAACGCAACAGCCCGGATGCCCGCACGTGAGTGAGAGCATCCGGGCAGTAGGTGTTGCCGCGGCTTGGACCGACCCAACAGGTCAGCTGGTACCGGCTAGTGCCAGAGTCCCAGGGCGAATTCGGCAATCACGGTGGACAGAAGGAAGGACGCAGTGATGGCAACAAGCCCGACGGGAATGATCTTCCACCCGATGTTCCGCAGCAAGGGGATGTCCTTGCCGAGCGACAGTCCGGCCAACGTCAACATCACCGTGGCGATGGAAAGGAAATCCACGGCTTTGACCGCTTCGTTCAAGACCCCTGACCCGAAGAACCACGGACTTGAGATGTACGCACCAATGGTGGTGATAAAAACGATGGCAGAGACTTTCCTGGTGATCCTGGCCAGCAGCAGGCTGACGAGGACCAAAGCCAACATGATGCCGTAGCCGGCAAGGATGGACAGGCTCAAGCCCTTGGCAGCTACCGCTGCAGTGCCAACACCCAGGACCGTCAGGACAGACAGGGAAAGCCACAGCGGCAGCTTCATGGCCGCCGAGGACTTCGCCACCTCTTCACGGAAGCGGCGGTTCTCCTCAGCCTGGATGCCATCCTGCTCCAGCTCAGCTGCCGAACGCTCCAGGGGAGCAGTACCTGCAGCCACCTTTGCGGTTTCCTTGTTGCGGGTCAGTAGCTTGTAGAACCGGTCAGCCACAGGCAAGGCAATGTAGATGCCTACGTACACGCCAAGGATGGTGGTGATGAGGTTGGAAATTGCAGCCATCCCCAGAATGGCTTCCTGGTCACCCGGATAGGCCGCAATGATGCTCGCAGCCGAGGCAGCCATCATGGAGCCCGAACCGACACCGGCACCCATGGCCAGGGCCAACGGATCAAAAATCTTCCAGTTGGCTACCAAGGAGGTCAGCAGCGTGATGAAGATGGCGCCGAACAGGGTCCCGAAAACGTACATGGCCAGGACACCGCGGTACTGGTCCGAATCGGGGCCATACTTTTCCGAGACCATGGCGAAGGACGGTTCACGATCCAAGGAGAACGTTGCCCCCACGGTTGCCTTGCCCATGCGCAACAGGACTGCGAGGGGCAGCGCCAACACTACAGTTCCGAGCAGGTGTCCAACTTCCTGCAGGAGAAGCGCAGGGCCGGCCTTGATGAGGCTCGGCAGGCTGGGTCCTATATTGAAGGCGAGCCTGGCCACCAGCAGCAGGACCGCGACACCCACAAGTGCGGCCGCCACACGCTGCAGGTCCAGGCCGAGAGGCTTGAACTTCTGGATGGACACCAATAAGCCAAGGATCAAACCCCAGACCATGGGGAAAATGATGATCGCACCAATGCCGAGATCAATCTTGGCCTGGCCGATGAACTGGACCGCAAGGGCAATGACAAACGCCAGTGCGGCAACAGGAAGCGTCAGCCGTGTGCCGGCCTTGTCCGTCCGCGTGGTTTCGGTGCTGGTGCTCATGATGATGCTTCCTGAATCGTGGCTTCGCGACGGTAGGCCGCCTTAACGAAGCGATCTCTCTGTTGGGGATTGGTTGCGGCGCCCGCCACCGTACAAGCCAGCGCGGTGGCTGCCTCGAACATCACGGCGTACGCCTCGGGGGTGTTCGCAAGAGCCGCGAAGCCATGCGAATGGATGGGAACGTTCGCGCCGGGAATACTCAGCCATGGATGCAGCGATGGAATCACTTGGGAGATATTTCCCATGTCCGTAGAGCCGCCTCCCATACCCGCCGCTGGAGAAGTGTCCTTACCGAACGCGTCCATGGCTTCTGTCCAGTGGGCGGCAAGTTCCGCATCCTGGATCAGCGGCTCGTAAAGCGGTTCCGCAGCAGTGATTTCCAAAGTGGTTCCTGTGGCAATTGCTGCGCCTTCAAAACACCGCCTGACCCGCACGAGCAACGCTTCATACTCCGGAAGAGTAAAAGCGCGGCACTCGAACGGAACCACGGCGTGATCCGGGATGATGTTGGTGACATGCCCGGCCTCAGCCACATAGCAGGCAACCCGGTGATCGCCCGGGATCTGCTGGCGAAGCAAACCAATAGCCACCTGGCTGAGCACGGCAGCATCCCCGGCATTGACGCCCAAGTGCGGTGCGGCAGCAGCGTGGGCCGCCTTACCAGTGAAGACAGCCTCGTAGCGACCGACAGCCTGGGCAGTGGTCCCTGCCGGGTTATAGGTCACCCCGTCCTGAACCGGGTGGACCATCAGTGCCAACCCGACACCGTCAAAGGCTCCCCGCTGCAGCATCAGCACTTTGCCGCCCCCGTGCTCCTCCGCCGGGGTACCAATCGCCTTGAGGGTGATGCCAAGCTCGTCCACATGGGGAAGGAGAGCCAGGGCCGCAGCCACGGAAGCACCCGCGATGAGGTTATGGCCACAGGCATGGCCCACAGATGGCAGGGCATCGTATTCCACGCACAGGGCAACGGTCAGGTCTCCCGTCCCGGCGCTCGCGGTGAAGGCCGTGGGCAGATCCGCAGTTCCCGCTGTGACGTCGAAGCCGCCTTCGGACAGGAGAGCGGCAATTGCCCCGGCCGCCCGGACTTCCTCGAAGGAGAGCTCTGGATTTGCGTGCAGGTCCTCTGACAACGCCTGCACCCGCGGTTTCCAGGTCTCTACGCCAGCTGCCAACGCTTCGCGAAGCGTCTCATCCGAAGATGCTGTGTTAGTCGTTTCCATGGTTCTTCCTGCTAGTAGGACAGTGACGGGAACGGTGATCCGGCGGCACGGGTGGGAACCCAGACAGCCTTCGTCTGCGTGTATTCATCCAGGACGCCCGGCCCCGAGGAGCGGCCGTGGCCGGAATCGCCGAAACCACCAAACGGAACAGCGACGTGGATGGTTTTGTAGGAGTTGATCCAGAAGGTGCCGGCCTTCACTTCGCGGGCAATGTGATGGGCGCGGGAGATGTCTGAGGTCCACACGGCGCCAGCCAGGCCGAAGTTGGTGTTGTTTGCCCGGGCGATAGCTTCGCCCGCGGAGTCGAAGGCATCCGCACCGACCACGGGACCAAAGACTTCGGTGGTTTCCAGGCGGTTGCCGGGTGTGACGCCATCCAGCAGCGTGGGCATGACCCAGTGTCCGCCCGACAGGTTTGAACCGGTCAGGGACTCAGGCAACGATTCTCCGGTAAGGCGACGGCCTCCGTCGTGCATCCCGGCCTCAATCAGCGAGGTGACAGTGGCGAACTGTGGTGCCGTAATAATCGGACCCACTTCGGTTTCGGCGTGCAGCGGGTCACCGACCCGCAGCAAGGCGGCGCGTTCGGCCACCATTTCGACGAATCGGGCGTGCACGCTGCGCTCTACCAGCAGTCGTGAGCCGGCGACGCAGGATTGGCCTGCACCGGAGAAGATCGCGGAGATCGCGCCATCGGCGGCCCGCTCCAGGTCGGCGTCGGCGAACACGATGTTGGCGCTCTTGCCACCAAGTTCGAGCAATGCGGGTATGCCGGCCTCGGCAGCTGAGACAGCCACGCGGCGCCCTGTCGGGACCGAACCGATGAAGCTGACTTTTCCTACCCGTGGGTCTGAAGTGAGCCTGGCTCCAACAGTCTGTCCCAGCCCAGCCGCGACGTTGAAGACGCCCTCGGGGACTCCGGCTTCGTGGGCCAGTTGGGCGAGCCGGACAGTGGTGGCCGGCGTGAATTCGCTCGGCTTGATGATCACTGCGTTGCCAGCGGCGAGCGGGGCGGCTGAGTTCCAGCCGGCCGTGAACAGTGGAGCGTTCCACGGTGTAATGGCGACGACGACGCCCCACGGCACGCGCTCGGTGTAGGTATGCCAGGGGCCCGGCACCGGGATTGTTTGGCCGGTCAGTTTGTCCGCCCAGCCTGCGTAATAGCCGAACATCTCAGCGACCTTTGCCGCCTCAACGCGGGCGTCCCGGATCGGCTTGCCGGTGGTGGCTGATTCAAGGATCGCGAGTTCTTCACCATGGGCTTCGACAACCCTGCTGACGTTCCGGAGGATGGCGGCGCGCTCGAACCCATTCAAGGCGCCCCATGTTGCCGCGCCGCGGACGGAGCTTTCCAGGATGGCGTGGGCACCGTCGGTTCCAGGATCGGAGTAGGCGGCAAAGGGTTCACCCGTAGCTGCCGAGGTCAGGGTGATGGTGTCGCCGGATCCCAAAACCACCTGCCCGTCGAGGAACGCGCCCAGGCCGCCGGGGAAGGCTGATTCCAGGACCTCGCGGGCGGTGGTGGTGGAGGATGCAGCGGGTGCTGTGGTGATGCTCAAAGTACTGTCCTTCGTTGGGGGAGGCTAGGCCACGGTGGTCTTGTGGGGGGCGCCGGCGGGAGTTATTGCGGGTGCTACTGTCCTGGCGATTTCCGTGAAATCTGCTGCCGGTCCAAGGGCGGCCAGGGCTTCCTGCCACTGGCTGGCCGCTGCTGCCAGGAGCTCAGGCTGTTCCCCGATCTGCCGGGCGACATCGATGGCGAGGGCGGCGTCCCTGGCCATCAGTCCCAGGGAAAAGCCGGAATCGTGGGTGCCGGACAACACCCAGTTGGGGTACATGTTGGCGGAGACTTTGCTGCCGCCGGAGGCATTGCTGATGCTTGCAGCTGCCACGGCCGGGTCGATGCCGTAGGCCTTGGCCACGCCGAGTGCTTCTCCGACGGAAACCAGGTTGGCCGCGGCCAGGACGTTGTTCAGGAGCTTGACGACGTTGCCACTCCCGGGGCCGCCGATGTGGGCGTAGCTGCCGCCGGTGAGGGCTTCAAGGACGGGCCGCGCGGCCTCCGCGGCGGTACCGCTTGCTCCGACGAACGCGCTTAGGGAACCGTTCGCGGCTCCCTCGCGTCCGCCGGAAACAGGGGCGTCTATGAAGGCGGCACCTTTGGATTCGGCCAGGATATCCATGGACTTGCTGGTGGCGGGCTCGGAGGTGGTGGTGTCGACAATTGCGATGGTCCCGGGTGCTGAGAGGAGTACCGGCACTGTTGCCTCGACAATCGCGGCCGAGGGGAGGGAAAGCACGACAAAGGGGGTGCCTGCAAGGTCCTGGAGTTCTGCGGTGGTGGATATTCCAGCCTCCGCAGCTGCATCGCGTGCAGCTTCCGAGGGGTCGAACCCTGTGACTTCCCAACCCGCGCTGTGCAGGGTGGTGGCCATGGCGCCACCCATGGAACCCAGGCCGATGACGGCGACGTGGCGGTTGTTGCTCATGAGGTACTCCTGAAGGGGTGTTGATGTGGAAAGAAAGTGTGGCGGCCGACGGCCGAGGTCAGTCCAGGTAGATGTCCAGGTCTTTCCAGAGCTGCTGCGTGCGGCGGATGGCAGCGCGGCTGCGTTCCGGGTGGGCCGCTTCCATGCCGGCCAGCAGTCCGTAGACCATGGAGTTCGCTGCGGTCACGGACTGGAAAAAGGAGATTCCTTCCGAGGCAACAATCAGCAGATGGTCCGCAGCGGCGGCCAGCCGGCCTCGACGCATGTCGCTGATGGCGATTACCGTGGCCCCCGCTTGCTTGGCGGCTTCGGCGGTGAGGATGATCTGCTGGACAGACCGCCACATGTTCACCACCACCAGGACATCACCTGCGCCGAGGTTGTTCGCTGCTGATGCGAGATGGACTCCGCCGCGGTTTTCAAGGGTGATGGGGTATCCCATAGTGGACCCCAGGTGTGCCATGACGCTGGCGGGTCCAGCGAAAGACCCGATGCCGATGGCGGTGATGGACTGAGCTGAGGCAAGGGCAGCGATGGCTGCCTCGACGTCTTCGGCGGTGTTTGAGTCCAGCGTGAGCCGTAGGTTCTCGATGTCGTGGTTCAGTGCGTCGTGGAGGGGGCTACGGTGTTCGCCGTGTTCGAGGAGGGTGTCTTCGGTCGAAATCATCACCAGGTACCGGGACCGCAGTTCGCGTTGCAGGTCCGGCCAGCCCCGGTAGCCCAGCCGCTGGGCCGTGCGGACGACGGTGGAGTTGTTGACGTCCGAGCGCTGTGCAATTTCGGCGATGTCCGCGTACGAAGAGAGTTGCGGGTTTCGGGCGATGACCTCTACAACACGCGCCTGGGACTTGGACAGCGCAACCTCTGGAAGGGCGTCCCCGAGCCACGCATGATCCATGGGTTCCCGCGCTGCGGGGGAGGAGCGAGCCTCGTCTTGCTTGGTCATCACGATCTTTACTCCTTGTAATCCGCGTCACTCTGCAAACCGATTTGCATTTAACATACTCTGCAATTTGGTTTGCGACTAGGGGTTTGCGTTACAGGGATGTAAATCTTCGGGACACCTTAAGTACCAAGTGCCGGGGAACCCTGCGTGGGTTCCCCGGCACTTGGCGGTACATCGTTAGGCTTGGTTGCTCACCAGGCCATCTGCAGCGGCACTTACCGTCTGGTGCGCCGAAAGCAAGGGCCTGAAGAACTCGCCGAGTTCGGCCGTTGCGGTCAGTGGCAGGATGTTGGCAACGTATTGGTCGGGGCGGACCACCACGACGACGCCGTCGCGGCTGAGGCCGCGCTGTTCGAAGATGTCGTTTGCCGGGTCGGTTCCGAAGACCTTCTCAAGGTACGTGAGCTCAAACGGTCCCACAGTGGGTTTGAAGACCGCCGGGACGGCGTTGATGTCCACTCCGGTGTGGTCTTGCTGGTAGATCACCTTGACGTCGAACCAGGCGTCGCGGTCAAGGCTCGACGGCGTGGCCGCCAGCGGGGAGTCGGGTGCGGTTTCCAGCCACTGGGCCAGGTCCGCCACGGCACCGGGGGCGCCTGCGGGATTGGCGTCGGCGAAGACGTAGATGCGCCAGCGCCCGTCGGCTTTTGCGTGGTGGCCCAGGTGCATCGGGTTGGTGTCACAGACACGCTGCACCGGTGCGGACTTGAAGCGTTTGCCTAGGGGGAAGCCGGTGGCGAGTTCCTGATGTGCAGCCTCGGCAACGACCATGGAGGGGGCGTACTGGGTCATGAACCCGGCAGGGAACTCCGCGGTGCTCGTGTAGAACGTTTCCAGCTCCGTAGGGTCCTTGAATTCCTCGGGCTTCTTAGCCATGAGGGTGGACCATTCCTTGTCGAAGTCGATCAGGTTCTTGGCCACGACCTGGCGTTCGGCGGAGTAGGTGTCCAGCAGCGATTCCGGGGACCGGCCTTCGAGGACGTGGCCGAGTTTCCAGCCGATGTTGAAGCCGTCCTGCATGGAGACGTTCATGCCTTGCCCGGCCTTGGCGGAGTGGGTGTGGCAAGCATCTCCGGTGATGAACACCCGTGGTGTGCGCGTGCCGCGCTCTTCCGGCAGGACGTCGTCGAACCTGTCCGTGAGCCGGTGACCGACTTCGTAGACGCTGTGCCACGCAACATTGCGGACATCCAGCGTGTAGGGGTGCAGGATGTCGTTGGCCTTGGCGATGATCTGCTCAATGGTGGTCTTGCGGACCGCGCCGTGGTCATCTGCAGCGACCTCGCCCAGGTCCACGTACATGCGGAACAAGTGCCCGCCCTCGCGGGGAATCAGGAGGATACTGCCGCCGGAGCCGGACTGAATGGCACACTTGGTGCGGATGTCGGGGAAGTCTGTGACGGCGAGAACGTCCATGACACCCCATGCATGGTTGGCCTGATCGCCTGCAAGATGGCAGCCGATGGATTCGCGGACCTTGCTGCGGGCGCCGTCGGCGCCCACCACATACTTGGCACGGATCACGCGTTGCTGGCCTTCGTTGGGACCGGAAGTGTGGCCGAGCGTCACAGTGACCGGGTAGTCGCCTTCGCCTGTGACATTGAGGCCAAGGAACTCGTAACCGTAGTCGGGAACCATTCGGGTGGGAGAGTTGGCCATGAATTCCGCGAAATAGTCCAGAACACGTGCCTGGTTCACGATCAGGTGCGGGAATTCGCTGATCCCCGCCGGATCGTCCACCGCGCGGGCAGCCCGGACGATGCGCGAATGATCGGCAGGGTCCGGCTTCCAGAAAGCCATCTCGGTAATCCGGTAGGCCTCGGCAATGATCCGCTCAGCGAAACCAAACGCCTGGAAGGTCTCCACGCTGCGTGCCTGGATGCCGTCGGCCTGGCCTATCGCGAGCCGGCCCGGGCGCCTCTCAATAATGCGCGTAGTGACACCCGGGAACTGGGACAGTTGTGCCGCGGTGAGCATGCCAGCGGGGCCGGTGCCAACAATCAGCACGTCAACTTCATCGGGAAGCCCGGCTGGTCGATCAAGACCGACGCCGGCTGCCGGCTCGACTCGGGGGTCCCCGGATACGTAACCGTGGTGGTGGAACTGCACGGGCTTTCCTCACTTCTTCGTGGGCTGGTGCTTCATGGGTGTTCGGGCTGTGTTCGATAATAGAACAGGCTGTTCGATTATCGCTCATACAATCGTAATGCGGGTCACACACGCGTTCAAGTCCTTTCGGATTTGACCCCGGTTGCACTCCAGTTCCTTCGGAATAGTGGTTGGGCATGTGAGGATCAGGTATGCCTCGACTGATGCTTCTGGACACTGCCTCGTTGTACTTCCGTGCCTTCTATGGCGTGCCGGATTCGATCCGTCGCGCAGACGGAACACCGGTCAATGCGGTACGGGGCCTGATGGACATGATTGCCCGCCTCATCACCGACTATGAAACAACCCACCTGGTGGCATGTTGGGACAACGACTGGCGACCCAAATGGCGGGTGGCGCTGATCCCCAGCTACAAATCGCACCGTGTCGCAGAGCTCGTCCCGGACGGTCCCGACGTCGAAGTGGTTCCCGACCCGTTGGAGGCGCAGATCCCCATGATCCAGCGCGTGCTGGAGCTCGCCGGCATTGCCGTCGTTGGCGTGGATGATCACGAAGCCGACGACGTCGTTGGCACGTACGCCAGTCAAGCACAGTTCCCCACCGATGTGGTCACCGGCGACCGCGACCTGTTTCAACTCGTCGACGACGACCGCGGCGTCAGGGTCATTTACACCGCGCGGGGCATGAAAAACCTTGAGGTGATGACCGACGTCGTGGTAGTGGGCAAGTACCGGGTGCTGCCCCAGCAGTACGCTGACTTTGCGACCCTGCGGGGTGATGCTTCCGACGGGCTGCCCGGCGTAGCCGGGATCGGTGAAAAAACCGCAGCATCCTTGTTGGGCGAGCACGGTTCGCTGGCTGGGCTGCTGGAGGCTGCTGAAACGCCCGACGGCGGACTGTCGGCTACGGTGCGGGCCAAACTTTCCGCGGCGGCGGACTACCTTAAGGTGGCGCCCGCCGTCGTCAATGTTGTCCGGGACCTGGAAGTTCCTACGCTCGAACAAGCCGGCGCCGAACTGCGGCCAGTGACAGGGGATGCACGCGCTGAACTTGAACGACTGGCTACCGAATGGAACCTGGGCGGCGCTGTTAAACGGCTCCTTGATGCCTTGGACAGGCTCGGCTGAACCGATAATTCACAGCGGAATAACAGGTTCACAACAGCGTGGGCTGGGGTTGCCCCTCCATCGTATTAAGAGGACGGCACTCCTGACCGTCCCTCAGGCACGGATCGTGGCAACACATCCATTGAGGAGAGGTATATGTCGAGAACCAAGAGAATCACACTCGGAATCGCGGCCGGAGCCCTGGCCCTTGGCGCGGGGATGGGAGTGACAGGGATGGCGACAGCAGCCACTACCCCGTCGCCGAGTGCCACATCCTCCACGGATGCGGGCACGGCCCCAGCTGATCACGCGGGCAAGCCCGGAGGCCACGGCCATGGACGTGACGGGGGCCAGATCGCCTCCCAGCTCGCAACCAAGCTGGGTGTTGATGAAGCCAAGGTCACCGAAGCCCTCAAGGCTTTCCGCGAGGCCAACAAGCCTGCCACGCCACCTGCTGAAGGATCGGAAGGCACCAAGCCGGACCGGACGGCGCAAGAGGCCGCACTGGCCAAGTCCCTGGCCACGGCATTGGGTGTTGACGAGGCCAAGGTGACCAGCGCGCTGGAGGAGATCCGCACCGCAGGCAAGGCTGAGCGCGCAGCTGCACTGAAGACCAGGCTCGACAAAGCCGTCTCAGATGGAAAGCTCACGCAGGCCGAAGCTGACGCCGTGACCAAGGCTGTCGAAGCCGGGGTCATCGGGGGCGGCGGCGAGCGCTAGGCGCCCGCACCTCCCTGGCTGGAAGCCAGGTGACAAGGGTCCCCCAGGTTCAGCCTGGGGGACCCTTCGCATTTTGGTCCCCGAGGACGCTTCATCCGGGCGGGTCAAAGCCCTCTTGAAACTTGTTCGGGCAGGTTGTCGATCTTTCCTCGACCCAGTCGACCTATGGATGAGAAAGTCGAAGGGACTTTCCACTACACAGGAGATTGAGTGAGATGGCGAAATACATGTTGATCATGCGGGCCGACGACGATTCCTACGCCAAGTTCGAGAACATCGACTTCAACGAGATCCTCGAAGCCATGGGCAAATTCAATGATGAATTGATCCGTGCCGGGGTGCTGCTCGCTGCAGAGGGGTTGGAGGATGCCAAGGAAACCGTGGTGGTGGACTTCACTGGCGAAACTCCGGTAGTCACAGATGGCCCCTATGGGGAAACGAAGGAACTTTTTGGCGGCTTCTACATCCTGGACCTCGCTTCCAAGCAGGAGGCCGTCGAGTGGGCACGGCGGGCACCCATGACCGCTGGAACCAAGACCGAAATCCGCCGCGTCACCAGCATCGCCGAGTTCCCCCAGGACAACGAATGGATCCAAAAGGAACGGGCATGGCGCGAGCAGACCGGACAACTCTAGGAGGTCGTGGACCGAACCCGGCCGCGACTGGAGTGAGTTGCAATTGAGATGAGGAGCAACGAGGCAAGGGCCGCCGTCGAAGCGGTGTGGAGAAGTGAGTCTGCCCGCATCGTCGGCGCCCTGGCCCGCTATACGGGCGATTTCAGCTTGGCCGAGGACGTCGCACAAGAAGCCGTTGCTGAGGCTTTGGTGTCGTGGTCCGTTGATGGCGTCCCCGCCGAGCCAGTGGGTTGGCTGCTGACCGCAGGCAGGCGTCGGGCGATTGATGCGTTCCGCCGTCGGGCCGCCCGCGACGAAAGGTATGCGCTCCTTGCCAACGACCTTAGCGAAGAGGAACCGGGTGCGGACTCCCTGTTTAACCCGGAGGCGATCAACGACGACGTGCTCGCTTTGATGTTCATCGCCTGCCACCCGGTGTTGTCCCGGGAAGCGCGTATCGCCTTGACCCTGCGCGTGGTGGGTGGCATGGGCACTGAGGAGATCGCCAAAGCGTTCCTGGTGCCCGTGCCAACGATTCAGGCGCGCATTACGCGTGCCAAGAAGACCCTCTCCGCAGCCCACATACCATTCGTGGTGCCCGAACTACCTGACATCCCGGAGCGGCTGGGGTCCGTGCTTCACGTCGTGTACCTCATTTTCACGGAAGGATCCTTTGCCTCCGGAGGAGACTCGTGGATGCGGGCGGAACTGGCCAGTGAGGCCCGACGACTTGCCCGTGTTCTGGTGGGACTTACACACGAGCCCGAAGCCTACGGGTTACTTGCGCTGATGGAATTGACGGCAGCCCGCTTTCCGGCCCGGCTCGACCCGGCAGGGAATCCCGTCCTCCTTGAGGATCAGGATCGACGACGGTGGGATCAGGCGGCGATACGTCGTGGCCGGGCGGCGCTGGCGACGTCGGTCGCCCTGGGGCGCGGACTGGGTGCCTACGGACTCCAGGCAACCATCGCGGAATGCCATGCCTTGGCATCGACAGCGGCCGAGACCGATTGGCCGCGGATTGTGATCCTCTACGAAGCGCTTGGCCGGCTGGCTCCGTCGCCGGTGGTTGAGCTGAATCATGCGGTTGCCGTAGCAATGGCCACGGGTCCTGCCGCCGGGTTGGGCCTCGTAGATGCACTGGCGGGCCGGGGCGCGCTGAAGGGTTCGCATCTCTTGCCCACTGTACGGGGCGTGCTGCTCATCAGGCTCGGACGGTTCGGGGAAGCAAAGGAAGCCCTGGATTTAGCCTTGAATTTGTGTTCGAACACCGCTGAACGCTTCGCGTTGGAACGCAGGATCGCCGAACTGCCGGGGCCGGTTGTCCATGGTTGAACGGTAAGACAAGACTTTTGGCCGGCTAAGGGAGTCACTGGCAGTACCCCTATCAGCAGTGCCTCCCTTCCTCTCAGGCAAAGAGTGTTAGATGGAAACATCCACTCATGACAGACACGCAGGAGAAACATGCCTACCGCTTCCGCATTTGCCTCACCCTCGGCCACGGGCGACCTGACCCTGACCACCATCGAACGCCGTGAGGTTGGCCCGAACGACGTCCACATCGACATCAAGTTCGCCGGAATCTGCCACTCGGACATCCACACCGTCCGTGGTGACTGGGGACCCCAGCAGTACCCGCTGGTCCCAGGCCATGAAATTGCCGGCATCGTCACCGAAGTCGGCTCCGAGGTTACCAAGCATCAGGTCGGCGACCGCGTCGGCGTCGGCTGCATGGTCAACTCCTGCAAGGAGTGCAAGAACTGCCTTGCAGGCGAGGAACAGTATTGCCTCAAGGGCAACGTGGGCACCTACGGCGCAGTGGACCGGGATGGCACCATCACCCAAGGCGGCTACTCAACAAACGTTGTGGTGAACGAGGACTTTGTTGTCACCATTCCCGAAGGTTTGGACCTCGATGTTGCCGCACCACTGTTGTGCGCCGGCATCACCACTTTCTCCCCGTTGCACCACTGGGGTGCCGGTCCGGGCAAGAAGGTCGCCATTGTGGGCCTGGGCGGCTTGGGCCACATGGGCGTCAAGATCGCGCATGCCATGGGTGCCGAGGTGACCGTCCTGTCGCAGTCACTGAAAAAGATGGAAGACGGCCTCAAGCTCGGTGCGGACCACTACTACGCCACCAGCGACCCCGCCACCTTCGAGGAGCTCGCAGGCACCTTCGACCTCATCATCAACACTGTCAGCGCTTCCATCGACATCAGCTCCTACCTGCAGCTGTTGACCCTCGATGGAACGTTGGTCAACGTTGGAGCGCCGGCTGAACCGCTGCCGGTGAACGCCTTCGCCCTTATCGGCGGCCGTCGACGGTTCGCAGGTTCCATGATCGGCGGCATCCCGGAGACCCAGGAAATGCTGAACTTCTGCGCCGAGCACAGCCTTGGCGCCGAAATCGAGGTCATTCCCGCGAGCCAGATCAACGAGGCGTACGAGCGGGTCCTGGCCTCGGACGTCCGCTACCGCTTCGTCATCGATACCTCCACCATCGGCTAGGGATCACGGCGCCACCGAAGCACGACGCCACCACCAGCATGGAAAGGCCACGTTTCCTCCATGGAAGCGTGGCCTTTCCCGCGCCCCCAACAGGGACAATGGTCTGGTGACATTCAGACTGGACGCCATCGGCAGGGGATTGGTCTTCGCCGATTCCCTCGAAAACCTCGCCTCGGCCCTCATCAACCAGGGCGACGCCGGCACCGCAGTGGTGCAGGCACCGCCAGGTACGGGTAAAACCACTTTGGTGCCTCCGCTGCTGTCCAATCTTGTGTCCGAACGGCACCCCGGCCAGCCTCGCGTCGTCGTTACCCAGCCCCGGCGCGTCGCTGCCCGGTCCGCCGCCCGTCGACTTGCCAGCCTGGACGGTTCGCGGCTTGGTGGCAGGGTAGGCTACACCGTCCGGGGTGAAAGCAAAATCAGCAACGACACAGTGGTGGAGTTCGTCACGCCCGGCATTCTTCTCCGTAGGCTGTTGGGTGATCCGGGGCTTGACGGCGTCCATGCGGTCGTCCTGGACGAGGTCCACGAGCGCGGGCTGGAAACGGACCTTCTTCTCGGCATGCTCGCTGAGGTCCGCGAACTCCGGGATGACCTGTCATTGGTGGCGATGTCGGCGACCGTCGACGCGCCTCGTTTTGCGGCGCTCCTGGGTAAATCCGGGCTCGACGGCGCCGGTCCTGCTCCGGTGGTTGATTGCCCGTCCGCGCTGCATCCGTTGGAGGTCCGGTGGGTGCCTTCCCGGGACCGGCGGCTGGATGAGCGGGGTGTAACCCGGAGCTTCCTCGACCACGTTGCCTTCACCGCGGCGAGCACCCACGCTGCCGCCTTGACCACCGATCCCGGGGTGGACGCCCTGGTGTTCCTTCCGGGCGCCCGCGAGGTGTCCGACGTCGCTGCCCGCCTGCGGGGGCAGGTGGCCGCCGAAATTGAGGTGCTGGAGCTGCACGGCCAGATCGGACCGGAGTCCCAGGACCGCACAGTATCAGGCCGGGAACCCGGAGGCTCGCCCCGGATCATTGTTTCCACGTCCCTGGCGGAATCGTCGCTCACGGTTCCGGGGGTTCGCTTGGTCATCGACTCGGGGCTCTCCCGGGAACCGCGCCGCGACTCGGGGCGGGGCATGTCCGGTCTGGTGACGGTCTCCTGTTCCCGCGCCTCGGCGGAGCAGCGGGCCGGCCGGGCTGCGCGGCAGGGTCCGGGCACGGTGGTGCGCTGTTATGACCAGCAGGCATTCGCCGCGGCCCCTGCACACCAAACCCCGGAAATTACCGTCGCGGACCTGACCGGGGCGGCATTGGTCCTCGCTTGCTGGGGCGCGCCTGGCGGCGAGGGCTTGTCACTTCCCGACGCACCACCGGCCATCGCCATGAGGGATGCCGTGGGGGTGCTCCGGGAATTGGGAGCGGTGACGGACGATGGAACCGCCACCAGTTTGGGCAAAACCCTGGCCCGGGTCCCGGCCGATCCCCGGCTTGCCCGCGCCTTGCTGGAAGGATCCAGCGTTGCCGGCCCACGTTCGGCCGCTGAAACGGTGGCCTTGGTGGCGGGGGACCAGCGGGCGCCCGGCGCCGATCTCACTGCATTGCTCTCATCGCTGCGTTCGGCTTCACACCCCGGCGCCCGGCGATTCGCGGAGGACACGCGGCGGCTGGAGTCGATGGCGCGCCGCGAGGCTGCCAGCATCGTGCCTTCCGTGGTCAGCAAAGAGCTCACCGCGAGGGAGGCGCCTGGCTTTGTGGTGGCCTTGGCGTTCCCGGATCGGATCGCCCGGCGCGTTCCCGGCGATGGAAGCACCACGTACCTCCTCTCCTCCGGGACGCGTGCCGGTCTCCCGGCTGGTAGCCCGTTGTCGGCCCATGAGTGGCTAGCTGTCGCCGAGGTGTCCCGGGCCCATGGCCGTGACGCCGCAGGTACCGGTGCGGTGATCCGATCGGCAGCACCACTGTCGGCAGAACTCGCAGAAGCCGCCGCCCCACACCTCCTGGTCCAGACGTTGCAAGCCAAGTTCGGCCATGGGCGCGTCACAGCCAAGCTGGAACGTCGACTCGGCGCCATCGTCTTGTCCTCCACGCCGGTCAGGCCCACCGTGGAAGCCGGTCGGCACGCCGTGGCGGAGGCGCTGAAGAACACGGGGCTTTCGATGATGGGGTGGTCTGCACCGGCCGATGGCCTGCGCAGGCGGCTCGCTTTGCTGCGGCGCGAGCTCGGTGATCCGTGGCCGGACGTCAGTGAGGATGGATTGCTCGCCCGGCTGGACGAATGGTTGGGCCCCGAGCTGGAGACCATCGCCTCAGGCACGCCTGCCGGCTCGATCAACCTCCTGGAACCCTTGCGGCGCCTGCTGCCCTGGCCGGAAGCGGTGCGGCTGGACAGCCTGGTGCCCGAGCGCCTGGAGGTGCCGAGCGGTTCGCGGGTGCGGATCGATTATCCGGACGTGGAAAACGACTCTGGCAGGCCTGTTGTGGCGGTCAAGCTCCAAGAGTGCTTCGGCTGGGACCGTACGCCACGCCTGGTCGATGGCAAGGTTCCGGTGCTCTTCCACTTGCTGTCACCGGCCGGACGGCCGTTGGCGGTAACGGACGACCTCACGTCGTTCTGGTCCGGACCCTACGCGCAGGTCCGGGCCGAGATGCGTGGGCGCTACCCCAAGCATCCCTGGCCCGAAGACCCGTGGACGGCGCCGGCCACGGCCAAAACCAAGAACCGGATGCAGGCCGGCTAGCCCAACCGCTCCACCATGAACTGCATCTCGCCATCCACGAAGGTTCCCACAACGCTGCTGGCGGCGAACTCGTCAGGCCCGGTGGTCAGGGGATCGAGCTCGAAGGCTGTGAAGTCTGCGCGCTTGCCCACGGTGATGGAGCCCGATACATCCCACAGCCCTGCAGCCTTGGCCGCGTGCGAGGTGTATCCCTCCAGGGCCTGGAGCGCGGTGAGTGCCTGGGCCGGGGCGATGGGTTGCTGCTCCGGATGTCCGGATCGTCGGCGTAGCTGCGCATCAGCGATGATGGGAAGCGGCTCGTAGGGGGCGATGGGCCAGTCCGAGCCGATGCCCAGGGTCACTCCGGCATCACGGAGGTCCCTGCAACGCCATGCCCTGTCCGCACGTTCGGGGCCCAGGCGTGTGGACCAATTGTCGCTGTGGTCCGCGAGCGAATAGTGCGTGCAATGCGTCGGTTGCATGCTGGCCACCACTCCCAGGTCCTTGAAGCGCTCCACCAGGTGGTCCGGTACGGATTCGATGTGCTCGATCCTGTGGACAGTCCGGCGCAGGACATCGGCAGGAACAGTACCGGCCAGTGACTCCAAGGCATTCAACACATGGTGCACGCCGGCGTCCCCGATTGCGTGGGTCGCTGTGGGGATTCCCCGGGATGCGAAGTAGCGGACGGCAGCAGTGTAATCCTCGGGACGGGGCCAGAAAGCTGCCGTGGATTGGCCGAGGGTGTCGGGCTCGTAGAGCCAGGCGGTGCCATTGTCCACTGTCCCGTCGACGAAGAGCTTGATGGCCTCAATGGACCAGCGGCGGCCACCGGTGCCGATGCCGCGGGCCATGTCCTTCCACTGGGCCTCGCCACTGCCGGGCATGCACCACGGAGCCGTGCGCAGCCGAAGGGGCAGCTCGCCGTCGGCCTCGAGTGCCTCGAAAAGGGCGGTTGATTCGTCACTGTGGTCCATGATGTGCCCGCCGGTCAGTCCGGAACGCGCGAAGTCCCGCAGCAGTCCGGCCAGCCGCGCCTTACGCTCCTCGAAGGACTCCTGCGGGATGTGGCACTGCACGAGTTCCATGGCCGCCGCTTCCAGCAGGAGCCCCGTGGGTGTGCCATCGCCGTCGCAAACAACCTCTGAAGCCTGGTCGAATTCCTGAGGGCCGTGGATGCCTGCCCGCTCCAGTGCCCGGCTGTTGGCAAGTGCCGAATGGCCATCGAACAGCCGGACAAGGGCCGGTTTTCCGCCGCTGACATCGTCCAAGGCATTCCGGTGCATGGGGGTGGTGCCGAAAGCGTTTGGGTTCAGGCCCCAGCCACGCAACCACTCGCCGTCGTTCGCTGCTTCCGTGCGCAACAGGGCGCGGACCTCCTCCAGCGTCCCGGCACCTGACAGGTCCACACCGTCCGTAAGGTCGAGCCCAAAGACGGGGTGGATATGGCAGTCCACCAGGCCGGGAGTCAGCGTAGCCGTACCGAGGTCCACCACCCGGGTTCCCGCCTGGCGCCAGCTTTGGGCGTCCGTGCGGCTTCCGACGGCGGCAATCACACCACCGCTGACCGCGACAGCTTGTACAGGCTTCCGGCGCGGGCGCTCATCCAATGTATGAATGGTGTCGGCAAGGACGATGAGGTCAGGAGTCATGGGTTTCGAAGCTTCCAATCCGGGAAAAGACGTCGGGGCGGTTGGTGCGAAGGCTACGGGCGATGAGCAGGCCGGCAAGGAACACCAGCGGTGATACCAGGAGCAGGATGGTATTGGTCAGCGCATCGGCGAAGGTGAGGAGTTCGATGTTGATGGCGATCAGTGCCACCACTCCGAACAGGAGGATGGCCGAGGCTACGGTCAGGGGGATGATCAGGCGGTTCGTGACAGCGGCAGGGTTACGGCGCAGGTAGATAAAGGCGGCAACGGACACCAGTCCCTGGAGTGCAACAATCCCGAAAATACCCGGTGTGTTGACCCAGATCAGGAGTTGCTTGTAAGGGTCGGCGCCGGCGATCGCGCAGATGATAATGACGACGGCGGCCAGGACAGTCTGGATCTGACCTGCACGATGCGGCGACTTGTATTTGGGGTGTGTCCTGCCGAGGAATGCTGGCAGCACACCGTCTTTGGCCAGCATGTAAACGTAGCGGTTAATCGCGTTGTGGAAGGCCAGTTGGGATGCGTAAACACTGGTCACGATCAGGATGTACATGACCACTTCTGCCCAGGGCCCAACGTACTGGTTGATGGTAGCGAAGAACATCCCGTCGGCCAGTTCTCCGGCGGCCGCCACCACGTTCCCGTCCCCGTACGCCTGGATAACAGTCCAGACGATGAACGCGTAGAACACGGACATGAAACCTACGGCGATGTAGGTTGCCCGCGGTACTGATTTGTCCGGATTACGTGCTTCGCGCCGGTAGAGCACCGTGGATTCAAAGCCCATGAAAGCTGCGAAGCAGATGGCCAGGATTGCCAGGACGCCCGGGGTGAAGGCGTGCTCGGGGGAGAAAGAGGAAAAACTGATGCCTTGGGCACCGCCACGGGCCAGGATGCCGACGCCCATGACGGCGAGGATGGCGGTTTCGGCGATGAGCAGGACCCCCAGGACCTTCGCTCCGACGTCGATTCCCCGGTATCCAAGGAACCACACCGCAGCGATCGCTACGAGGGCAACGACGGGCCAGGGAACGTCCAGTCCGAACAGTGTGTGGAGCATGGCTTGGGTCTGGACGGCGAAGAGACCGTAGACGCCGATTTGCAGGCAGTTGTAGGAAACGATGGCCAGGATGGCAGAGGCCAAGCCAACTGTCTTGCCCATGGCCAGGGTGATGTAGGTGTAAAAGCCGCCGGCGGCCTTGACGTGTTTGGTCATGGCCATAAAGGAGATGGCAAACACCAGGAGTACCGCGCCGGCGATGACATACCCCATGGGGGCGCCGATGCCCCCAACGCCAAGGGCTACTGGTGCCACTCCGGCCATCACGGTGAGGGGGGCTGCTGCGGAGATCACCAGGAAAGCGATGCCGCCGGTGCCGATGGCATTCCGTTTGAGCCCATTCCCGGCATCAGCTGCCGGGGGTCGGGTTTCGAGGTCAGACATGGGGGTCCTCTGGGGTTCTGTGGGGAGGGGAAGTTTTGGAGGTTACGGAACCTAAAGCGAAAGGCTTTCGTTTATCGTAAGGGCCTGTGACCCTCCGCACAATACTTCGACGCAAACTTCTGGCTAGAGTCGTAACAACAACCTCGAATGGAGACACCCGCATGGCACGCCCGCTGGTCCCGCTGATATCGATCGACGCACTCGTCACCGCCGCCCTCGAACTGGTGGACGAGGCAGGGGATTTCAGCCTGCCGAAACTGGCCAAACGGATCGGGGTCAGCCAGTCCTCCATCTACAACCACGTCAGCGGGCGCGAGGAAATACTTGAGCTCATGCGTGGGCGGATCATAGCGGAATCGCCCTACATCCTGGGCAAAGACCAGGATTGGGAGGCATCCTTGCGGGCAATCGTCCGCAGCTACCGCGATGCTTTTGCCCGCCACCCCCGCCTCGCCCCGCTATTGGTACTTCAAACCGTCCAGGACCCCCAGGTCCTGGCGCTCTACGAAAACCTCGCTGTCGCCCTGAGTACGGCCGGGTTCACCGGCGGGGACGTGGTCTCCGCGATCTCCACCATTGACAGTTTCGCACTGGGGTTCGCCCTGGACCTTGCCGCGCCTGACGTCGTGTGGGCTCCGCCCCTGGACGGCTATCCCACCCTGACCAGTGCCCTGAGCCATGCGGGCCTTCCCACCGAACGCGGGGAGGCGGCATTCGAGTTCGGCCTGGAAATCCTCATCGCAGGCCTCCACTCCCGCCTCCGTTCGACGGTGCAGTAAAGGTGGATTCTGCTGGACAGGTGATCCAAAACTGGTGGGACGCCGTACTTCGCGGTTTCACCGATGCCCACACCACTGCAGTACCCCTCCCTGCCCTGCTCGGCATCCTGGCATGCTCAGTAGTCCTGAGCATCCCACGGCTCACATGGCGCTGGTTCGGCCTGTACGTGACCTTCGTCCACGAACTCGGCCACGCGTACGCAGCCCTGATGACCGGCCGGTTCGTGCACGGACTTCGCATCGGGCTGGACCATTCGGGCCGGCTGGTCAGCAGCGGCCGGAGTTCGTTCGGTGCGGCATGGTCAGGATTCTGGGGTTATCCGGCCCCGGCGGTTGTGGGCCTAAGCCTGATCGCCGCATGCGCTGCCGGGCGTTCGGGGGCGGCAATGTCCGTGGGCGCCCTGATACTGCTGGTTTCGCTGGTCTTCCTCAGGAACCTGACGGGCATACTGGTGGCCGTGTGCAGCGCGGTCATTGCCCAGGTCTTGATCCTGTTTGCGGCGCCCACCACCGTCAATTACGTCGTGCTGGCACTCGGTGTTGCGCTCTCCGTGGGCGGTGTCCGCGATCTCTTCAAACTCGTCGGTGTTCATACCCGGCGACGGAACCGGTTGGCGGCCTCGGACGCGTTCATTCTGGGCCGCACCACGGGTGTCCCGGCCTACGTCTGGCTGGCCGGCTTCACAGTGGTAATTGCGGGGTGCTCACTCGTGGCTGCCTGGTTGCTGTGGGGCATGCTCACGGTTTAGTCCAAAGCCGGGCCGGTGGATCAAAGGCCGACGCCGGCAGGCTGGTTTTGCTCGCTGCAAGCCCTTGTCCTGCGGCCACCCCAGGGTGTCCAATCCTCTTTAACGTTCCACGTTCAGGGCGTTTGCATGAGCGCCGGAGAGAACACCAGGAGGTGCCCATGTCCGTGAAGGGTACGCGCGAACCGGCAAAAGGAAGCGGCCCAGGCACTGCTGAGGCCAAGGGCGGCGATAATGGCTCGAGCATGTCACCCACGGATCCTGCCGGCATCCGGAATGTGGCACTCGTCGGACATTCCGGTGCAGGTAAATCCATGCTGGTGGAAGCCCTGCTTGCAGCCACTGGCGCCATTCCCAGGATGGGGACCATCAGCGACGGGACCACGGTCAGCGACTCGGATCCGTCCGCGATCCATCAGCAACGGTCCGTGACCTTGTCGGTGGCGCCGATCCGGGTCGGTGCGGTCAAGGTCAACCTGATCGACACCCCGGGCTACACCGATTTCACCGGCGAACTTCGGGCAGGTTTGAGGGCCGCAGACGCGGCCCTTTTTGTTGTATCCGCGGTTGACGACATCGACGGCGCCACCGTTGCGTTGTGGGGCGAGTGCCAGAAGGTCCGGATGCCGCGTGCGGTGGTGCTCAGCAAACTGGACCATCCGCGCGCTGACTTCGCCGCCGCCGTCGTGCGCTGCCGGGAAGCATTCGGTGACTCTGTCCTTCCCCTGTACCTTCCTGCCGCCGACAACGCCGGCCTCATTGGCATCATCCATGGCACCAGCAGCGAGACGCGGGTGGAGGAAGCCCGGGGACCCCTGGTGGAAGGCATTATTGCCGAAAGCGAAGACGAGACGCTGATGGACCGGTATCTCGGTGGTGAAGAACTGGCGCTGGAGGACCTCATCAAGGACCTCGAAACAGCGGTGGCCAGGGGAAGCTTCTTCCCCGTCATTCCCACCGCCGCAGAAGCCGGCATGGGGCTCGCTGAGCTCATGGCCCTCATGACCGAAGCCCTGCCATCACCCTTGGAACGGGTTCCCCCGCCGGCCATGACGTTGGACGGCACATCGCTTAAGCCCCTGCGCTGCGATCCGGCAGCTCGATTGGCGGCCGAAGTAGTGCGAACCACCGTGGATCCGTTTCTTGGCCGTGTATGCCTTGTCCGGGTCTTTTCGGGAACCCTGCGGGAAGATTCGTCGATCCACGTAGGCGGCAGGGGACTCGCCGACAGGGGCCATGAAGACCACGACGCCGACGAACGCGTCACCCATCTGTACTCACCTGTCGGTCAGGGACTGAAAGCAGTTCCGCAGTGCATTGCAGGTGACATCTGCGCGATCAGCAAACTCGCCAACGCCGAGACGGGCGACTCGATATCAGACCGTGAGGCGCCGCTGCTTCTTGAGACCTGGAACATGCCCGAGCCCCTGATGCCGGTCGCCATCGAAGGCGCTTCCCGGAGTGACGAGGACGCGCTTGCCAAGAGCATCGGCAAGGTGGCGGCCGCCGACCCCACGCTGCGCCTGGAACGGAACCCGGACACCCACCAACTCGTCCTCTGGTGCATGGGGGAGTCCCACGCGGAGGTAGTCCTGGACCGGCTCCGCAACCAGGGCGTCAAGCTGCAGACCGTGGACGTGATCACGCCTCTCCGGGAGACCTTTGCCACGAAGGCAAATGGGCACGGCCGGCACGTCAAGCAGTCCGGGGGCCACGGGCAGTTCGCCATCTGCGACATAGAAGTCGAGCCCCTCGGCCGCGGCGAAGGATTCGTGTTCTCGGACAAAATCGTGGGCGGCGCAATCTCGGGAACTTTCGTTTCTTCCGTGGAAAAAGGCGTCCGGGCGCAGATGTTTAAGGGTGTCTTGGCCGGTTTCCCGGTGGTGGATATCAAAGTGACGCTGGTGGGCGGTAAGACCCACAGCGTTGATTCCTCTGATGCGGCTTTTCAGGCGGCCGGAGCCCTGGCGCTGCGCGAAGCGGCAGCCGCGGCCAAAATCCAACTCCTGGAACCGGTATCCGCGGTGGTCATCAGCGTTCCCGATGAGTATGTAGGGGCGGTCATGAGCGACCTTTCAGGTCGGCGGGGACGCGTCACCGGGACGACGGCTGACGATACCGCAGGGACCGAAATCACCGCCGAGGTCCCGGACCAGGAGCTCCTGCGTTACGCTATCGAGCTGCGCGCACTGACCGCCGGGACGGGCCGCTTCCGGCGGTCCTACCTCCGGCATGAAGCGCTGCCCAAGTAGGACCTACGGGTTGGCCCGCAGGAACGCGGCCACAGCCGGCGCCAGCGACGCGCCCACTTCGGCTGCGCCCCGCTTCACACCCTTAACCGCAAAAGAATGGTCGCCGCCCTCACACCACTGGAGTGTCGCCGTCGGGCCAATCCTTGCCACTATGCCCTCCAGCAGTTCCGGCGTGGCAAAGGTATCGCGGGTACCTTGAAGAAAGAGCATGGGCACAGTGACTCCGTAAAGGTGCTCGTCGCGAAGCTTCTCCGGCTTACCCGGTGCATGCAACG
Organism: Paenarthrobacter sp. CAP02; assembly: GCF_040137855.1. Classification (NCBI taxonomy): domain Bacteria; kingdom Bacillati; phylum Actinomycetota; class Actinomycetes; order Micrococcales; family Micrococcaceae; genus Paenarthrobacter; species Paenarthrobacter sp. CAP02. Next base: position 410,343 of record NZ_JBEEII010000003.1, on the reverse strand, counting down.
GGTAGCCCAAGTACACCAACCCCCGTGCGGGCATTCCCTCAGCCACTGCCATTGATGCCATGCGTCCGCCGAAGGATTTGCCGGAAGCCCAGAGGGGTTCCGCATTCCCCAGCTCAGTGGCCCTGTCCATCACGGCCCGCCACGTAGCGATAGCCAGAGGCGGCCGATCAGGAAAACGCCGGCCGGCTTCGCGGTACGGGAAGTTGAAGCGCAGGGTTGCGACCCCTTCGTCCGCCATCGCTTCAGCGAAACCCTGCAGGAACGGGTGTTCCATTCCCGCGCCGGCGCCATGGGCCACCACCAGGGTGGCCGAGGGGTTGTCAGGCCGGATGGAAAGGGCCGAAATTTCGACTTCGTTGACGGCGATCCGCAAGGATGTTTCAGGCGTTGGCATTCGTCCATCATCCCGCAGTCAGGCGGTCCGCGATGGACATGCGCACCGGAACGGGCCCGAATGCTGACGCGGGCGGTTCAAACACGGTAGCTTGTGGCCATGGCGAGCGAAGCAACCATTGTCACCGTGCCCGGCCCAGACGGTCCCCGGGAGGTTCGAATTTCCAGTCCCAGCCGAGTCATGTGGCCGGAGGCAGGACTGACCAAGCTGGACCTGGCCCATTACCTCATTGACGTGGGCGAGGCCTTTGTCGCAGCCAACGGGAACCGTCCCGTCAGCCTGCAGCGGTATTCGGGCAACATCGAGGGCGAGATGTTTTTCTCGAAGAATCCGCCCAAGGGAGCGCCGGACTATGTGCGTGCGGTGCCCGTCACGTACCCGAGCGCACGGTCCCATCCGCAATTGGTCATCGATGAGCCGGCGGCCGCGGTGTGGGCCGCACAAATGAACACCGTGGTGTTCCATCCGTGGGCTTCCCGGGCCGACGATCCGGATAACCCGGACCAACTCCGGATCGACCTCGATCCCCAACCAGGGACGGACTTTGATGACGCCAAGCCGGCCGCCCTTGAACTTCGATCAGTCCTGGAGGAGGCGGGCCTCACAGCGTTCATTAAGACCTCCGGGAACCGGGGGCTTCACGTCTATGCCCCCATCCACCCCAAGCATGAGTTCCTGGACGTGCGTCACGCCGTGATCGCCGCCGGCCGTGAATTGGAACGCCGCATGCCGGACAAGGTCACCATGGCATGGTGGAAAGAGGAGCGCGGAAAGCGGATCTTCGTAGACTTCAACCAGGCCAACCGCGACAGGACCATCGCCGGTGCCTACAGCCCACGTGCCGTACCCACAGCGCAGGTATCCTGTCCACTGACGTGGGAGGAACTGGATCACGCCGATCCGGCGAAATACACCATCGCCACAGTTCCCGAGCGCCTCAGGAAAGCCGGTGACCCGTGGGCGACCATGCACTCGCAACCGGGGGATATCGACGTTCTGCTTTCCTGGTGGGAACGCGATGTCAGCAACGGCCAGGGCGAGATGCCCTTCCCGCCGGAATTTCCCAAGATGCCGGGAGAGCCCATGCGGGTGCAACCAAGCCGGGCGCGCAAGCCGGAGGAGTAAACCTCCGGAACCTTCGCCTGCGCCCTGGGTTCCGGGGCATCGATCCGGGGGTTATTCGAACCGGGACGGATCTCCGGTTCCGCGACGCACGACTTCGGCAACGCCGCTGGAAAAGTCCACCACGGTAGTCGGCTCTGCCCCGGTGTCGCCGGCGTCGATGACACCGTCCACCTGATTGTCCAGCCGTTCCTTGATTTCCCAGCCCTGCGTCAGGGGTTCTTCCTGGTCGGGCAGCAGGAGCGTGCTGGACAACAGCGGTTCGCCCAGCTCAGCCAACAGGGCCTGGACAACGCGGTGGTCCGGGATGCGCACACCCACCGTCTTCTTCTTGGGGTGCAGGAGCCGCTTGGGTACTTCGCGGGTGGCCGGGAGGATGAACGTGTAGCTGCCCGGAGTGACCGCCTTGATGCTCCTGAAAACGTCGTTGTCGAGCATCACGAACTGGCCCATCTGGGCGAAGTCCTTACACACCAGCGTGAAGTGGTGCTTGTCGTCCAAATGCCGGATCGCCCTGATGCGGTCAAGCGCTTCCCGGTTTCCGATTTGTGCCCCCAACGCGTAGCAGGAGTCGGTGGGGTAGGCGATCAGGCCGCCGTCCTGCAGCATTTTGACCACCTGGCCGATAGCGCGTGGTTGGGGATCTTCCGGGTGCACATCAAAGAATCTGGCCATGGGAAGAGCCTACGACAAAGCTAGGACAGGATGTCCTTGTTCGAGAATTTTGCGTAGGCCAACGTGCCGCATACGGCGATGTATCCGGCCTGCAGCAACGCATTGGCGCCGAACGACGTCCAGTCGATCGGCTGCCGCAGCAGATCCGCGAACCCCAGCCAATGGTGGCTGAACAGCCACGGGTGCAGCCAGTCCAGTTGCGGGAGGTTGTCCAGCACCTGGGAGACAACAGAGAGGACAATCGTGGCGGCCATGGCGCCCACGGGAACATCAGTGAAAGTGGAAATCAGCAGTCCTATGGCCGTCAAACCCAACAGCGACACCGTGATATAGCCGGCGATCACCAAGGACCGCAGCATCGATTCGCCCACGCCGATGGTGTCGCCTGAGAGGAGCGTCACGGGTCCCACAGGAAAAAGCACGACGCCGGCCAAGGCACCTGACGCTGCCACGGTCACCGTCGCGGCGAAACAGAACGCAACGGCCCCGGCATACTTGACCAGCAGGAGCCGGACGCGGCCTGCGGGTGCAAGCAACAGGTAGCGCAAGGTCCCCATGTTGGCTTCGCCGGCGATGGTATCCCCAGCCACCACGCCGATGGTCAGGGGCAGGAATAACGGTACGCACACCACCAGGGCGGTCACGGCCACAAACAGCCCGTTCTGGGTGATGCGGTCCAAAAAGAGCGGCCCCCGGCCTGGGGCGACGGGTCGGGACGACAGTTTGACGGCCACAGCTATGAGGATGGGTACGGCCGCGAGGGCGAGCAGCATCGCCCATGTACGGAGGCGACGGAACAGCACCGACAATTCAGAGCCAAGCAGGGACCACCCAACCGCGGGCCGCACCCCCGGGGCCAAGGGCTTAGAGGTGTCAGCCGACAACGTCGAACCCCTCTCCGGTCAGGGACACGAACCGGTCTTCCAGGCTTGCGTCTTCAACAGCGAACCCCCGTACCCGAACGCCATCGGCAACCAAGGCTGCCACGATCACCTCGGGGGCAGGCCCGGCCAGTCCACCGTTCATGACAGCCCTCGCCTCGACGGGGCGTTCCCCATCCGGTGTGGCCGCCGGGACCAACCCCAGGCGCGCCAGGACGCCGTTGGCGCGTTCGGCGTCGGGCGTTTCAACCACAACCTGCCTCTGGCCCGCGGACCGCAACTCCGCCAGCGGTCCTTGGGCGACCAGGCGCCCGGCACTCATGACGCCGACGTGGGTGCACATTTGTTCCACCTCGGCCAGCAAATGGCTGGAAACGAACACTGTGGTCCCTCCCGCGGCGAGGGACCGCACCAAGCTACGGACCTCGCGGGTGCCCTGGGGGTCCAGTCCGTTGGTGGGTTCGTCCAGGACCAGCAGCTCCCGCGGCCTGAGCAGCGCGTTCGCCAAGCCAAGGCGCTGCTTCATGCCCAGCGAATAGGCCCGGACCTTCTTACCGGCAGCGTGAGTAAGTCCAACACGGTCCAGGGCGTCGGCGACGCGTTGTCGACGTGTCGCCGGCAAGGCGTGGCGGTCAGCTGAATCGAGGCGCATGAGGTTTCCGGGTCCCGTGAGGAAGGGGTAGAAACCGGGCCCTTCCACCAAGGCACCGACATCGGGGAGGACCGATGCCAGCGCGGCCGGCATGGACTGGTCCAGGACCCGGACATCGCCGCTCGTGGCGGAAGCCAGCCCCAGCAGTACCCGGATGGTGGTGGTCTTTCCCGAACCGTTGGGTCCAAGGAAGCCGAATACCGCCCCGCGCGGTACAGCGAGGTCGATGCCGTCAACGGCGGCGCGTTGCCCGAAGCGTTTCACCAGCCCGTGGGTCTCAACAGCCAGCTCCTCAGCGGCGGCCCCGCGCTGCGTTGGTGAGGGCTCCTTCACTGGGCGGCAGCCGCTGACTGGAGCCGCTCCAACGGGACCAGCCCTGCGAGGACGCGGCCGTCGTCGAGAATCAGGACGCTCACCAGCGAAGAGGTCAATGCCCGGCCGCCGGAAACGCTTTGCAACACCGGGGAGATTTGGGGATTCGAAGTAAGCCCGGCAGGCACCGCGGCGGCAGGCAGCATGACGATCGATCCCCACCCTTCGCCGGAAACCCGTGTGCCGTGAGGCGATGGCGCTTTGGGGCTGGAATCGGCATCAGGCACCGGAGTGGGCCGCGCCGGGAGTACCTTCGTGGTGACAGTGGAACCCGCTGGCGGTGTGAACTGGAACAAGCCGGGATCGGGAGCGGTAAGGCTCAGATCGGTGAAGGCCAGGGAGTAGGCAGGGTCGGCTTGGTTCTTCGCCTGGACGTGGACGCCCAGCGGGAAGCCGGTTTCGGAGTCGACGTCGATGGACACCGAGGCCACCAGGGTGCCGGGGTCCTTCGGGGCCAGGCTAAGCCTGTACGCACTACGACCGGCAACCGATGAAGCCTCTCCCACCGTTACCTCGGTTCCGGCGTCAACAGCAGCCAGGAACCGGTTGGCCAGCGCCTCGGGCGTGGGCATCGCCGGCTTGCTGGGAAGAGTCTCCGTGGGGGCGCCGGGTTTTGGGGCCTGGAGGTGGGTGGCGCTGTTGTCTGCCGAGTTGTAGAACCACGCATCCTTGCCGTTGACGATGAGGTCGCGCTCAGCCATGGCGTCCATGATTTGCAGTCGCGCCTTGGTGGGATCGCCAACGAAGACACGCGCGGTGTGGCTGCCCGCCAGGAACTCAAGTGCGGTACCAGCACCCGGAGTGACGCCTGGGGTCGACGAGGGTATATCCGGGAGTCCCAGCTCCGCAGTTTGTTGGAGCGTTCCGGAGAAGGCACGCACTTGCGTGCGCGCAATCATGGCAAGAACCTCATCCGCCGTCTTGGGCGGCAACGACACTGTGGCACCGGCCTGGACCGAACCGGTGAGCACCGCAAGGACAAGGGCAAGGGGGATCAGGAGAGCTGGCAGCCACCGCCGCTTGGCCCGCGTCATTGCTACCGACCACCGCACGTGAAGGGCATGGATTAAGACTACTCCCGTTCCTGGCCGGAATCGGGGGAGTCACGCGAGTTAGTCCTGGATCAGCTGGCGCGCCAGTTCCACCGCACCGTGCACCGGGGCCTGTGTCAGGATCCGGACGGATGACGGGTCCTCGAGGGAAACTTTCCTGGCTACGGCACCAGCCAGCTGGCTCTGGTTGACCAGCAGGCCCCCGGCCATGACGAGCGGCAGGTCCAGGCCCAGTTCCCCCAGTACCTGGCGGGCAAGTGTTGCCAGGGAATGCGCGGCCTCGGCCTGGATCCGAACGGCAGCGGGGTCTCCCTCAGCTGCAAACTCCAGGACGAGCGGGGCCAGGCTGGCCCAGTGGTCAGGTTCCGGCTTCGCGTAGAAGAAGTCCATGAGCTGCAGGGCATCGGCGCTGGAGGTTGCTTCCATCAGCGCCCGAACCAGGATCCCAGGCTCCAGTCCGGCGTAGTACTCGCGCAGGGCTTCCCGGACGGCGTCGCGCACCACTGAGTAGCCGCTGCCCTCATCGCCCAGCAAATAGCCATACCCGCCGCTTCGCGCTTCGCGTCCCTCGGCGTTTCGACCCCAGGCTACCGAGCCGGTGCCAGCGACCAGCACGGCGCCGGCGTCGAGGCCGGCGGCCGCGAGGACAATGCGGGTGTCGTGGACCACCTCGACTTTGGCGCCGGGGAAATGTTCCATGAGGAGGGCGGAGAGGACAGCACGGCTCGCTGGCGTGTCGGCGCCCGCTGCACCCGCACAGACGGCTTTGACTCCACCTCCCACGCTTGCGGCAATCCGGCGCAGGACCGCGTCAGCGCCCTGATGCCCGACCGATGACAAGTTGGCGCTGGTTTCCGTGATTTCACCACCGGAGCTCCCCGGTGATCCGCTGACTCCCTGCGCTTGGTCCGAACGGACGGCGTGTGTCTTTGAGCCGCCGATGTGGAGGCCGAGGACTCGCGGCGTCACGGGAGCATCGCCGATGCTTTGGTCCTGCCGGGTGCGATGGCGCGGATCAGGGTCCCGGCCCGCTTCGCAGCGGCGCTCCTCAAGTTCACGGTGTCCTTCAACTGGCGTCCCTTCGGTTCAGGTGCGGACTGTCTGTGCGAAGGTGGGGGAGTGCCCCTGGCTCGCCGCAGTTGGTTGAAACCAACAGTCCCTAGATTGGCATAGACCAATCCAGCTGTCTACAAGTAGGATGTCCAACATGCAACCAGAAGCTGCACCTGCTGCGCCGAAATATTACCTCCTCAAAACGGAGGTCTTGGCGCTGATCGCGGGTCTGCAGCCCGGGACGCTTATCCCCACCGAGCGGGCACTGGCGGAAAAGTATGCAACCTCCCGCACCACGGTCCGGCAGGCGATCAGCGAGCTCGTCGCGGAAGGCAGGTTGGGCAGGATCCAAGGGCACGGAACCTTCGTAGCACCACCCAAGGTGACGCACGTCCGGCAATTGACGTCCTTTTCCGATGACGCCCGCACGCAAGGCCTCCGTCCCGACTCCACCCTGATCGGCCTGGACGTCGTCCGGGCGGACACCGTCGTCTCGACGCACTTGGGATTGGAAGAGGGCGCGCAGGTCACCCGGTTGGAGCGGATCCGCTTGATCGAGGGCGAGCCGTTGGCCCACGAAGTCGCCTGGCTGCCGGGCAAGCTGCCGCGTTTCAAGTCGAACCTGTCCAAATCCGGGTCGCTGTACGCGGTCCTCGAGGACGTCTACGGGATCCGGGTCGCTGACGTGGAAGATACTGTGGAAACTGCCCTGGCAGGTCCCGGCGACGTTCAGCTTCTCGGAATCGAAATGGGTGCACCACTGCTGGTGGTACACCGGCTGGCCAGATCCGCCACAGGTGTTCCGGTGGAGTGGACCCGCAGCACGTTCCGTGGGGACAGGTTCAGGTTCGTCTCACGCGTGAAATCAGGCGATTAGCATGGCCAACTCGGCCTCAGGCGAGTCCGTCATCCGCCGCGTCGTTCGGCTGGTGGGAGCATTTGATGACTCCCACCGCACCATGAATGTCGCCACGCTGGCGCGCCGATCCGGGCTTCCAGTGACCACCACGTATCGCCTGGTGGACGAGATGCTGGCCGAGGGCCTGCTTGAACGCGAAGCCAATGCTGAGGTCCGCGTGGGCATACGGCTGTGGGAGCTCGTCTCCAGGAGTTCGCGGATGGTGGGCCTGCGGGACGCCGCGTTGCCGTTCATGGAAGACGTTCAATCGGTGGTCCAGCATTCAACGACGCTTGGGATCCTGGACTCCGACGAGGTCCTCTACATCGAACGCATCGGCTCCAGGGATTCCATGGTGGACATCACCAAGGTGGCCGGCCGGCTTCCCGTGCACGGTACATCGTCCGGGTTGGTCCTGCTGGCCTACTCGCCGGCTGCCTACCAGGACCTCTTTCTGTCCCGGACGCTGGAGAAGTTCACCGATGCCACGCTGACCAATCCAGCTGATCTGCGCCGACACCTTGCAGCCATCCGCCAACGGGGGTTCGCGTCCATGCCCGGAATCATCGTGCCGGAATCAAGCGGAATCGCGGTTCCCGTCTTCGGTCGAACGAACACCGTGGTGGCTGCCTTAAGCGTTGTGGTGCCCAGGAATGAAGAAAACGCGGCCGTGCGCGTGCCCGTATTGATGACTGCCGCGCGCGGTATTTCGAGGGCCCTGGGTTGGCGCGGAGAGCTCAAAGGCGCGCTCCGCCAAAGCAACGGCAACATCTGATTCCCGTTCATCGGTAACGCTGTGGCCCCACTCACAAGCACGCTGGCAGAGTGGAGCGCACAGCAGGGCACTGCGGACCGGAACACCGGCCGGCGCCATACACGAGGACATTGACCCTCAAGGCATTCAGCCCAAGTACATCAACGGCCCCGGGCCCTCTTCCGTGCTGCCCTGCGCCGTAGTGATGTTTGAACGCCGCAATGCCGCGGCAGGAGGAGTTTTGGTCATGGAGTCAGCAGTACACGGAAAGCCGTCCCAACGCGTGGCCGGGAAACTGGCTGTGGTTACCGGCGGCAGGGGAGACCTGGGAAGCGCAACCGCCCGGTTGTTGGCTGACCACGGGGCGTCCGTAGCCTCGTTGGACCGGGCCGGGACGCCGGCCGGGGGCAACCATCCCGGTATCACCGAATACGACGTGGATGTCACCGATGAGTCCAGCGTCGCAAGGACGATCGGAAAACTCAGCGAAGAGCTCGGCGCTCCGGACATCCTGGTCAACGCAGCCGGTATCATCGGCGTCGCCGGAGCAAGCCACACCGCGTCCATGGAAGATTTCAACGCCATCTTTGACGTCAACGTCAAAGGGGTTTGGCTCATGACCAAGTACGTGGTTCCAGGCATGATCGCCAGGCAGTCCGGAAGCATCATCAACTTTTCCTCCATCCACGGACTGACCGGCGGACGCAACGTGCCGCTCTACCACGCAACCAAGGGCGCTGTCCGGCTCCTCAGCAAGTCCGACGCCGCCACCTACGGCTCCCACGGTGTCCGGGTGAACTCCATCCACCCCGGATCCATGAACACCAGGATGAGCCGCCGGTCGGCGGAACAGTCCGAGATCGGGGCAGAGGCCTATTACCGGCAGTTGGTAGGCAGCAACCCGCTGCCCAGGCAGGGCGAACCGGACGAAATTGCCTACGGCGTGCTGTACCTCGCTTCCGATGAGTCCCGGTTCACCACGGGATCCGAACTGGTGATCGACGGCGGCTACACCGCAGTCTGACCCGCCTGGCAACTGCAACCCCATTTCATTCCCGAAAGGCTCCACCGTGAAATTCCTGAACGGCACACAAACCGATACCTACGACGTCGTCGTGGTCGGCTCGGGCGCAGGCGCCCTGACGGCGGCGGCCACCGCCGCAAAGGCGGGCAAATCCGTCGTCGTCCTCGAAAAAACCGAGCTGCTGGGCGGTACCTCCGCGGTATCGGGAGGCATGCTGTGGGTGGCCGACAACCACCACGCCCGCGAAGCCGGTCTGAGCGACTCCAAGGAAGCCGCGGCGCAATACATCCGCGCTGTGGCCCGCGGACGTAGCCGCGAAGAGCTCCTTGATGCTGCCCTCGATTACGGGGACACCATGCTCCGTTTTACCGAGGACGAATGCGGGGTCCGTTTCATCTTCCTGGATAATTTCCCGGACTACCGCCAGGACCTTCCCGGTTCCGTTGAAGGCGGGCGGACCGTTGAACCCGAACTGTTCAACATCCGCGAGGCACTTGGCGAACTTGCCCACCATGTCCGGTCCGACGGCAGGGCGCCGTTCACTATGCAGGAGTATGAGAACTGGGGTGCCTTCACCAAATTCCCGTGGAATGAACTGAACCAGCGGCAGGAACAAGGACTTGTGGCCAAAGGCCATGCCCTGGTAGCCATGCTGCTTGCGAGCCTGGTCCGGGATGGCGCGGCACTGGTGGTTGGCGCCCGCGGTCAACGACTCCTGCTCGACGGCGGCAGGGTAGTGGGCGTCGAACTCGAGTCGGGTGAAACTTTCCACGCCAACGACGGCGTCGTCCTCGCTACCGGTGGCTTCGAGTGGGACAAGGCGCTGGCCGATTCGTTGCTGGCCTCCCGCCTGTACATCATGTGCTCACCACCCTCCAACACTGGCGACGGACTAAAGATGGCACAGCGGATCGGGGCACAGACCCGCGGAACCCGTGAAGCCTGGTGGGCGCCGATGTCCATCACGGGAGACACCCGCGATGGAGCGCCCATTGGCACCTTGCTGAGGTTCGAACGGCAAGGACCTGGCTCGCTCATGGTCAACCGGCAGGGACGCCGATTCGCCAACGAGTCCCAGAATTACAACGACCTCGCACGCTGCCTGCAGTCCTGGGATTCGCCGAACAACCAGACCCTGAACACTCCGGCACATGTGGTCTTCGACCACGGCTACTTGGAGCGCTACGGCGTCCTGGCTCACCGGGCCGGCCAACCGACGCCGGACTACCTGATCGAAGCACCCACGCTGGAAGAGCTGGCCGAAAAGATGGGTGTCCCTGCCGACGAACTCAACGCAACGGTCAGCCGCTTCAACGAATATGCCGTCAAAGGTGAGGACCCGGACTTCGGCCGGGGTGAAAGCGCCTACGACAAGTACTGGGGCGATGACGACTGCCCTTGGCCCAATCCGTCACTGGGCCCGCTGTTGACCGGACCGTTCTACGCAATGGAGGTGGTCAACGGTGCGTTCGGAAGCAACGGAGGCGTAGCGACGGACGGCCGGGCCCGCGTCCTGGACGTGGACGGCAACGCCATCCCAGGCCTTTTTGCCGCCGGTAACACCACGGAGAATGCCTACGCCGCAGGCTACCCGGGGGCGGGAGCCACCCTTGGCCCCATCATGACCATGGGATACCTTGCGGGTCGGACCATTGCCGGCCAACCGGCCGAGTATGCGGGTGACAGTGTGACGACAGGAGTGGGAGCATGATCCGCCACGCAGTGTTGTTCAAGTTCAAGCCTGACTTTCCCGCAGCGGACAAAGCCGCATGGGTGGCAGGCCTGGATGCGATGGACGGCAAGATTCCGGGCCTTCTGAAACTGACCCACGGCGCTGACGTCTTCCAGCACGAACGGTCCTTCGACTACGCGATCGTTGCCGACTTCGCCTCTGCCGAGGACATCGATGCCTACAACACCCATCCCCTCCACGAGCCACTCAAGAAGTACTCGTTTCCCAACAGCGAGCACATCATCGCCGTCGATTTCCACCTCTAGCACCATTTGGACGCCGTTCGAAGGAGAACAGCCATGTCTACAACTGCCCAGCAAACGACGCTGCGCAAGACCCCCGGAAAAGCGGCTTTGGCCTCGTTCCTCGGAAGCACCCTCGAGTACTACGACTTCTTCATTTATGGCTCAGCCGCCGCGCTGGTTTTCGGGCCGCTCTTCTTTCCCTCCGATGATCCTGCGGTGGGCCTGATCGGGGCCTTCGCCACCTTCGGCGTGGCCTATGTGGCCCGGCCGGTGGGTGGGCTGGTCATGGGCCACTTCGGCGACAAGCTGGGCCGCAAGAAAATCCTGCTCATCACCCTGGGCGTTATGGGACTGTCGTCCCTCGGCATCGGGTTCCTGCCAAGCTACAGCCAGATTGGCTTCTGGGCGCCGGTCCTCCTGGTCATTGGCCGCCTGGCGCAGGGGTTCTCTGCAGGGGCGGAATCGGCAGGTGCGTCCACACTGACCCTGGAACACTCACCCGAGGGCCGCCGCGGCTTCTTTACCAGCTTCGTCATGACCGGTTATGCCTCCGGCATGGTGCTCGCGACACTCGTCTTTATCCCGGTGTCCGCACTGCCCACCGAGGCGTTGATGAGCTGGGGTTGGCGCATCCCGTTCTGGTTGTCCATTGTGGTGTTGGGCATCGCCTACTGGGTGCGGACGCACCTGGATGAGACTCCGGTGTTTGAGGACGCCAAGGACCGGCAGGCCGTGGCCCCGATGCCGCTGCGGGAAGTCCTTCGTTTCCAGTCAGCCGATGTGGCGAGGGTGGTTGGCATGTCCATCATGTCTGTCATGCAGACGATCTTCACAGTTTTCGGTTTGTCCTACGCCACCGGCGCCGCAGGCTTCGACAAGGCATCCATCCTGACCGTCAACGCGGTGGCCATTGGCTTGTCCATGTTCGTGATGCCCCTGACGGCGAAACTGTCCGACACTTGGGGACGCAGGCCGTTGCTCCTCACAGCGGCAATAGGCTGCTCAGCGACGATCTTCGCCTACTTCATGGCGTTGTCCAGCGGAAACATCTTCCTGGTCTTCGCCGCCGCGTTCATCAACATGACGCTGCTCTATTCCTGCTTCAACGGAATATGGCCCGCCTACTTCGCCGAACTCTTCGCCGCACCGGTCCGGTATTCGGGTATGGCTTTGGGGAACCAGTTGGGATTGGTGGTGGCCGGCTTTGCTCCCCTCATCGCCGGACTGCTGCTGGGCAAGGGCCAGGACGGGTGGCTTCCTGTCGCCGGGTTCGCGGCGCTGTGCATGGCCATCGCCGGCGTCTCCGCCTATTTCTCACGGGAAACCGCCAAGACTCCCATCGAAGACCTTGGGGAGCCGTACTGGCGGGGACTCGCCGTCAGGAAACCGTAGCTGCGGCCGTGCCCGCCAGGCAGCGTCGAACGAATTCGGCACTGGGTTCGGCATAGGCGGCAACAATCCGTTTGAACAATTCAGCACCCTCGGCCCCGGGCCAGTCGGCTGGCAGGAAGGCGGCCGGCAACCCGGGGTCGAGGTATGGGATGATCCGCCATCGGTCGATGCACTGGACGTAGGTGGCGAAGGCCTGTGCAGAGACGTCAACGGCGTGGCCTGAAACCGCGGCACCATGCTCACTGATGAAGTCCTTGTGAAGGCCGGCCACCGCCTCCAGGTCCCACCAGTTCGATGCGGCATCCCGGAGGCTGCCACCTACCAACGGGGTTTCGGTCACGAAGACGGTTGCCATGTCCCGCAGGTCCAGGTCGGCCAGGATTTCCTCGACCTCCCCCCGCAGGGAGTCAGGGCAAATCCACAAACCCGCGGCCACTGTCCCGCAGCCGATCCAATGGAGCCTGCGCCGCAGCTGGTGTCGCTTTTCGCGTTCGGTCTCCGGAATGGAAAACGAGATCAGGCACCACGGATCGGCGTCGCCCATGCTGCGGGGGTTGTAGATCCGGCGGTCACCACGGGCCAGCATCGTGGAGGCGCCGTCGGTGAGCGTATAGCCGGGGAGTCCGTCACGGTTTTCCTGCAGGACCACATCCTTCTTGCGCAACCGGCCCAAGGCGGTCCGCGTGACTGTGCCGGACGTGCCGAGGGCCTCCATCAGGGCAACGATGTCCTTCGCCGACATCCAGCCCCCGGCATCCCTCAAGTACAATCCAATGACGGTCCGCAGCAATGAAGTGGTACTCCCGGGGCGGGAGTCCATATCGTCCAGTACAGCGCTCACTTCAGGCTCACAGCAGTTCGGCGAGGGCGTCCCGGATGGCGGTCACTCCCAGCTCGACCTCGGCGTAGCTGGTGCTCAACGGTGAGAGGCCAATGCGCAGCCCGTGCGGCGGGCGGAAATCGGGAATCACCCCCTTTTCCCAGAGGGCCGCAGTGACATCAGCGAAGAGCGGGTGGTCCACGGTGATGTGCGAGCCACGCTCGGCAGGGTCCCGGGGGCTCACAATTTCGGCGCCGAGAGGCACCAGGTGTTCCTCGGCCAAAGCGATGGCATACTCGGTGATCTTGACCGACTTCTCCCGGACGGCCTCCATGCCTACCGAAGCGATCAGTTCCACCATGTCCTTGAGGGGCTGCATGGCCAGCACCGGCGGTGTTCCCGTGATGAACCGCCGGATTCCCTGCGCAGGCTCGTAGGAATCCGTCATGCCGAAGGGGTTCGCGGCGCCCATCCATCCCCAAATGGGCTGTTGCAAGCGGTCCTGCTGGGAGGCATTCACATAGGCGAAGGCCGGTGAGCCGGGTCCACCGTTGAGGTACTTGTACGTGCAGCCCACCGCGAGGTCGACTCCCCATGCGTCCAGTTCCAGTGGCACGGAACCGACTGAGTGGCACAGGTCCCAGAGCATCAGCGCACCGGCCTCGTGGACCTTGGCGGTGATTCCCTTCGCGTCCGCAAGGAACCCCGAGCGATACGCCACATGGCTGAGGACCACGACGGCGGTCCGCTCGCCAAGCAGTCCGTCCAGGTCGTCCGCGCGGACACCACTGGCGGGGTTGGCAGCGATCCACTTGATGGTTGCGCCGCGTTCCTTGGCGATTCCCTCAATAATGAACCGGTCGGTGGGGAAGTTGTCGCGGTCAATGATGATCTCGTCGCGTCCGGGTTGGGAATCCACCGCGGCGCGGATCATCTTGTAAAGCATTACCGACGTCGAATCGCCAACTGTGGTCTGTCCCGGCGCCGCGCCAAGAGTCACTTCACCGATGCGGTCGCCAACGTTTGTGGGTTCGTCCATCCATTGTTCATCCCAGCCCCGGATGAGGCGGCTGCCCCAGGCGTCGTGGACGAAGGACGCCAGATGTGCGGCGGTGGCCTTCAGGGGGCGTCCGAGTGAGTTGCCGTCCAAATATGAGGTGAGCTGATCGGCGTCGGGCGCGTAAAAGGCTTCACGCTGGGCGGCGAGGGGATCGGCGGCATCCAGTTCGGCCGACGTTGGCCGGTGGGTCTGCTGTGCGGTGGTCATGGTTCCTCCTGCGGTGTAGGCGGGCAGTGTTGCTTAGTTGCCGATCTCGGTCCGGACGGCGTAGAGCTCGGGGAAGAAGGTCAGGTCCAGGGCGCGCTTGAGGAAGTCCACTCCGGACGATCCGCCGGTTCCTACCTTGAACCCAATGGTGCGCTGGACGGTCCTGAGGTGCCGGAACCGCCAGGCCTGGAAGTTGTCCTCGATGTCCACCAGGTCTTCGCACGCTTCGTAGAGTCCCCACTGCGTGTCATCGGACTCGTAGATCTTCCGGAAGATGGGAACGAGGTCCTGGCGGAAGGTCCAGGGTTCGCTGGTGTCCCGCTCCAGGATGTCGGCAGGAATGTCGTAGCCGGCACGGGAAAGGACGCCCAGGAACGCATCGTAGAGAGTTGGCTCCTCCAACAACCTGCCGAGCAGTGCGTGGGCCTCGGGCTCACTTTCGAACACGCGCAACATTCCCCGGTTCTTGTTTCCCAGCAGGAATTCGACACCGCGGTATTGGTAGGACTGGAAACCCGAGGAACTCCCCAGGAAGCCGCGGAACTGGGAGTACTCGCGAGGCGTCAGGGTGCCCAGGACGGACCATTGTTCGGTCATGGTGCGCTGGATGGCTTTCACGCGGGCGATGCACTTGAGCGCTTTTCCCAGGTTGTCGGCGTCGAACAACCTCCGGGCTTCCAGGAGTTCGTGCAGTACAAGCTTGAGCCACAGCTCGCTGGTCTGGTGCTGGATGATGAACAGCAGTTCGTCATGGTGTTCCGGCTCGCTGAGCGGGTGCTGGGAACTGAGCAATTGGTCAAGGTCCAGATATCCGCCGTAAGACATCGCATGGCGGAAATCGGTCCGGACACCTTCTTCGATGTGGCGGACACTCTGCGGGGAATGGACGGGGGGCTTTTCCATGCCTTGAGAATATCACTTACATGACGAACGTCAAGAGTTTGATTCTCCCCAACCCCAGACCGACGATTGCGCCATCCCGTAGGCTGATGCTGAACCGTTGGGGAAGGGGGAGTGGACATGGAATCCACCCAAGGGCGGACAGCTCCGGTGTCGATCTACCTGGATGTCGACGGCGTGGTGAACCCCTTCAGTCCCGCAGGAACCACTGACTGGGGTAACGAATGGACCTTCGCCGATGCGGGCATCCTCGAAGTTGCTTTCGCACCCGAGGTCGTGGCCGAGCTTAATGACCTCTCCGGCCACCCGGCTGCCCGCTTCGTCTGGCTCACCACCTGGGAACGGTTGGCGCCTGAGTTCCTCTGCCCCGCCATTGGATTGAGGGGTGAGGGCTGGCCGGTACTCTCCAGCCAGGGCTGGGACGAGGGCCCCGAATGGTGGAAGCTGGTGGCCCTCCAGAAGGATCTGGCGTCGGCCGGTAGTGATCGGATGATCTGGCTGGATGACCAACTCAGTGCCGAGTCCGAGGCACGTTCCTGGGCCGAGTACCAGCAGGACCGTGTGCTGTGCATCTCCCCGGATCCACGGAAGGGGCTGACACGCAAGGATTTGGCGGCCGTCCGGGCATATTTGGGTTGATGCCTGTCCCGGGTACGTTTGTCCGCTCAGGGCCCCGCCACGTAGGATTCTTAAGGTTTCAAGCCCGCCAGAATGAATCCCGCAAGTCGAGTCAGTTGAACAGATGCTGAACTATGCTGTGGATGGCAGGTACGGGGAAGTGGAACTGCTGAACGTCGACTCTGCAGATTGGGCAACAGGTGGATATCACCTTCATGGTCGCGCTGGTAATAGCGTTGGCCCTATTTTTTGACTTCACCAACGGGTTTCACGACACAGCCAATGCGATGGCTACACCCATCGCTACGGGGGCGATCAAGCCCAAAACGGCTGTTGCCCTGGCGGCTGTGCTCAACCTCGTGGGCGCGTTCCTCTCCACCGAAGTGGCCAAGACCATTTCCGGAGGCCTGATCCGGGAAGGTACGGACGGCATCCACATCACGCCGGACATTATCTTCGCGGGACTCATGGGCGCAGTTCTTTGGAACATGATCACCTGGCTCAAGGGTCTGCCTTCAAGTTCCTCGCACGCCCTTTTCGGCGGCCTGATCGGCGCCGCAGTGGTTGGCATTGGCTTCCACTCCATCAACTTTGAAACTGTCCTGCAGAAGGTCATTCTGCCCGCAGTCATCGCACCCCTGATCGCGGGGTTCGTGGCCTACATTTGTACCCGCCTCGCCTACGCGCTCACGTCGCGGCACGATCCCGAGACCGGCGACAAACTCACCCAGAAGCGCGGTGGGTTCCGCACGGGCCAGATCTTCACGTCCAGCCTGGTGGCCCTCGCCCACGGTACGAACGACGCCCAAAAGACCATGGGCATCATCACCCTGGTCCTGATCGCTGGAGGCACCCAGGCCCCCGGCAGCGGCCCCCAGTTCTGGGTCATCACCGCCTGCGCCCTGGCCATTGCGATCGGCACCTATGCCGGCGGCTGGCGCATCATCCGGACCATGGGCTCCGGTCTGACCGAGGTGAAGCCCGCGCAGGGGTTCTCCGCTGAAACAAGCACGGCCTCGGCCATCCTCGCGTCATCGCACCTGGGTTTCGCGCTCTCCACCACGCAGGTTGCGTCGGGTTCCGTCATCGGTTCCGGCCTGGGTCGTAAAGGCACTTCGGTCCGTTGGGGAACTGCGGGCAAGATTGCTTTGGGTTGGCTGTTCACCCTCCCGGCCTCGGCGATCGTCGGGGCCCTGACGGCGCTCCTGGTGGGGACCGGCGTCGTTGGCGTCGTCATCGCAGCAGTGGTTGGAACGTCCGCTGTGGTGTTCATGTTCGTGGTTTCACGTAGATCCCATGTCGGCCACCATAACGCCGTGGAAGTCGACGAGGCCGGCCACGCAGTGCAGTTCAGGAAAAAGAAGAAAAACCGAAAGACCACCCCGAGCGGAGACGTGCAGCGATGAAATGGTTGGAATTGCTGCAGGTTGCAGGTGTCACCCTCGTGGCTGCGGTTACCCTGGTTGTCCTGTATTCACTGGGGGTACGCCTGACTGCCATCGCCGGTGACGCCCAGCAGAAGTCACCCGCATTGATCCGCTCGCTTGCCTACGTGTGTTTCGGCGTGTGCGGAATAGCCGTCCTGTTCGGCATCTACCTGATCGTCCCTTACTTCGGTAAATAGCGGCCGCTCTGGCAGTCACACCCCATCGGGAGAATAATCAGCAGTGTAGTTGTGCACGTGACTGCGTGATCGTGATCCGGCAGATGTGGGGCTGTCATGAAATGCCAATCCCGGAACCAAGTCATCGGGCTGGCCTTGGCGCCGATCCTGATGCTGGGACTCTCTGCCTGCCTTCCCCCATCCACGGAAGGACTCCGGCCTGACCAAGGCTCCAGCGCAGCCACCCAGGGCACCTCGCAGCAACTGCAGCCAACCATCGCCGCCCCAACTACCGCCCAGCCCCGCGAAGCTACCGATCCGGCAGTCTCCGCAGCGCCAGCCAGTTCCAGTGCGCCGGAACCGGCCGGCGCGCCAACCACCTCTGGCGGGCCGCAGGCGGACGCGCAAGTTGTGCAGTGGTTGCCTGCCGGACCCATTGGGCCCAACGACCCAGTGTCGGGACAGCGATATCTCCTGCTTCAACAATTCCAATGCGACGCCTTGGCCCAAAGCCTTGAAGGCGCTGAGGACGCCGCTGTGTGGCAGGCGGGAGCGGCTGTCTGCCGGGCTGTGCAAAGCGGAAGCCAGCATGACTGGCAACGGGCATCCAAAGCCGTGGGCGCAACTCCGCAGATTCCACAGAGCAAGTGCCTGGAATTCAGGGTTGCCATTACCGCTGCATCATTGCTTGCCCAGCACCGTAGTAATCCGCAGGCGGCCTTCAACGTTCAGCCCGGGCAAGGAGAGGCCTGCCCCAGGCAGCTGGTCGGGTTGACTGTGGTGGACGAGGAGCTCAACCCGCTTCCCGGCACAACCCGCGCAACGGGTCCCAGCACGGGCGGCACCATTGTCCGCCTGGACGGGTACTACGTGCATGTAAGCGAGGTCCTGTTAGACGGCGTACCTGCGGATGTCGACCTTGTTGGTGACCGGCAGGACTATGGAGCGGTCTACCTCCGGATGCCCCCGGCACAGGGTCGGGACTCGGTCAGGATCTCGATCACCGACACGGTGGAGGTCGCAGGAACTGTCACGTTCTTCTACGAGGACTCCGGCCGGTCCACGGGTACCCGAAGTCCGTCGGAGCCCACCCGGACCAGTCCCGCAACACAGCCGCCGGACGCCCTCTCGGCCCCCTCCACGTCGCCTGAACCGTCCACCACGGCCGCACCTTAAAGGCCAGGTCCAGGTCCTCACCTGTGCGTGACGCTGGCTAGTCTGGGGACATGTCACTTTTCCAGTACTACGTAGCGGCAACCATTGACGGCTTCATCGCCTCACCTGATGACGACCTCGCCTGGCTCCTGCAGTTCGACCAGGTGGACGGCGTGAACGAGAGCATCGGGTCCTTCATGGCGGGAGTGGGCTGTATCGCCATGGGCGGTGACACCTACCGGTGGCTGATCGACCACGAGCCGGACAACTGGCCGTATCCGGAAACGCCATGCTGGGTCTTCACCCACCACGACTACGTTGCGCCGGCGGGATCGGATATTACCTTCGTCCGCGGTGACGTTCGCAGCTTCGCCCCTGACCTTCTCAAGGCCGCAGGCGACAGGAACGTCTGGTTGGTCGGTGGCGGAGATTTGGTGGCCCAATTTGCCGACGCGGGACTCCTCCACGAAATGATCGTCACCATCATTCCGGTGGTGCTGGGCGCCGGCAAGCGGCTCCTGCCGTTGAAAGGCCCGACGGCGCCCCTAGAGTTGGTCTCGTCCCGCATCCTTGGGGGCGCCGCGGCGGAACTGCATTACCGGATGCCGCAGTCCGTCACCACTGGCTAGTGCCGGTTGTCCCGGATCATGTTGGTGATCCGGGCCGTTGAGAGGCGGCGGCCCTTGTCGTCGGTGATGACGATCTCGTGTGTGGCAAGGGTTCCTCCCAGATGGATGGCCGTGCAGGTTCCCGTCACCAGGCCGGCAGCAACCGAGCGGTGATGGGTGGCGCCCACTTCGATGCCGACTGCATGCCTGCCCCTTCCGGCATGCAGTGATGCGGCGAAGGATCCCAGTGTCTCGGCGAGGACCACGTGGGCCCCGCCATGGAGGATCCCGGCCACCTGGGTATTGCCCTCAACGGGCATCGTCGCCACGATGCGTTCGGCTCCCATTTCGGTGAAACGGATGCCGAGTTTCACCACCAGGGCACCAACTCCGTGTGCCGACAGCCAATCATGGAACTCTTCAGGCACACCTGCCTCATTCAGCTCGTCGACAAACGGGTTCGGCGTGAAATTGTCCTTCATGCCAACTAGGCTGGCACCTGTGAGTGAAACAACCAAACCGGACCAGGTTCCAACGGCCCAGGCTGCTGCCGTCGCTACAGCACCCGCACCTTCAGCCAACAGCACGGGGGAGGGCCGGCCCAGGTTGCTGGTCCTCGATGGCCACTCCATGGCGTTCAGGGCGTTCTATGCCCTTCCCGCCGAGAATTTCTCCACTGCACGGGGGCAATACACCAACGCAGTGCACGGCTTCACGTCCATGCTGATCAACCTGATCAAGGATCAGAAGCCCACCCACGTTGCCGTGGCTTTCGACGTTTCCGACGACACCACGTTCCGCAAGGCCGAGTACAGCGAATACAAGGGCGGACGCAACGCCACCCCCGCGGAGTTCGCGGGCCAGATCGGACTCATTGCCAAGGTCATGGAGGCATGGGGGATCCGGACCATTGCCATGCCCGGATATGAAGCGGACGATGTCCTGGCTACGCTGGCAGCACAGGGCGACGCGGCGGGCTTCGAGGTCCTCCTTGTCTCCGGTGACAGGGACGCCTTCCAGCTCATCAACGACAACGTTTTTGTGCTCTACCCGAAGCAGGGCGTCAGCAACATCCCCAAGATGGACGCTGCTGCCATCGAAGAGAAGTACTTCGTCAAACCGAGCCTCTACTCGGACCTCGCCGCACTGGTCGGGGAATCGGCGGACAACCTGCCCGGTGTTCCCGGCGTTGGCCCCAAGACCGCTGCCAAATGGATCAACCTTTACGGCGGCCTTGAAGGCATTCTGGAAAACCTCGATTCCATCGGCGGCAAGGTCGGCGGTGCCCTCAAGGAGAACCTGGAGAACGTCAAGCGCAACCGCAGGCTGAACCAGTTGCTGTCCGATCTTGATCTGCCCCTCACCCTGGCGGACCTGCACGAACCACGCCCTGACCGCCAGGCAATTGAAGAGCTCTTTGAAGAGCTCGAATTCCGGACGCTCCGCACCCGGCTCTTCGACCTTTACGGCGACGACACGGCCGGTGCCGCACCGGACACCATCGACGCTCCGGAGTTTTCCAGGATCACGGACGCTGGGTCGCTGGAGGCGTTCTTCGGCGCAGGGGCCGGCATGCGCTCAGCCCTCGCGGTGCAATTGGTTCCCGGGCGCATCGGTGACGACGCGAGTGCCCTGGCAGTAGTCCGCAACAACGGTGCTGCGTACATTGAACTCGCGGACCTGGATGCGGCGGCAGAGTCCGTGCTGCTTCGCTGGCTTCGGGACCCCGAAGAAGCCAAAGTGCTGCACGAGTTCAAATCGGCGCTCAAGGCCTTGCACAACCGGGGCCTTGGACTTGAGGGCGTGGTGGATGACACCTCGATTTCCGGTTACCTGATCCAGCCCGACCGTCGCAGCTACGACCTCGCCGAGCTCGCCCAGGTGCACTTGAAAATTTCGCTCGCGGCGGCTGCAGCCCCCTCCGGCCAGCTGGAGCTGGACCTTTCCGGGGAAACCGACGAAGTTGCCGCAACAGCGCTCGTCCAGCATGCCGCCGTCGTGCACGCACTCAGCAAGCACTTCGAAACCGAACTTGCCGACATCAAGGCCGATGCCCTGCTGACGACGCTTGAACTTCCCGTCGCGCGCGTCCTGGCGCAGATGGAGCTGACGGGTATCTACGTCTCCACGGACCGAATGGATGAGCAACTTGCCGACCTCACCAAGGTGATCGGCAATGCCCAGGAACAGGCGTTCGCTGCGATCGGCCACGAGGTAAACCTCGGATCGCCGAAGCAGCTCCAGACCGTCCTCTTTGACGAACTTGGGCTCCCCAAGACCAAGAAGATCAAGTCCGGCTACACCACGGATGCTGCGTCTTTGAAGGGGCTGCTGGAGAAGACCGGACACGAGTTCCTGGTCCAGCTCATGGCGCACCGTGAGTCCTCCAAGCTGGCCCAGATGGTGGAGACCCTCAAGAAGTCCGTTGCCGACGATGGCCGCATCCACACCACGTATGCGCAGAACATCGCAGCAACCGGCCGTATCTCCTCCAACAACCCCAACCTGCAGAACATCCCCGTCCGCAGCGAGGAAGGACGGCGTGTTCGGGGTATCTTCGTCGTCAGCGAGGGCTACGAGTGCTTGCTGTCCGCGGACTACTCGCAGATCGAGATGCGCATCATGGCGCATCTGTCCGGCGATGAAGCCCTGATCCAGGCTTACCGCGACGGCGAGGACCTGCACCGCTTTGTGGGCTCACGGATCTTCAACGTTGAGCCGTCCGAGGTCACCAGTGCCATGCGCTCCAAGGTCAAGGCGATGTCATACGGCCTGGCATATGGCCTGACGTCCTTTGGCCTTTCAAAGCAGCTGGAGATCTCCGTCGATGAGGCGCGCACCCTCATGAAGGACTACTTCGACCGTTTCGGTGGAGTTCGCGATTACCTGCGCGGCGTCGTGGACCAGGCCCGCACGGATGGTTACACGGCCACCATCGAAGGCCGCCGGCGCTACCTGCCGGACCTGACCAGCACCAACCGGCAGGCCCGCGAAGCAGCAGAGCGCATCGCATTGAACTCACCCATCCAGGGCTCGGCGGCGGACCTCATCAAGCGCGCCATGTTGGGCGTTTCCGCGGAGCTGGCCACACAGGGCCTGAAGTCCCGCCTGCTGCTGCAGGTCCACGACGAACTGGTTCTCGAAGTGGCACCGGGGGAGCGCGAGGCTGTGGAGAAACTGGTCATCGAACAGATGGGCTCGGCAGCTGACCTTTCAGTCCCGCTGGATGTGCAGATCGGCGTGGGTTCAAGCTGGTACGAGGCCGGACACTAACCCGGGCAGGCATTCAATGGATCGCCGGAGGGCGCGCCGCCGAGATGGTGGCGCGCCCTCCGGCGTCTGGTTAGGCTCGGGAGCGTGGCTGATCCCAATGAACCAAACCTTGAAAAATACTCCGCCCGGCGATTTCCTGCCGTAGGAAACCCGGAAGATGCCGATTACGGCCGATGCGCCACGTGGGTGCAGGCAGTTTCACATGGCTTCCACCAGCAACGGCGCGATGACGAATTCCTGGCCAAGACGCTCGCTGCTTACGAGACTGACCAGCGACAGCTGACCGGCGTTTACGTCAACGGCACCGTGCCGGACCATTCCTTGGGTGCCGACGTACCCGTGGCGACGTACGCCACGATGCGCAGGTCCCTGAACATCGGCTTCGGACGCCACCTGGAAACCAATTTGGTTACGTCAGTGACGGTCCGTGGCACCCACCGCAGGAACGGAATCCTTCGGGGAATGATCACGGCCGACCTGGAGTCTGCCAAGGACGATGGCTTGGCCATGGCTGCCCTCACGGCGTCCGAAGGCTCCATTTATGGCCGCTTTGGCTTCGGGGTGGCTACGTTCGAACGGAGCATCAAAGTTGATACCGGGCCACGCTTCCGACTGAAGGGCGACTCGGAGGGCACCGTCGAGGTCGCCGATCCTGCGGTGCTCCTGGACGTGGCGCCAAAGGTATTCGAGCGCGTCCACCGGCTATCGCCGGGTTCAGTGGACCGGCAGGAGTATTACCGGCTGATCGCGTCCGGCTCCATTGGCCCCGACGGCAAGCCCGACGCCAGTGTTCGCTGTGCCCTGCACTATGACCTTTCCGGAGCGTTGGACGGCTACGTCTCTTACCGCTTCAAAGGGTGGGAGCACAAGCCGTACACCATGGAAATCGTTGACCTGGTAGCGGCGACAAATGCCGGGTATCTTGATCTCTGGCGCTTCCTGGGCAGCATCGACCTCATTGACGAGATCACGTGGGCTGAGGCTCCCGTGGACGACCCCCTGGCATGGGCCCTTGAAGATCCGAGGTGCATCGACGCTTCGGAAATCAGAGACATGCTGTGGCTCCGGATCCTGGACACCCCGGCAGCCCTGCAAGCACGCCATTACGCGTCGGCAGGGAGGCTGGTCATGGAAGTAGCAGATCCGTTAGGACTGGCGGACGGCGCCTGGGTCGTGGAGTCCGACGGCGGCAGCACCGCCGTCGTGCGGGACGCTGCGGGCGAGACGGCCGACCTCAGGCTGGACGCGGCGGACCTCGCGTCGATCTATTTGGGTGCCGTGTCACCGGTGACGTTGGCCGCCGCGGGACGGATCAAGGAGAAGCGTCCAGGCGCTGCGCTCCAAGCCCAGCAGCTCTTCGCAGTTGAGCGGTCCGCACACTGCATGACCCACTTCTAAGCCTTAGCCCAACATCATCAGATAGCCACAACAAGACGGGGACATCCATGGGGGATTCCACGCGGCGGCCGTTGGTCCGCCGTCGATCAGTGCTGCTCGGAATAGCCGGCTTCGCTTCAGCGGCCCTGGCAGCATGCTCAGAGACAGCAAACGCTTCCGGCACCGATGCCGACGCAACGGGAGAGGCGACCCTACCGGCGTCGGGCCCGGCAACGGGCCCGGCTACGCCGCCGCCGTCCATCGCTGCCAGGTCCCGTGAGCAGGCCGCTGCTGCCCTGGCCCCGGCGGTGCCGGACAAGCAGCAGATCCTGGCGGAGTTCGCCGAACGCCGCCCCAAGGAATGGGGCCTCCACGTGACCGGGGTGGTGAACAACTCGCAGTCGCGGCAAGTAGCCCTCACCTTTGATGCTTGCGGCGGACCGGGAGGGGCAGCATGCGACCAGAAGCTGCTGGAAACGCTGCGCCGGCTCAACATCCCCGCCACCCTCTTCTTGAACAGCCGCTGGATCCGTGCCAACCAGGGGCTGTCTGCGGAGCTGGCCGCCGACCCGCTGTTCGAGCTCGCCAACCACGGAACTGCGCACCTTCCCTTGTCCGTGAATGGTAAGTCGGCATACGGAATCGCCGGAACCGCTACCGCTTCGGCGGCTTACGACGAGCTCATGGGCAACCAGGACGTGGTGCACGAACTGACCGGGACAAGGCCACGCTTCTTCCGCCCAGGGACGGCCTACTACGACGACGTGGCTGCTGCCATGACGCACCGGGTGGGCCTGGTGCCCGTCAACTTCTCCGTAAACGGCGACGGCGGAGCCACCTATCCGGCGGCAACCGTCGCCGCCGAGGTGGGTCGGGTAGCCGCCGGTGACATCGTCATTTCACACTTCAACCGGCCGGCCGGGGGCACGGCGGAAGGCTATGCGCTTGTCCTACCGAGGCTGCTGGACAGGGGCATTGGGTTCGGGCGGCTCAGCGACGTGCTCACCCCGTAGGACTCCTTTTGACCATGCTTTGCCAATGCGACTAGAATAAACGGGCGTGTACTACGTGCATGCATCCATTTTGTATTAATCCACAAATCAGGATGACCCGGTAATTTGCCGTGTTCTGCCGTCCGGACCCGGGCGGTAGCGGTTCGCCTGACCGACTAACTATCCACAACGGAGCCCCTACTACATGACCATCACCTCCACCGAGAAGCCCGGTACCCCCGTAGTCGCCATTAACGACATCGGTACCGCTGAGGACTTCCTCGCAGCTGTCGACGCCACCATCAAGTACTTCAACGACGGTGACCTCGTCGAAGGTACCGTCGTCAAGGTCGACCGCGACGAAGTTCTGCTCGACATCGGTTACAAGACCGAAGGTGTCATCCCTTCCCGCGAGCTTTCCATCAAGCACGATGTTGATCCCGGCGACGTTGTCGCTGTTGGCGATCAGGTCGAAGCTTTGGTCCTCACCAAGGAAGACAAAGAAGGCCGTCTGATCCTCTCCAAGAAGCGTGCTCAGTACGAGCGTGCCTGGGGCGACATCGAGAAGGTCAAGGAAGAAGACGGTGTCGTTACCGGTACCGTCATCGAGGTTGTCAAGGGTGGCCTCATCCTGGACATCGGCCTGCGCGGCTTCCTGCCCGCATCCCTCGTCGAAATGCGTCGTGTCCGCGACCTGGCTCCGTACATCGGTCAGCAGATCGAAGCCAAGATCATCGAACTGGACAAGAACCGCAACAACGTTGTCCTCTCCCGCCGTGCATGGCTCGAGCAGACCCAGTCCGAGGTTCGCTCCACGTTCCTCAACAAGCTGGAAAAGGGCCAGGTTCGTCCCGGCGTTGTTTCCTCCATCGTCAACTTCGGTGCATTCGTGGACCTTGGCGGCGTAGACGGCCTCGTTCACGTTTCCGAGCTGTCCTGGAAGCACATCGACCACCCGTCCGAGGTTGTCGAGGTTGGCCAGGAAGTCACCGTCGAGGTCCTCGAAGTGGATCTGGACCGCGAGCGTGTCTCCCTGTCGCTCAAGGCTACGCAGGAAGATCCGTGGCAGACCTTCGCCCGCACCCACGCCCTCGGCCAGGTTGTTCCGGGTAAGGTCACCAAGCTGGTTCCGTTCGGTGCGTTCGTTCGCGTCGAAGACGGCATCGAAGGCCTCGTGCACATCTCCGAACTGGCTGTCCGCCACGTGGAGCTGGCCGAGCAGGTTGTCTCCGTTGGCGACGAACTGTTCGTCAAGGTCATCGACATCGACCTCGAGCGTCGCCGCATCTCCCTCTCCCTCAAGCAGGCCAACGAGGGCGTGGACGCTGACAGCACCGAGTTCGATCCCGCTCTGTACGGCATGGCCGCTGAGTACGACGAAGAGGGCAACTACAAGTACCCTGAGGGCTTCGACCCCGAGTCGAACGAATGGCTCGAAGGCTACGAGAACCAGCGTGCAGCCTGGGAGCAGCAGTACGCTGACGCCCAGACCCGCTGGGAAGCCCACAAGAAGCAGGTTGCCCAGCACGCTGCCGACGACGCTGCAGCTGCAACGTCGGGCGAGAGCGACTCCGGCACCACCAGCTACTCCTCGGAGCCGGCTGCTGCTGAGTCCAACGCCGGTACCCTGGCGTCCGACGAAGCACTCGCCGCTCTGCGCGAGAAGCTCACCGGCAACTAATTCCGCATCCCTCACGGGATGTGCTGAATAGCCAAAAAGGACCCCTGCCTCCGGGCAGGGGTCCTTTTGCGTTCGTCGGATCGCGACGGGTGCGGGCAGATCAGAGGGGCATGTCAATCCATTCAGTTCCTTCGGGCCGCAACTCGACGGACCCTGCCGTCAGCGACGCCAACTTGCCCTGGGCCTTGGTTATCTCGGCGGGGTTGTCCGCGAGGGCCAGCCGAAGGATGGTGTGCCTGGCCTCGTAACCGGTTTCGGCCATGACGTAACCTGCGCCCCGGAGTTCATTTTCGAGGCGGCCCGCTTCTGCGTGCGGGACTTCCACTGCACAGAGCCGCAACCGTCGGCGGTTCACCAGGGGAGCGGACTCCAAGGCTGACGAGACGGACTCCGAATAGGCGCGCACCAGCCCTCCCGCACCCAGCAGGATCCCACCGAAATAGCGCACGACGACGACACTTACGTCGCTCAGGTCGGTCACCTGCGGTGCTGTTTCGCGTTTGATGAGGGCTTCGAGCATGGGAATGCCGGCCGTTCCCGAGGGCTCACCGTCATCACTGGAGCGTTGGACCATGCGGTCCGGCCCGATGACGAACGCAGAGCAATGGTGGCGGGCGTCATGGAATTCCCGCCGCAAGTCCGACACGAGCGAACGGGCGGTCTCCTCGTCAGGCGAACGACGCAGGACGGTAATGAACCTGGATCGGCGGATCTCCAGTTCGTGGCGGATATCAGGACCCGCGGCCAGCGTTGTGTAGGTTGTTGCGCGGCTGTCGTCCTCAATTTCCACCGCTTCAGTCTAGTGTTGAGTGGTGTTGAAGATTGGGCTGACGGGCGGCATCGCCTCGGGAAAATCACTGGTCGCGTCACGGCTGCAGGAATTGGGCGCTGTCCTCGTCGACGCCGATGCCCTTGCACGGCAGGTGGTGGAACCCGGCACTCCCGGCCTGGAGCGGGTGGTGGAGGCATTCGGTCAGGGCATCCTCGATCAAGACGGACGGCTGGACCGGCCCCAGCTGGGCTCCATCGTGTTTGGCAACGCCGGGAAGCGGGAAGTGCTCAACGGCATCATCCACCCGCTGGTCCGTGAAGCCGCCGCGGCGGTCGTAGCAGCTGCCGGCGCCGGTGACGTCGTGGTGCAGGACATTCCGCTGTTGGTTGAGACAGGGCAGGGCAGTAACTTCCACCTGGTGTTGGTGGTGGATGCGCCGGACGACGTGCGCCTGCAGCGGATGGTGGAGTTTCGCGGTATGGCACCGGACGATGCCCGTTCCCGTATCGCTGCCCAGGCGACGCGCGAAACCCGCAATGCCGCCGCTGACGTTGTGTTGACCAACGTAGGCACGCGGGAGGAACTGCTGGCCCGCGTCGACGTCCTCTGGGAGCAACGCCTGGTGCCGTTCGTGGAGAACCTGCGCCATGGCAAACGCGCTCCAAGGCCGGGTGCAGCCGTCATGGTCCCCGCCGACCCCACGTGGAGCCTGCAGGCCGGGCGGCTCGCGGCCCGCATCGCTGCGTCCGCTCCGGGGGAGATCCTAGCCGTTGACCACATAGGCTCGACGTCCGTGCCCGGTTTGGCAGCCAAGGACGTTATCGATCTCCAGGTCACGGTAGCTGATCCGGGAACGGCAGACCGGATAGCACCGCTGCTCGCCGCTGCCGGCTATCCCGCTGTCCCAAACATCACCCATGACACGCCAAAACCCTCCCTTCCGGATGCCCGGCAGTGGGAAAAGAGGTTCCATGCCAACGCGGACCCGGGCCGGCCGGTGAACCTGCACGTTCGGGCGGCAGGGTCAGCCGGGTGGCGCTATGCCCTGCAGTTCCGTGACTGGCTGCGAGCCGAACCCTCTGCTGTGCGTCTCTACGAAGAGCACAAGCGGGAGCTCGCAGCCCAACATTCCGAAGACCTGGACACCGCTGCCTACGCGGACGCCAAGGAACCGTGGTTCACCGTTGTGGCGTGGCCGCTCATGGATGAGTGGGCTGCCCGCACGGGGTGGGTGCCGCCGTCGTATTCCTCTTCCGCTGATGGCAAACGCGGACAGTAGCTGTCCTCGGACGGGGGTAGATTTGATTCATGAGCCTTGCCCAGGAAATCAACCGTGTCGTCGCACCGTTCGAAGTGATCAGCGAGTTCAAACCCGCCGGTGACCAGCCGACCGCCATTGCTGAGCTGACAGAACGCATCAACAACGGCGAAAAAGACGTCGTCCTCCTCGGCGCCACAGGTACAGGCAAAAGCGCCACGACGGCGTGGCTCATCGAGCAGGTGCAGCGGCCCACCCTGGTGATGGTCCAGAACAAAACCCTCGCTGCGCAGTTGGCCAATGAATTCCGCGAACTGCTGCCCAACAACGCGGTGGAGTACTTCGTCTCCTACTACGACTACTACCAGCCGGAAGCATATGTAGCGCAGACGGACACCTTCATCGAGAAGGACTCCTCCATCAACGAGGAAGTCGAACGTCTGCGCCACTCCGCCACCAACGCGCTGCTCACCCGCCGCGACGTCATCGTGGTGGCAACGGTGTCCTGCATCTACGGCCTGGGCACGCCGGAAGAATACATTGCCGGAATGGTCACCCTCCGCAAGGGAGCGGAGATGAACCGGGACCACCTGCTGCGCAGGTTCGTTTCCATGCAGTACACCCGCAACGACATGGACTTCCACCGGGGAACATTCCGGGTCCGGGGCGACACCGTGGAAATTATCCCGATGTATGAAGAACTGGCCATCAGGATCGAATTCTTTGGCGATGAAATCGAGAATATCCAGACCCTGCATCCGCTGACCGGAGAAGTGCTCCGGGAGGAAGAGGAAATGTACGTGTTCCCGGCCTCCCACTATGTGGCCGGACCGGAAAGGATGGCACGTGCCATCAAGCGCATCGAGGACGAACTTGCCGACCGCTTGAAAGTGCTCGAGGGGCAGAACAAGCTGGTGGAAGCGCAACGGCTTCGGATGCGCACCACGTACGACCTCGAGATGATGCAGCAGATGGGCTTCTGCAACGGCATCGAGAACTATTCGGTACATATTGACGGCCGCGCACCCGGGACGGCGCCCCACTGCCTGCTGGATTACTTCCCCGACGACTTCCTCCTGGTCGTTGACGAGTCGCACGTCACCATTCCCCAGATCGGTGCCATGTACGAGGGCGACATGTCCCGCAAGCGAAACCTGGTTGACTTCGGTTTCCGGCTGCCCTCCGCCATGGACAACAGGCCCCTGAAATGGGACGAGTTCCTGGAACGGATCGGCCAAACCGTTTACCTCTCCGCCACCCCTGGCAAATATGAGCTGGGTAAGGCCGATGGCTTTGTCCAGCAGATCATTCGTCCCACGGGGCTCATCGATCCCGAGGTTGTGGTCAAGCCCACCAAGGGCCAGATTGACGACCTCCTGGGGGAGATCAGGACACGGACCGAAAAGAACGAACGCGTCCTTGTCACCACCCTGACAAAGAGGATGGCGGAAGACCTCACCGACTACCTGGTGGGCCACGGCGTCAAAGTGGAATACCTCCACTCCGACGTCGACACCCTGCGCCGCGTCGAGTTGCTCCGCGAGCTCCGCATGGGCGTCTTCGATGTCCTGGTGGGCATCAACCTGCTCCGTGAAGGCCTCGACCTGCCCGAAGTCTCCCTTGTCAGCATCCTCGACGCGGACAAGGAAGGCTTCCTGCGTTCCTCGACGTCCTTGATCCAGACCATCGGCCGTGCTGCACGCAACGTTTCGGGCCAAGTGCACATGTACGCGGACAAGATCACGGACTCCATGGCCCACGCCATTGAGGAGACCAACCGTCGCCGTGCCATCCAGGTCCAGTACAACACCGACCATGGCATTGACCCTCAGCCGCTGCGCAAGAAGATCGCCGATATCACCGACCAGCTGGCCAAGGAGGACGCCGACACCCAGGAGCTGCTGAACAACAACCGCCTGGCCAAGGGTGCCAAGCGGGGTAAGTCAGCCGCGAAGGGTGCCGCGACGGTCCGGCAGGACGGGCTCGCTGCAGCTCCCGCTGAGGACCTTGTGGGACTCATTGAGCAGCTCACGGAGCAGATGCACGGGGCGGCGGCCGAGCTGCAGTTCGAAGTGGCTGCCCGGATCCGGGATGAGGTCAAGGAGTTGAAGCGGGAACTAAGGCAGATGCAGTCCGCGGGCCACGCCTAAGGTAAGGTTGGAAGCACGTAGGGGAGTATCCCAAGCGCTAAGTCCGTCAGCACGCAAGGCATGGTTGCCTCGCCGGGCCTAGCGGGTCGCCATGTCAGAGCACTAAGTCTCCAGGCGGCCGGAGAGACTTACACCGCTTTCACGTACCCTGCGAAAGGCCCCTAAATGGAGCTCCCTGTCTGGTTCGAGGTCGGCTCGTTCGTCGTCCTTGGAATTATTCTGCTGATTGACCTCTTGCTGGTCGTCAAACGCCCCCACGAACCCTCAATGAAGGAAGCCGGCCTGTGGGTCGCCTTCTATGTGGCCTTGGCCATGGTCTTCGCCGGAGCAATGTTCTATTTCACCGGTCCGGAGTACGGCAGCCAATTCATCGCGGGCTGGGTTACCGAGTACAGCCTGAGCATCGACAACCTGTTCGTCTTCATCATCATCATGGCCCGGTTCGCGGTGCCCCGTAAGTACCAACAGGAAGTGCTGATGGTGGGTATCATCATCGCCTTGGTCCTTCGGGGAATCTTCATTGCACTCGGCGCTGTAGTCATCGAGCAGTTCAGCTGGGTGTTCTACATCTTTGGCGCGTTCCTGCTGTGGACTGCCTGGAAGCAGGCCAAGGACTCCGGTGAAGATGAGGAAGAAGGCGCCGAGAACCCGCTTATTGCGCGCCTCCGCAAGGTCCTGCCCATGTCGGAGAAGTTCGACGGCGGCAAGTTGCGGACCACCGTTAACGGCAAGAAGGTCTTCACCCCCATGCTGATCGTCTTCGTGACCATCGGCCTCACAGACCTCCTGTTTGCTGTCGACTCCATCCCGGCGATCTTCGGGCTTACCCAAAGCGCGTTCATCGTCTTCACCGCGAACATCTTCGCGCTGATGGGCCTGCGCCAGTTGTACTTCCTGCTCGGCGGTCTGATGACACGCCTGGTTTACCTGAAGCACGCACTGTCCGTGATCCTGGCGTTCATTGGCGTCAAGCTGGTCTTCCACGCCATGCACGTCAACGAACTGCCCTTCATCAACGGTGGCCACCACATCGAGTGGGCTCCGGAGATCCCCACGTACGTCTCGCTCGCGGTCATCGTCGGAACCATCATTGTGGCAGTCGTGGCCAGCCTCCTGAGCCCGGCAGCCCGCAAAGCCAAGATGGATGCCAGGCTGGAAGAGGACGCACGAAAGAGCCTGAGCGAAGCCGAATAACAGGCTTGGATCGTTGTAGTCTCATGAAGTGAACACCACTTCGACCACGGCGCTGGACCCTCAACGGGTCCAGCGCCGTTCCGTTTTCCTGCTCAGCTCAGCCCAGCTCCTGAGCGGAGTCGGCAACGGAGCCACGTTGTCCATCGGGTCACTCCTGGCTGTGGACCTGACCGGGTCTGAGGCCTGGGCGGGTTCCATTACAACGGTCCTGACCCTGGCCGCAGCGATCGCGGCCCTACCGTTGGCACGGTTGGCGGAGTCGCGGGGGCGCCGTGTTGGTCTTGTGACGGGTTTGGTGGCAGCCATGGCGGGGGCGCTTCTCATCATCGTTTCCGTGATGAGCCAACTCTTCGTCGTCCTGCTGTTGGGCGCGGCGTTGCTGGGGCTTGGTACCGCGGCAAACCTCCAGGCGAGGTTTGCCGCCGTCGACCTTGCGCAACCCGGGCACCGTGGCCGGTCGCTCTCGACGGTGGTCTGGGCGATCACCATCGGCGCGGTCGCAGGGCCGAACCTGATCCAGCCCGGCGCTGTCGTCGGAGCCGCTTTGGGCCTGCCTCCGATCGTTGGACCGTTCGTGTTTTCCGCGGCCGGCCTGCTGCTGGCAGCCGTTCTGCTTTTCGTCGGCCTACGGCCCGATCCCTTGCTGCTGGCCCGTCGCCTCGCCGCCGCCGATGGGCCTAGCGAGGCAGGGGAGAAACGCATCAGGGGCACTGTCGGGTCCGGCCTCCGGGCTGTCCGCTCGTCCCCGCAGGCGATGCTGGCGCTCACGGCGGTGGTGGGCGCCCACGGCGTGATGGTGGCTGTCATGTCCATGACGCCATTGCATTTGCAGCAGCTGCTGGGTGGATCGCATCAGGGGCACCACGGCGGCACCACCGACAGCACGGACGCCTTGGTGATCATAGGCGTGACCATTTCGCTGCACATTGCGGGAATGTACGCCTTGTCGCCATTATGGGGCTGGCTGACGGACAGGGCCGGGCGGCTGCAGACCATCGCTCTGGGGCACGGCCTCTTGCTGCTGGCCGTGTTCATCGCCGGCTTCGGGCAGCACGAACCCGTCCTGGTCACCAGCGGACTGATCCTGCTCGGCCTGGGCTGGTCCGCAGCCACGATTGCCGGCTCAACCTTGCTGGCAGAGAGCGTCGCACCAGGCCAACGCGTCACTGTGCAGGGCGTATCGGACACGCTGATGGGCGCAGCCGGAGCGGTGGGCGGTGCCACCTCAGGGTTGCTCCTGGCCTGGATCGGCTACCAGGGCCTCAACATCGCTTCGAGCATCGTGGCGGCAGCCGTACTGGCCCTCGCCGGCGTTGCGGCCTTACGGGGACCCCTCCGCCACGCAGGGCAGTCCCGCCAGCAGACACCGCAGTGACCCCGGTTCGACCCAGTGCTGGCAGCGGTGCGGTGATTTCGTGGCCTAGCGGGCAGTCCGGACCATGCCCAGCAACCGTCCGAAGATGCCTTCACCGTCCTCGCCAATGCCATCGTGGTGGAAATCGGCGGTGACCCACGGCTGGAGCCCACGCACGGCGGCTGCCGTCTCCAGTGAAAGGTCATGGTCAACGTAAATGTCGTCCTTGTACACCGCAGCCGCAACAGGCACAGTGTTGGTTGCCAACCGCTCGGTGTCGTACAAGGGCTTCCAGTCCTTCTTGCTGGCCAGCAGGCCGGCCACCTCGCGCATTGGGGCGAGGGATGGGTCCTGCTCGAAGTACCACGGATACACCATTTCGCCGGTGAGCAGCGGCGCTTCAGCACCGGGCTCGAACTCGGGGTAGTCCCGCAGGACCCTCCAAGCGGCCCAATCCGTGGCCTCGTCCTGGCCGTAGATTGACTCGTGCATCACGGCGTAGAGGGGATTGGTTCCCCTGCTCACCAGCGCCCGCACTTGTTCGAGGAACGACTCAGAGAGCCGCGGGCCGTTACTGGTCTCGATGAACGCATCCTCCAGGAGGTAATGCAGTGCATCAACCCTGCCGTTGCCTCCCAGGAATGATCCCACCATTTGGAACCGCTCAGGCGTCAGCCGCTCGCCACTGGCCAGGAACTCCGGCTGCTCCTCCAGATGGCGCACAATCCGGGTGACAAGTTCCCGGTCCTCGGGATACCAGGAAAAGTACTCGGCGTTACGGGCCGCGACACGGCGGAAGGTGGCCTGGTACACGCGGTCGGCCGCACCCTGGAGTGGGGCCAGCCCGCCCGTAATCAGCACTTCCCGCAGTCCTTCGGGCGCAAAGGACAGGTACGTCAAGGCACAGAACCCGCCGAAGCTTTGGCCCAGGACGGACCAGGGTCCCGAGTCCAGGACCGATCGGATGTGCTCAGCGTCGGCAACGATGGAATCCGCGCGGAAATGCGTCAGGTACTCCGCCTGCGCCTCCGCATCTCCCCGTCGTTCCAGACTCTTGGGCTCGACGGGGGTGGACAACCCCGTGCCGCGTTGGTCGAGCATGAGGATCCGGAAATCCTTAGCGGCGGCTTTCATCCACCCGGAGAGGGAAGTGACCCTGTTGCCCCGGCCACCCGGGCCGCCCTGGAGGTACAGGAGCCAGGGCAAGCGGCTGGCAGCTTCGGGGGTGTGCGCGGTGGAGGAGTATTCACGGGCGAATACCGAGATGGTTTCGCCGGAACCGGTCGGGCTCTCCGCTGCGTGGTCCAGGGGGACTGTGAAGTAGTGCTCCACGGTTCGGATCCCACGGAATTCGTGGCGGCCGCGGATACTGTGGCCGTTGTTGGGCAGCACGGTTTCAGCCACGGGTGAGTGCCTGGTTAGCGGGGTCGGAAGTCGCGCCAAAGGCTTCAAGCGCGTCACCTGTCAGGCGGAATGTTGACCACTCCGCCATGGGGAAGGCTCCAAGGTTCTTATAGAAGTTGATCGAGGGCTCGTTCCAGTTCAGGACACTCCACTCGACACGCGCATATCCACGTTCGACGGCGGTTGCGGCCAGGTGCTGCAACAGCGCCTTGCCGTGGCCCTCGCCGCGCGCATCCGGTTCCACATAAAGGTCCTCAAGGTAGATACCGTGGACCCCTTCCCACGTGGAGTAGTTCAGGAACCACAAAGCAAAGCCCTGCACCGTGCCCGCGGCATTCTCGGCGATGGTGGCGTATACCCGGGGGTTGTCCCCAAAGAGGACGTCCGAAAGCATCTCAGGAGTGTTCTTGACGGCGTCCGGTTCCTTCTCGTAGATCGCAAGATCGTGGATCATACGAAGGATTGCGGGAACGTCTTCAACTGTGGCGGGTCGGATTACACTCATGGCATCGAGCTTACTAGGGGAGATCGGCCTGCCGCCGCCAGGCCAACACCGAGGATCCGTACCTTACGGGCGGCTCCCGGTACATCAGCTGCGTGCCTCCCACCAGGAGGGGCGGCGCCACGTACTTGAGAGTCCCATAGGGACTGTCCGTGACAACGACGTCAGGTTCCGGCAGCGGACCGGTTGCAACATCCCGGTAGTCCCGGGGCAGGGCAAAAAGTTCCTCGGCGGTCCGCGCCAGTGACATCCTGGCCACCCCACCGCGTCCTGTATGAAGCCGTTCGCCCAGCAAAGCGATGACGGCGGCAGCCAGTCCGTACCCTGTGGCATGGTCCAGCGCCTGGACAGGCAAGGCGCCGGGCTTCCACCCTGCGTCGTCGTGCTGACTGTATCGTTCGGCGATCCCCGTCGCTGCCTGGACCAGACTGTCGAATCCGCGTCGCCCCTTCCACGGTCCGCCCTGGCCCCACGCCGTCAAGGTGGCGACGACGAGGCCGGGCCTGCCAGCCAACAGCGCACCGGGCCCCAGACCGAAACGGTCCAGGCCGCCGTCGTGGTATCCCGTGACCACAACGTCGGCCGAAGCAACCAGCCCGTTGATGACGCCCAAGTCCGCGGTCCGGCCAAGATCCGCCTCGGCGCTTCGCTTATCGAAACCTGAATCGACGAAAGCGTCCGTTAATTCCGGAAGCTGGGGCGGGTCGATGCGTAGTACGTCCCCGCCGAGGGCCCCCAGGAGCCGAGTTGCGGTGGGGCCGGCAATGACACGGGTCAGGTCCAGGACCCGTAATCCGTTCAGCGGCAGCCTTGGGTTGCCGGCAGGAAACCACGCCGTCCGGTGCAAGGCGGCAGCATGCTCAGCCGAAGATTCGATGTCGATCCAGCCGCCGGAGGCCGCCGCATGATGCATCGGCGAGGCGAGCCATTCGGTGCGGCTCCGGACGGCCGCAGCCACGCCCTTGTTGGCCACGATCGCGGCCTCGGCCTCCAGGGAGGTCATGGACAACAGCGCACGGTCCACGTCCTGTGGGCTGGACGCCGAAAGAGCTTCCAGCAAACGGGCAGCATGGTGGGGGTAATTGGCGTGAAGGCGGATCCAGCCATCCTTCGTGGGCCTGAAGCCCGACATCGGAGCAAAGCCCATCGCTCTCTGTCCCGCGATTCTCAGGTGCCCCAGTGAATCGAATGCAGCCGCCGCAGGAGCGGCTGAGGTGGAATACCTGCCGGGAGACCCGGTGAGTGCGTTGAGCGCAGTTGCCACCGCCTGGACTGAGCCGAGCGCGAGGCCTTCCACGTCCAATGCACCACCCCACCACCGGCGCGGACCGTCGCAGGCAGCGGGAGGCACTCCACCCAATGCGCCAAGGTTCCGCAAGCCTGCAGCGAGGTCGGGGATGCTTCCCATGGGCTTCCCGCTCAGAGCCTGTTGACGTCCGTCACGCGGACCACTGCAGTGCCGGACTCATCGGAGGCTGCCAAGTCCACTTCGGCCGAAATGCCCCAGTCGTGGTTGCCTGCCGGGTCATCGAAGATTTGCCGGACCTTCCACGTGCCGGGCTCTTCGGTGATGATGAGCAAACCGGGTCCGCGCGCGTCGGGTCCGGTGCCGATGTCGTCGTGTTCGTCAAAGTAATCGTCCAACACGTCTTCCCAACGCCCGGCATCCCAGCCGGCATCGGCGTCGAGTTCGCCCAAGGCACTGGAATCCTCGTCGGCGAAAAGTTCGACCCTGCGGAACATCTCGTTGCGGACCATTACCCGGAAAGCCCGGATATTGGACGTCAGCGACGGAGGCGGGGGCGGTGGCGCATCGTGCGGCGTTGGGGCAGCCCCTGAGGTGAGTTCTTCCCATTCATCCAGCAAGCTGGAGTCCACCTGGCGCACCAGTTCCCCCAGCCATGCGATCAGGTCTTCGAGATCCTCACGGAGCAGGTCCTGGGGAACGGTCTGCCGGAGGGCCCGGAAACCGTCCGCCAGATAACGGAGGACGATGCCCTCCGAACGCGCCAAGCCGTAGAACTGGACGAACTCCCCGAAGTTCATGGCGCGCTCATACATGTCACGGATGATCGATTTCGGTGCGAGCTCAAAGTCGCCAACCCATGGGGCTGCCTTGCGGTACACCTCGAAGGCTTCGCCGAGGATCTCCGCCAACGGCATGGGGTAGGTTACTTCGTCGAGCATGGCCATGCGCTGGTCGTACTCGATGCCATCAGCCTTCATGGCCGCAACCGCCTCGCCGCGTGCCTTCTTCTGCTGGGCGGAGAGTATCTGCCGTGGCTTCTCAAGCGTTGACTCGATCACGGACACAACATCAAGGGCATATGACGGCGACTCTGGGTCGAGCAGTTCCAATGCGGCAAGGGCGAAGGGGGACAGCGGCTGGTTCAGGGCAAAGTTAGCCTGCAGGTGCACTGTGAGACGAACCGAGCGCCCCTCGGCTTCCTGCTGGTCCTCAGGGATCCGTTCAACAACTCCTGCTGCCAGGAGCTCACGATAGATTCCCAAGGCTTTCTTCATCAGTTTCAGCTGTGCGGGCCGGCTCTCATGGTTTTCGCTGAGAAGCCTGCGGGTTGCCTGGAAGGGGTCGCCAGGACGTTCCATGAGATTCAGGAGCATCGCGTGGGTGACGGTGAAGCTGGACGTCAGCGGCTCCGGTATGGACTCCACCAGTTTGTTGAACGTCGGCTCGCCCCAGGAAACAAACCCCTCCGGCGGTTTCTTCTTGACCACCTGGCGCAGCTTCTTTTGGTCGTCGCCGAACTTGGCCGTGGCCTTGGCCATGGCTTTGGTGTTCTCCACCACGTGTTCGGGAGCCTGGACCACCACCGTGCCTGCAGTGTCGTAGCCGGCACGGCCTGCGCGGCCGGCGATCTGGTGGAACTCACGGGAGTTCAGGGGGCGGGTTCGAACGCCGTCGTATTTACTTAGGGCCGTCAACAGCACAGTGCGGATGGGCACATTGATGCCAACACCCAACGTGTCAGTGCCGCAAATAACCTTCAGGAGTCCTGCTTGGGCCAGTTGCTCCACCAAGCGGCGATACTTCGGAAGCATTCCGGCGTGGTGGACGCCGATGCCGTGGCGGACCAGCCTGTTGAGGGTCTTTCCGAATCCGGCGGCAAACCTGAAGCCCGCGATGAGTTCAGCGATCCGGTCCTTCTCGTCACGGCTGCACATGTTGATGCTCATGAGGTTCTGGGCGCGCTCAATGGCTTCGGCTTGGCTGAAGTGGACCACATACACCGGAACCTGCTTGGTGGCGAGCAGCTCCTCAAGGGTCTCGTGGACAGGCGTCACCTGGTAGTAGTAGTGCAGCGGGATGGGGCGTTCGGCCGAGCTCACAGTGGTGGTGGAGCGGCCGGTGAGATCCGTCAGGCCGGCCTCGAAGCGCGTCACATCGCCCAACGTCGCGGACATAAGGAGGAACTGGGCCTGGGGGAGTTCCAGCAATGGCACCTGCCAGGCCCACCCCCGTTGCGGGTCGGAGTAAAAGTGGAACTCGTCCATGATGACGGAGCCCAGCTCGGCAGAAGCACCCTCGCGGAGGGCGATGTTCGCGAGGATCTCAGCTGTACAGCAAATGATCGGCGCATCCTGGTTCACCCCGGAGTCACCGGTGATCATGCCAACGTTCTCTGCGCCGAAAATGTCGCACAGGGCGAAGAACTTTTCCGACACCAGCGCCTTGATGGGGGCGGTGTAGTAGCTCCGTTGGCCGCGCGCCATGGCTTCGAAGTGCGCAGCGATCGCCACCAGGGACTTTCCGGAGCCCGTGGGAGTCGCAAGGATGACGTTGGCGCCCGAGGCGAGCTCCATGATCGCTTCGTCCTGGGCCGGGTACAGCTGAAGCCCGCGGCTCTCCGTCCACTCCACGAACCGTGTGTATATTTCGTCCGGGTCCAGGGGACCGGTATCGGGGGAACCGGGAAGCTGCTCAAGAAGTTTCATTGGTTTCCAGCTTAGTGCCCGCACGGTTTAGGCTCGGCCCAGCAGCGATGCCAGAAGCGAGGAGGCTCTAATGAAGTGGGACCCGTCCAAATACATCGAGTTCGGTAACCACCGGGACAGGCCGTTCCATGACCTCGTGGGGAGGGTCCAGGCCAGTCACCCGCGCAAGGTGGTGGATCTCGGTTGCGGCCCCGGAAACCTGACGGCGACGCTGACCGATCGCTGGCCTGGAGCCCGCGTGGTAGGTATTGACTCCTCTGCCGACATGCTAAGCAAAGCCGAATCGTTGGCGAAAGACACCGCGCAGTTGTCGTTCCAGCTTGGCGACATCGCACAGTGGGAACCGGATGCGGATACTGATGTGGTTGTCACGAACGCCGCACTCCAATGGGTACCGGGGCATCAGGAGATGGTGTTTGCTTGGCTGCGCGACCTCAAACCCGGCGCATGGTTCGCCATGCAGGTACCGGGAAATTTCACTTCTCCGTCCCATGCACTGATGCGCGGACTTGCGGAGTCACCCCGCTGGTCGCCCCGCTTGTCGGGCGTCCTTCGGCACGATGGCGCGGTAGGCAGTCCTGCGGACTACCTGGGGATCATGCTCGACGCCGGTTGTACGGCTGACGCTTGGGAGACCACCTACCAGCAGGTACTGACCGGCGAAGACCCTGTTCTGGAGTGGGTCCGCGGCACGGGCTTGCGACCTGTGCTGGCGGCTTTGTCCGCGGAGGAAGCCGCAGACTTCGAGCAGGAATACGCCGCGATGCTGCGGGAAGCTTATCCGGCCACGAAACACGGCACAGTTTTTCCTTTCCGGCGGATCTTTGCGGTCGCGCGCAAGAATTGAACCCCGGATTGCCGCCAATTCCAGCAGCCGACAGTTTCCCCCGCCGGACCGGCTTGTCCCGTACCGGCGTCGCTGGTCTAATTTTCGACATGGACCATGGACGTTTCGAACCCCTCACGCCGCGCACGACGCCGGTGACCGGCCGGAGTCACTGATGACTCCTACAGGCGATTTTCCCGGCACCTGGCGTCCCAATACCGGGAGCGCCGTCGCACTCTTTGAACAGTTACGCCTTCGGATCATTGAACTCGTGGACTCCGGAATCCTTGCGGTCGGGTCGAAACTTCCTCCCGTTCGAAATCTTGCAGGTGCACTGGATGTTGCGCCGCATACAGTGGCCCGTGCCTACAAGGAGCTCGAAGCGGCCGGCGTTGTGGCTACCCGGGGGAGGAACG
Organism: Paenarthrobacter sp. CAP02; assembly: GCF_040137855.1. Taxonomy (NCBI): domain Bacteria; kingdom Bacillati; phylum Actinomycetota; class Actinomycetes; order Micrococcales; family Micrococcaceae; genus Paenarthrobacter; species Paenarthrobacter sp. CAP02. The sequence continues at coordinate 369,973 of NZ_JBEEII010000003.1, read as the reverse complement.
GCACGGTGGTCTGCGCGCGGGATGACCGATGGGGAGCGCTGGCAGGCGTAGCTGCCGAATATGCGGCCGCCGCAAAAGCACAGGGGGCTTCCTTCGCTGAAGCGGTGCAGCTTTTCGCGGCCGCCTACGACGCCGACTGATACCGATCAGTAGGGTGTGAGGCACGACATGGAAATTCGAAGAAGTTTTCGATTAGCATTGGTAGGTGCCCAAAGCCTTAGCTGAAGATACCGCCATCGAATCGCCGAACAGCATCCCAGCCGTTCTTGAAACCAAGCCCGCCAGGCCGGACCTGTCGCGCCTGGTGGTCAAGGGCGCCCGGGAACACAACCTTCGCAACGTGGACCTGGACCTGCCGCGGGACGCCATGATCGTGTTTACGGGACTCTCGGGTTCCGGTAAGTCATCGCTGGCTTTTGACACCATCTTCGCTGAAGGCCAGCGCCGGTACGTGGAATCGCTGTCCGCTTACGCGCGCCAATTCCTTGGCCAGGTGGACAAACCCGATGTCGATTTCATCGAGGGCCTGTCACCTGCGGTGTCCATCGACCAGAAGTCCACCAGCAAGAACCCGCGCTCCACCGTGGGCACCATCACTGAGATTTACGACTACATGCGGCTCCTGTGGGCCCGCGTTGGCCGCCCGCACTGCCCAGTGTGCGGCGAGCCGATCACCCGGCAGACTCCCCAGCAAATCGTGGACCAGCTCCTGGAGCTGGAGACGGGTACGCGCTTCCAGGTCCTCGCACCCGTGGTGCGCGGACGCAAGGGCGAGTTCGTTGACCTTTTCAAAGAACTGACCGCCAAGGGCTACTCCCGTGCCCGTGTGGATGGTGAGCTGGTACAGCTGAGCGATCCTCCCAAGCTGGGCAAGCAGTTCAAACACACCATCGAAGTTGTGGTGGACCGCCTGGTGGTCAAGGAAGACATCAGCCAAAGGCTCACCGACTCTGTTGAAACAGCCCTGGGCTTGGCCGAGGGACGCGTCCTGGTCGAATTCGTCGACCTCGATGCTGAAGATCCTGGACGCATCCGGGCGTTCTCCGAGAACCTGGCCTGCCCCAACGAACATCCCCTGGCCATCGATGAGATCGAGCCACGTTCTTTCTCGTTCAACAATCCCTTCGGTGCGTGTTCCGCCTGCAGTGGTATTGGTACCAAGCTTGAAGTCGACGAGGAATTGATAGTTCCCAACCCGGAACTGTCGCTTGGCGAGGGCGCCATCGCCCCATGGTCGCTGGGTACGGCGACCACCGAATACTGGAACCGCCTCCTGGAGGGCCTGGCCCACGAACTGGGCTTCTCCATGAAGACCTCGTGGGAGAAACTCCCGAAGGACGTCCGCAACACCGTGCTTCACGGCAAGGACCACAAGGTCGTTGTCCAGTACAAAAACCGTTTCGGCCGTGAGCGCAAGTACAGCACCGGCTTCGAAGGCGCCATCCAGTATGTCCACCGGAAGCACGGGGAAACGGACTCGGATTGGGCCCGCGACCGTTACGAAGAATACATGCGCCAAATCCCCTGCCCTGAGTGCAATGGCGCGCGCCTGAACCCGGCGTCTCTGTCGGTATTGATCAACGGCAAGTCGATCGCCGCAGTCGCAGCCCTCCCAATGCGGGAATGTGCGGAGTTCCTGGGCAGCCTGACCCTGACCAATAGGGAAGCGCAGATCGCCAACCAGGTGCTGAAGGAAATCCAGGCCCGGCTGACCTTCCTCCTGGATGTCGGTTTGGAGTACCTCAACCTCGAACGGCCCTCCGGCACCTTGTCCGGCGGCGAGGCGCAGCGGATCAGGCTGGCAACCCAGATCGGCTCTGGCCTTGTGGGTGTGCTGTATGTCCTCGACGAGCCATCGATCGGACTCCACCAACGCGACAACCGCAGGCTCATCGAAACGCTGACGCGCCTCCGGGACCTCGGTAACACGCTGATTGTCGTGGAGCACGACGAAGACACCATCCATGAGGCCGACTGGGTGGTGGACATCGGACCGGGCGCCGGCGAGCACGGCGGCCAGGTTGTGCACTCCGGAACCTATAAAGAGCTCCTGGCGAACACCGAGTCGCTGACTGGCGATTACCTGTCTGGCCGCCGCACCATCGACATCCCCAAGAAGCGTCGTAAATACGACAAAAGGCGCGAATTGAAGGTTGTTGGTGCCCGGGAGAACAACCTCAACAACGTTGACGCGACGTTCCCCCTGGGACTCTTCACCGCCGTCACAGGTGTCAGCGGTTCCGGCAAGTCCACCCTGGTGAACGAGATCCTCTATAAGGTGCTGGCCAATAAGCTCAACGGCGCCAAGCAGGTCGCCGGTCGCCACAAGACCGTGACGGGGCTGGAGCACCTGGACAAGGTGGTCCACGTCGACCAGAGTCCCATCGGCCGCACGCCCCGGTCCAACCCGGCAACGTATACCGGTGTGTTCGACAACATCCGCAAGCTGTTCGCCGAGACCACCGAAGCCAAGGTCCGGGGCTACCAGCCGGGACGGTTCTCCTTCAACGTCAAGGGTGGGCGCTGCGAAGCCTGCTCCGGTGACGGCACCTTGAAGATCGAAATGAACTTCCTGCCGGACGTTTACGTTCCCTGCGAAGTGTGCCATGGAGCCCGCTACAACCGGGAAACCCTTGAGGTCCACTACAAGGGCAAGACGATCGCCGACGTCCTCAACATGCCCATCGAGGAAGGCGCGGAATTCTTTGCGGCCTTCACCCCCATCGCGCGGCACCTGAGGACCCTGGTGGACGTTGGCCTGGGTTATGTACGGCTCGGCCAGCCTGCCACTACGTTGTCCGGGGGCGAGGCTCAGCGCGTCAAGCTGGCAGCCGAACTCCAGAAGCGTTCCAACGGCAGGAGCATCTACGTCCTGGATGAGCCCACCACCGGGCTCCACTTTGAGGACATCCGGAAGCTCCTGATGGTTCTCCAAGGGCTCGTGGACAAGGGCAACACCGTTATCACCATTGAACACAACCTGGACGTCATCAAGTCAGCTGACTGGATCGTGGACCTTGGCCCCAACGGTGGATCCGGCGGTGGCCGGATTATTGCCACGGGAACACCCGAGCAAGTGGCTAAATCCACGGAGAGCCACACCGCAACATTCCTGGCCGAGATTCTGGGATAGAAGTATTCCGGTAGCGGCATGCGAGTTTCAGGCATGCCGCTACTCGTGAGAAACTAACCCGGTGACTCAAACAAAGGTGCCCGTAATATTCGATCTGGACGGCACCCTTGTCGATCCTGCCGGCGGTATAACCGGGGGAATCTCTGCCGCCCTCAGGGAAATGGACCTTCCTGTTCCAGGGCAGGCAGTCCTGAATTCCATGGTGGGCCCCAAGCTCAGTTATTCGCTCCTGCATTTGGCCAATGTCCCCACAGAATTGGTGGACGAGGTCATTGACCGTTATCGGCGCCACTACAAGGAAAGCGGTATCGCCCAGAGCAAGCTTTATCCGGGTATCCACGATCTTCTGCAGGACTTTGCTGAGTCCGGCCGTCCAGTGGCAGTAGCTACCCAGAAACCACAGTCCATTGCCCGCCTTGTCCTGGAGCATCACGGGATTGCCGGTTTCTTCGTCTCCATAAGGGGCGCGGCTGACGACGAGTCCTTGGGCGCCAACACTGCTTCCGGCAAGGTTGAAATCGTGGGCGCTGCTCTGGCCGACCTTCACTCGCAACCCGCAGTCATGGTGGGGGACAGGCATCAGGACGTCGCAGGTGCCATGGCCAACGGGCTGGACTGCATCGGCGTCCGTTGGGGTTTTGCCCCCGACGGCGAACTCGAGCAGGCCGGGGCAGTGGCCGTGGTGGGCACCGCGCTCGAACTGAAAAGCACAATTGAAGAACTTGACGCTGTCCGCGCGGCAGCCCTGAGCGAGGTACAAAACGATGGCAGTATTTGATGCGATCCGGTGGACTACCCGCGGGCTCATTTCGTCCACCTGCCGCCCTACGGTCATTGGACTTGAGAACGTACCCACCGACGGCCCGTTCATTGTGGCCCCCAATCACCTCTCCTTCCTTGACAGCGTGATCGTTCAGGCGCTGATGCCTCGACCCGTCGCGTTCTTTGCCAAAGCTGAATACTTCACCACCAAGGGCGTCAAAGGCGCTGTGATGAAGTCCTTCTTTGAAGCTGTTGGTTCCATCCCCGTAGAGCGCGGCGAGCAGGCGGCCAGCGTCCAGGCGTTGAAGACCCTGTTGGATATCCTCGAGTCGGGCAAGGGCATCGGCATCTACCCCGAAGGCACCAGGTCCCGCGATGGAATCCTCTACCGTGGACGCACCGGCGTGGGCTGGCTTGCCCTGACTACGGGTGCACCCGTCATCCCCGTGGGGCTGATCGGCACAGAGAAGCTCCAGCCGGCGGATAAGAATGCCGTCCGTCCCCAGCACTTCACCATGAAGGTTGGCGAACCGCTCTACTTCGATAAGACGGGCCCGGATCATTCGCTGCCCGCCCGCCGCGAGGTCACGGACAAGATCATGGATGCCATTGCTCTGCTCAGCGGACAGGAACGCTCCACGAGCTACAACCAGAGCAAATCCGTGGACTAGCCACCCGGGCCCTGGCTTGGCCGTGGCATCTGGTGTCGGCCCGGTTCACTAGACTGGACATGTGGCAGATCCAGCAAGTTACCGACCCCAAACAGGTGAAATTCCCACCACGCCGGGCGTCTACCGTTTCCGCGACCCCCACGGCCGGGTCATTTATGTAGGCAAGGCCAAGAACCTCCGTTCGCGGCTGAATTCGTACTTCGCCAACCCGGCAGGTTTGCTCCCCAAGACCCATGCGATGGTCCATGCTGCCAGCAGCGTTGAATGGACCGTGGTTGGCAGTGAACTCGAGTCGTTGCAACTCGAATACACATGGATCAAGGAATTCAAGCCACGCTTCAACGTCGTCTTCCGTGACGACAAGACGTATCCGTACCTTGCTGTGACGATGGGCGAGAAGTACCCCCGGGTACAGGTCATGCGGGGCGAGCGGAGAAAAGGGACCAGGTACTTTGGCCCCTACACAGCCGGTGCCATCCGGGAAACCATGGACACGCTGCTGAGGGTATTCCCTGTCCGCAGCTGCAGTGCCGGTGTATTCAAGCGGGCCGAGTCCAGCGGAAGGCCGTGCCTCCTTGGCTACATCGACAAATGTTCTGCGCCATGTGTCGGCAGGGTCACTGCCGATGAGCACCGGGTGCTCGCAGAGGACTTTTGTTCGTTCATGGGAGGTGAAGCCAAGCGCTTCATCAGCCGGCTCGAGAAAGAGATGGCCTCAGCGGTAGCCGACCTTGATTACGAGCGCGCGGCGGGGCTCAGGGATGACATCATCGCCCTGCGAAAGGTCTTTGAACGCAATGCCGTAGTGCTTGCCGAGGACACCGACGCCGATGTCTTCGCTTTGCATGACGACGAGCTGGAGGCCTCGGTACAGGTCTTCCACGTGCGCGGAGGCCGCGTCCGGGGCCAGCGCGGATGGGTGGTGGAGAAGGTCGAGGATGCCACCACGCCCGAGCTCATCGAACATCTGCTGCAGCAGGTCTATGGCGAGGACAGCGAAGTCCAGGGCCGCATCCCGCGGGAAGTCCTGGTCCCCGAGAACCCCAGCAACCACGCTGAACTGACTGAATGGCTGGGAGGCCTTCGCGGTGCCAAGGTGGACATCAGGGTTCCGCAGCGTGGGGACAAGGCTGCGTTGATGTCCACGGTCCGGGAAAACGCGGAGCAGGCACTCAAGTTGCACAAGACACGGCGTGCCGGCGATATCACCGTCCGGTCCTTGGCCCTCCAGGAACTCCAGGAAGCCTTGGACATACCTGTGCCGTTGCTTAGGATCGAGTGCTTCGACATTTCGCATGTTCAAGGGACCAACGTGGTGGCGTCCATGGTGGTAGTGGAGGATGGCCTTCCCAAGAAAGCCGACTACCGCAAGTTTTCCATCACCGGCGCCGCCGCGGCGGACGACACCGCAGCCATGCATGACGTCCTGACGCGCAGGTTCCGGCATTACCTGGCGGACAAGGTGGCACAGGTCCCTGTGGTCTCCGGCGAAATCAGCAACCCCGCCCGGCCCGGAAGTGCCCGCGCAGGTGAGGCACCGCCGTCGGACCCCACCATGCCGGCACCGAAAGCCAAGTTCGCCTACCCACCCAACCTGGTGGTGGTGGACGGCGGGCAACCACAGGTCAACGCGGCATCGCGCGCCCTGGCGGAACTGGGAGTCGACGACGTCTACGTCGTAGGACTGGCCAAGCGGCTCGAGGAAGTCTGGCTGCCCGACAGCGACTTCCCGGTCATCCTGCCCCGAACCTCCCAGGGCCTGTACCTTCTCCAACGGATCCGGGACGAAGCCCACCGCTTTGCCATTACCTTCCACCGGCAAAAGCGTGGCAAGGCCATGACGGTTTCGGCGCTGGACGGGGTTCCTGGCCTCGGTGAAGCGAAACGCAAGGCGCTGGTGGCACACTTCGGCTCGCTGAAGAAAATCCGGGCCGCGTCCGTCGAGGAGCTCACCTCCGCCAAGGGCATCGGCCCGGCACTGGCAGCCGCTGTTGTCCAGCACCTGGGGTCCACTGCGGACTCCGAGGAGGCAACTCCGGCGATCAACATGACCACCGGCGAAATCCTTGAATCTTAGCTAGGGTAAGAAGTTGCTGAAACGACCATTCCGAACTGAACGGGGAACACTTGATGGATGAGGCAACAGGGTCCGGCACGGAGCAGGACGGCCTCACGCCGGTCAAACCACCGGAGGCGGAACTGCTGGTAGTAACCGGGATGTCGGGGGCAGGGCGCAGCACGGCCTCGGACGCCTTGGAAGACCATGGCTGGTACGTCGTGGATAACCTGCCCCCGCAAATGCTGGGTACGTTGGCTGAAATTGTGTCGCACGCCCCCAAATCGATTCCCAAACTGGCCGTGGTGGTCGATGTCCGCAGCAAGGATCTCTTTACTGATATCCAAACGGCACTGGGAGCCTTGAGCGCCACGGGCATCACCTTCCGCGTGCTTTTCCTGGACGCCAGCGACGAAGTATTGGTCCGCCGGTTCGAGCAAGGCCGCAGGCCCCACCCGCTTCAGGGCGGCGGCAGGATCCTCGATGGCATCGGCATCGAGCGCGAGGTCCTGCGGGAGCTGCGCGAGCATGCTGACGTCGTCCTGGACACCACGGAGTTCAACGTCCACGGGCTTGCCACGGCCATTACTGAACTGTTCAGCGACACCGGACCTGTCACCCTGCGTCTGAACGTCATGAGCTTCGGCTTCAAGTACGGGCTTCCCGTGGACGCCAACTTCGTTGCCGACGCACGCTTCATTCCCAACCCGCACTGGGTTCCGCAACTCCGGCCGCACACCGGCTTGGATGAGGACGTCAGCAACTATGTCCTCGCGGCCGATGGCGTCCACGAATTCGTGGACCGCTACGTCAGCGCCCTCGAACCGGTACTGGACGGCTACCGGCAGGAGAACAAGCATTACGCCACCCTGGCCGTTGGCTGCACCGGAGGCAAACACCGTTCGGTGGCCGTCGCCGTCGAGCTGTCCAAGCGCCTGGCGCAGTATCCACGCGTTACTGTCACTACCACCCACCGCGACCTGGGGCGCGAGTAGTGGGGGTCCTGACCGGCCCGCTGCCGCTCATTCCGCCGAAAGGTGTCCCCGGCAGCCAACAGAAGAAAAGCCCGTCGGTGGTCGCCTTGGGAGGCGGACATGGACTGGCAGCGTCACTGTCGGCGCTGCGGCTGCTGACGTCCGAGCTGACGGCAATCGTGACAGTAGCGGACGACGGCGGCTCTTCCGGGCGTCTCCGTGACGAGTACGGCGTCCTCCCGCCCGGGGACCTGCGGATGGCCTTGAGTGCGCTCTGCGACGATACCGACTGGGGACGCACCTGGCGGGACGTCATGCAGCATCGTTTTGACGCCGGCTCGGCCAAGGGCGGGTCGCTGGACAACCATGCCATGGGCAACCTGCTCATCGTCACCCTGTGGGAGTTGCTCGGGGACACGGTCGCCGGACTGAAATGGGCAGGAGCGCTGCTCGGTGCCCGCGGGCAGGTACTGCCCATGTCGAGTGTTCCCCTCACCATTGAGGGTCGGGCCAGGGTGGAACTCCCCGACGGCGGCTACGAACTGCAGACCGTCCGTGGCCAGGCGAAGTGCGCTGTAGCCGGGAAGCTGGAAGACGTCACCCTCCTTCCCGAAGCCGCTCCGGCCTGCACGGAGGCGCTCACCGCCATCGAACTCGCCGACTGGGTGATCCTCGGGCCCGGCTCCTGGTACACCTCGGTGCTCCCGCACCTGTTGCTCCCTGAGCTCCGCCAGGCGCTGGGGGACACCGCGGCCAAGCGCTGCCTGACCATGAATCTGGACGTCGAGACCAAGGAAACCTCGGGTATGACGGCAGCGGACCATTTGGATGTCCTGCGCCGATACGCACCGGAGTTCAGCGTGGATGTGGTTCTCGCCGACCCCGCTGCAATCCAGGACCTGAAGGCCTTTGAGAAGGCTGCCGGGATGCTCGGTGCGGAAGTGGTGTTGGGTAGAGTAGGGGCGTCGAGGCGGCGCCCCGTCCATGATCCATTGCTGCTGGCAGCGGCCTACCACGATATTTTCGGGAACAGTTAGGAACACACGATGGCACTTACTGCGTCGGTCAAGGACGAACTGTCCCGGCTGGACATCAAGAAATCTTCGGTCCGCAAGGCCGAGGTTTCGGCAATGCTGCGCTTTGCGGGCGGCTTGCACATCATCTCCGGGCGCATCGTCATTGAGGCGGAGGTGGACCTCGCCTCCACGGCGCGGCGCCTGCGCGCCGCGATTGCCGAGGTTTACGGCCACCAAAGCGAAATCATCGTTGTTTCCGGGGGCGGCCTGCGCCGCGGGAGCCGCTACGTTGTCCGGGTAGTCCGGGACGGCGAGGCACTGGCCCGCCAGACGGGCCTGCTGGATGGGCGTGGCCGCCCGGTCCGGGGGCTCCCATCGGTTGTCGTCAACGGTTCAGCAGCTGACGCCGAGGCTGTCTGGCGTGGCGCTTTCCTCGCGCACGGGTCCCTGACGGAGCCGGGACGTTCGTCATCCCTTGAAGTTACTTGCCCCGGGCCGGAGTCGGCCCTTGCCCTGGTGGGTGCGGCCCGGCGCCTGGGAATCCAGGCCAAGGCCCGCGAAGTGCGCGGCGTGGACCGCGTTGTCATCCGTGATGGTGACACCATCGCCACCCTCCTGACCCGTATGGGGGCCCACGATGCCCTGATGGTCTGGGAGGAACGTCGGATGCGCAAGGAAGTCAGGGCCACGGCCAACAGGCTTGCCAACTTTGATGACGCCAACCTGCGCCGCTCGGCCCAGGCTGCCGTTGCGGCCGGCGCAAGGGTGGACCGTGCCCTGGAGATCCTTGGTGACGACGTTCCGGACCACCTGAAGTACGCGGGGGAGCTCCGCGTCGCCCATAAGCAGGCAAGTCTGGACGAACTGGGCCGGCTCGCTGATCCGCCCATGACCAAGGACGCCATCGCGGGTCGTATCCGCCGCCTGTTGGCCATGGCTGACAAGCGCGCCCTGGACCTGGGTATCCCGGGCACGGAGGCAAATGTGACTCCCGAAATGATGGACGAGTAGGCCACACCCATAGAATCGAAAAAGTGCGGAGGAAATACTGTGAGGGCCCGGCGGGTTGTTCCCGGTGGACGCAGGAGCAGGCTTCTTCGCCAAGGATTTCTGGCCGGTCCGCTGGCCGGATGAAATAACGAGTTACCAACCCGGACGTCAGTCCATTACATTGGAGGATTTCGTGACAGAGTACGTTCTGCCCGAGCTCGGCTACGACTACGCAGCACTCGAGCCGCACATTTCGGCAAAGATCATGGAACTGCACCACAGCAAGCACCATGCGGCCTACGTCGCAGGCGCGAACAACGCGCTCTCCCAGCTCGCAGAGGCACGCGACAAGGGCGACTTCGCCAACATCAACCGCCTCTCCAAGGACCTCGCGTTCCACACCGGTGGCCACATCAACCACTCCGTATTCTGGAACAACATCTCCCCGGACGGCGGCGACAAGCCCGAAGGTGAACTGGCAGCAGCCATCGACGACGCTTTCGGTTCCTTCGATGCCTTCCGCGCACAGTTCAGCGCTGCTGCTCTGGCCCTGCAGGGTTCGGGCTGGGCATTCCTTGCCTACGAGCCCATCGGCGGAAACCTGGTCATCGAGCAGCTTTACGATCAGCAGGGCAACGTTGCGCTCGGCACCACCCCGCTGCTGATGCTGGACATGTGGGAGCACGCCTTCTACTTGGACTACGTCAACGTCAAGGCTGACTACGTCAAGGCTTTCTGGAACATCGCAAACTGGGCAGACGTCGCCAAGCGCTTCGAAGCCGCACGCACCAACGCCACGGGCCTCATCGTCCTCTAGTGGTGAGCAAGGGTTCACGCAGATGTAACAAAAGTCACTTTTAGCGTGAATTCCGGCTAAATGCTGAAAAGCCTGCCTCCGCAGTTGCGGGGGCAGGCTTAGTTAAACGTAAGATGGATCACGGAAGGCGGTTAGCCTTCAGCAACGTGGCTGGTCGCCCTCCGATCTGATAATCACCTCTGCCCAACGGCGTGCGGGGTCTGTTAGTTGGAAATATCTGATCCGACTCACTAGGCGTGCTTGCAAGAGCACCAAGGAGATTGACACATAGTGACCACCCGTATTGGTATCAACGGCTTCGGCCGCATCGGCCGTAACTACTTCCGCGCAGCACTGGCCCAGGGCGCAGACCTTGAGATCGTCGCAGTCAACGACCTCACCAGCCCCGAGACCCTCGCCCACCTCCTGAAGTACGACTCCGTCGGTGGACGCCTCGCCCAGACCGTGGAAGTTGTCGATGGAAACCTGGTTGTCGACGGTAAGTCGATCAAGGTCCTGGCAGAGCGCGATCCCGCGAACCTTCCGTGGGGCGAGCTGGGCGTGGACATCGTTATCGAGTCCACCGGTTTCTTCACCAAGGCCGCCGCAGCGCAGAAGCACATCGACGCCGGAGCCAAGAAGGTCCTGATCTCGGCACCTGCCAGCGACGAAGACATCACGATCGTGATGGGCGTGAACCACGAGCTCTACGACCCGGCAGCGCACAACATCATCTCCAACGCGTCCTGCACCACCAACTGCCTCGGCCCGCTGGCCAAGGTCGTCAACGACGCCTTCGGCATCGAGCGTGGCCTCATGACCACGGTCCACGCCTACACGGCCGACCAGAACCTGCAGGACGGCCCGCACGGCGACCTCCGCCGTGCCCGTGCAGCAGCCATCAACATGGTTCCCACCTCCACCGGTGCGGCCAAGGCAATCGGCCTCGTCCTGCCCGAACTCAAGGGCAAGCTCGACGGCTACGCCATTCGCGTTCCCGTCCCCACCGGTTCCGCAACGGACCTCACGGTGACGGTTTCCCGCGAAGTCACGGTCGAGGAAGTCAACGCCGCAGTGAAGGCCGCAGCAGAGTCCGAACAGTGGGCTGGCATTCTCTCCTACACGGACGCTCCGATCGTGTCCTCGGACATCGTTGGCGACCCGGCGTCGTCCATCTTCGACTCCGGCCTCACCAAAGTCATCGGCAACCAGGTCAAGGTTGTTTCCTGGTATGACAACGAGTGGGGTTACTCCAACCGCCTCGTCGACCTCACGGAGCTCGTCGCATCCAAGCTGGGCTAGGGTAGACACATGACATCTCACACCCTCAACGAACTCATCGCTGAAGGTGTCCGCGGGCGGTACATTCTGGTCAGAAGTGACCTGAATGTGCCGCTCGACGGCTCTACAGTGACCGACGACGGCCGCATCAAAGCGTCCCTGCCGGTCATCAAGAAGCTCTCGGACGCCGGTGCCCGTGTGCTCGTAACCGCCCACCTCGGCCGCCCCAAGGGTGCCCCCGAGGAAAAGTACTCCCTGAAGCCCGCAGCGGACCGCCTGGCTGAACTCGCGGACTTCTCCGTGCAGCTCGCCAAGGATACCGTTGGCGCCTCCGCCAAGGAGCTTGCCAGTGGCTTGCAGGACGGGAACGTGCTGGTCCTCGAAAACGTTCGCTTTGACGCCCGGGAAACCAGCAAGGACGATGCCGAGCGCGGCGCGTTCGCTGACGAACTCGTTGCACTGACAGGTGGCAACGGTGCGTTCGTGGACGATGCTTTCGGTGCGGTACACCGCAAGCACGCCAGCGTTTACGACGTCGCCACGCGGCTGCCCTCTTACCTGGGCGACCTCGTCCACACCGAGGTTGAAGTTCTTCGGAAACTGACCAGCGACACGCAGCGCCCTTACGTCGTGGTCCTCGGCGGTTCCAAGGTCTCCGACAAGTTGGCTGTCATCGACAACCTGCTGGGCAAGGCTGACACCATTCTGGTTGGCGGCGGCATGCTGTTCACCTTCCTGGCTGCTGCCGGGCACAAGGTTGGAGCAAGCCTCCTGGAGGAAGACCAGATCCCTGTCGTCCAGGACTACCTCAACCGTGCCGCCGACGCCGGAACGTCGTTTGTCATTCCAACTGACGTGGTGGTAGCCAGCCGCTTCGCAGCGGATGCCGACCACGAGGTTGTCAGGGCCGATGCCATTGAAGAAAGCTCTTTCGGAGCTTCCGGCATCGGCCTGGACATCGGACCCGAAACGGCCTCGGCTTTCGCAGCACAAATCGAGGGAGCCAAGACCGTCTTCTGGAACGGCCCCATGGGCGTCTTCGAATTTGAGGCCTTCTCTGCTGGCACCCGTGCCATCGCGCAGGCGCTCACCGACACTGTGGCCTTCACAGTGGTGGGCGGCGGCGACTCAGCGGCCGCGGTTCGCACCCTCGGCTTTGACGATTCGCAGTTCGGCCACATCTCAACCGGTGGCGGCGCCAGCCTGGAATACCTTGAAGGCAAGGAACTTCCGGGGCTCAGCGTCCTGGACCGCTAAGCACCAAACCGCCCGGCAGGACGCCTATGCGTCCTGCCGGCCGTTCCACATCACAACGTAATCTTTGGAGTTCATGTGACTACCTCTGCCAACGGCAACTTCGTTCGCAAACCCTTCATCGCCGGCAACTGGAAGATGAACATGGACCATGTCCAGGGCATCACCTTGCTGCAGAAGCTCGCCTGGACCCTGTCCGACGCCAAGCACGACTACAACCGGGTAGAGGTAGCCGTCTTCCCTCCGTTCACCGATCTCCGCGGCGTCCAGACCCTGGTTCAGGGCGACGACCTGGAAATCGTCTACGGCGGCCAGGACCTGTCCCAGTTCGACTCCGGCGCTTACACCGGCGATATCTCCGGTCAGTTCCTCAACAAGCTGGGCTGCGCCTACGTCCTGGTGGGTCACAGTGAGCGCCGCACCATCCACAACGAGTCCGACGAAGTCGCGAACGCCAAGGTCAAGGCAGGCTTCCGCCACGGCGTCACCCCGGTGCTGTGCGTGGGAGAAGGCCTGGAAGTCCGCCAAGCCGGAACGCACGTCGAACACACTTTGGCCCAGCTGCGGGCCGGCGTTGAGGGTCTCACCGCAAAACAGGCTGCTGAGCTCGTCGTTGCCTACGAGCCCGTCTGGGCCATCGGAACCGGGGAAGTAGCCGGTCCTGAGGATGCACAGGAAATGTGTGCCGCCATCCGTGCCGAGCTTGCTGTGCTCTTTGACGAAACCGTCGCGTCCAAGACGCGGTTGCTGTATGGCGGTTCCGTCAAGGCCAACAACGCTGCGGCCATCATGGCTGAAACCGACGTTGACGGTTTGCTTGTGGGTGGCGCCAGCCTGGACCCGGCGGAGTTTGCTAACATTGTCAGGTTCGAGAACCACCTGGTCACCGACTAGTCCGGCTCCCGATTTCCGCTTCTTCGAAAGGCCGTCGTGGACGTTCTTCAAGTCATTCTGCAGATCCTGCTGGGCATCACCAGCCTCCTGCTGACGTTGCTCATCCTCCTGCATAAGGGACGTGGCGGCGGTTTGTCCGACATGTTTGGTGGCGGCATGAGCTCGGGTTTGAGCTCCTCAGGTGTTGCCGAGCGCAACCTGAACCGCTTCACCATTATTCTCGGAATTACCTGGGGCGTAGTCATCATTGGCTTGGGCCTGATCATGCGTTTTGCTTCAGGTGGCGACTCCTAGTCGTCCCTGAACAGGGGAGGTTCCTTCACGGGAGCCTCCCCTTTTTTCTTGATCCGCACCAAACAGCAGTGCCGCCGTCGGGCTCCCCGGATTAGAATTGGCGTGTCGGCCGCAAGGCCTGCAGGGCCGTGACGGCCGACCACCGACTCGCTAGGGGTTCGAAAATGGTTCATGGCACGCCCGGTTACCGGGGCACCCGAGTAGGGGTCGCCCAAGGATCCGCACCAAGAAATCACAGCGACCATGGCGAAGGGCAACAGCTGCCCCGCATCCGCGTGCCGTATTGGTGCGCCAAGGGCCACGAAACGCAACTGGTGTTCCTGAAGCTTCCGGAAGAGCAGATACCCAAGTACTGGGACTGCCCCAAATGTGGGCTTCCCGCTTCCAGGGACCCCAGCCATCCTGCCTCATTGAGGCCGGAGGACGAAATATTCAAATCGCACTTGGACTACGTTAAAGAGCGACGCTCCAGCCAGGACGCTGAAGTGGTCCTGGCTGGAGCGTTGGAGCGGTTACGCGCCCGCGGGGTCCTTCCGGACAAGTTGCTGGGGGACACGTGACGCTGCGTTCTCGTCTATAAGCCACAGCGTCCTCGAACGGCCCACAGGGCCCGCTGCCGGGACTTGTACCGGGTTGGCGCCGGCCAAGGCCAACCCAACGGCGCCGGCCTTATCCTCACCGGCCACCACCATCCAGATTTCCTGGGCGGTGTTGATGGCTGGAAGCGTCAGCGAGATGCGCGACGGCGGCGGCTTCGGCGAGTTCTCGACGCCTACCACCGTGCGGGTCTTCTCCCGGATGCCCGCCTGTTCGGGGAACAGCGACGCCACATGCGCGTCCGGGCCAACGCCGAGAAGAAGGATGTCGAATCGGGGGAGTACTCCCGGGCGCTCCGGCCTGTCATCGGACATGTCTGCTGCGTGTTCCGCTTCAGCGGCAGCCTTGAGCTCATCGGCGTAGGCAGCAGCTGCTTCCTCGGAGGAAGCGAACTGGTCGGTCGAACCGGGTTCGTGGACACGGGCCGGATCCACATCCAGGTGGGACAACAGAGCCTGGTGCGCCTGGCGGGTGTTCCTGTCATCGCTGTCCGCAGAAACGAAACGCTCATCGCCCCACCAGAAGTTGACCTTCGACCAGTCCACCGCGGGAGCCGCAGCCGAGTCGGCCACTGCCTTCAACGTTCCAATGCCAACAGTGCCGCCGGTCAGGACTACCGTGGCTTCACCGTGTTTGTCCTGGACGTCCACGAGCTTGGTGATCAGGCGGGCCGCAATGGCGGCCATCAGCACCTTGGAGTCGGGGTGGATGCTTACTCTTGGCTCAGCGTGCACTGGTCTGGACTCTCCTCTGGCTGGTAAGTGGCAGTCCCATCGTAATCACTTCTCCGAAGACTTCGTCGGGATCGAGTCGACGCAGTTCCTCGGCCAGGCAGTCCTTGAGGCTCCGGCGGGGAAGTGTGATGCGCTGGGCCGGCTGACCGGGCTGGGTCAGTTCCGCCACGGACAGGCCGGGACGGAACAACTGCACGTCACCGCTGGCACGCGTCAGGCGTACCCGGCGAATGCCAGTGCCTGCCGGATCGGCCACAATCGTGACGGGGGCCTGCAGAGCGAGGCTCAACCACGCTGCGAGCAGCAACGTACTGGGAGAATCCGATGCACCCTCGACCGCAATGGCCGAAACGGGGTCACCGTCCACCTGGTCGAAGACCGCGGCCAGTTGCATGCGCCAGTTGGTCAGGCGTGTCCATGCGAGGTCGGTGTCGCCTGCCTTGTAGGTGGACCGGATGTTCTCCAGCGCCAAGCGAGGATCGGGTTCGTTGGCCGAGTCTGTGATCCGGCGGTGCGCAATGCGGCCGATCGACGTCTCGCACGCGCTCTCCGGTGCACCGTGCGGCCACCAGGCAACGATGGGGGCATCCGGAAGCAGCAAAGCGTTGACCAGCGATTCGCTTTCGTGGGCCATGTGGCCGTGTCCGCGCAGGACAATAACCTCCGACGCGCCGGCGTCGCCCCCCACGCGGATTTGCGCGTCCAGGCGGTCAGGGCCTTCAACGCCGGCGTCAGCGAGCACGATAATCCGGCAGGGGTGTTCCCGGCTGGCTTCGTTGGCTGCCTCGATGGCTTCCTCTTCCTGCCCGGACTTGGTGACGACCACCAAGGTGAGGACGCGGCCCAGGGCGATCACGCCGCCCTGTTCACGGAGCGACATGATCTTCTTGGAGATCTTGGAAGTGGTGGTATCGGGAAGATCTACGATCATGGCCTTCTCCAGGTTCGTCCGTCACGTGCCAGCAGGGCGTCGGCCGAGGCCGGCCCCCAACTGCCGGGGGCGTAGGGTTGCGGTTGTTCGTCGAGCCCGGCCCAGTAATCCTCGAACGGGTCGAGGATCTTCCATGACAGTTCGACTTCCTGGTGCCGGGGGAACAGTGGCGGCTCGCCCAGCAGCACGTCCAGGATGAGGCGTTCGTACGCTTCGGGGCTGGACTCCGTGAAGGAGTGTCCGTACCCGAAGTCCATGGTGACGTCGCGGACTTCCATTTGGGTGCCCGGTACCTTTGACCCGAAACGGATCGTGGCGCCCTCATCTGGCTGGACGCGGATCACCACGGCGTTCTGGCCGAAGTCGTCCTCACCGTGGTCACGGAAAAGCAGGTTTGGTGCACGTTTGAACACCACTGCAATCTCGGTGACGCGACGGCCCAGGCGCTTGCCCGCACGCAGGTAGAACGGAACACCGTTCCATCGGCGGGTGTTGATGTCCACCCGGATCGCAGCGTAGGTCTCGGTCTTGGAGTCGGCGGGGATACCGTCCTCGTCCAGGTATCCGAGGACTTCCTCGCCGCCCTGCCAGCCGCCGGTGAACTGCCCACGCGCCGAATGGGTGGACAGGTCTTCGGGCAGCTTGACGGCGGCGAGGACCTTTTCCTTCTCAGCGCGCAGGTCATCGGCGTTGAAGGAGATGGGTTCTTCCATGGCCGTCAGGGCCAGAAGCTGCAACAGGTGGTTCTGGATGACGTCACGGGCAGCACCCACGCCGTCGTAATAGCCTGCACGGCCCCCTGTGCCGATGTCTTCGGCCATGGTGATCTGGACGTGGTCAACGTAGTTGGCGTTCCAGAGCGGCTCGAACAACTGGTTCGCGAAGCGCAGGGCGAGAATGTTCTGCACCGTCTCCTTGCCCAGATAATGGTCGATCCGGAACACGGCGTCCGGCGGGAACACCGATTCGACAATGTCGTTCAACTGCCGCGCGGATTCCAGGTCGTGGCCGAACGGTTTCTCAATGACCACACGGCGCCACTGGCCGGGCTTGGCCTGGGCCAAGCCATGCTTGGACAGCTGGCGGCACACCTGTTCGAAAGCCTTGGGTGGGATGGACAGATAGAAACCATGGTTGCCGCGGGTACCACGTGTCTCGTCAAGTTCGTCCAGGACGTCGCCGAGGCGCTCGAAAGCGTCGTCGTCGTCGAATTCGCCTTGGACAAAGCGGATACCGGACGCAAGCTGCTCCCAGACCCCTTCATCGAACTTTGTCCGGGCGTTGGCCTTGACGTTTTCCTTCACCTCGGCGGCGAAGTCGGCGTTGTCCCACTCACGCCGGCCGAAGCCCACCAAAGCGAAGCTGGGAGGGAGCAGGCCACGGTTTGCGAGGTCGTAGACCGCGGGCATGAGTTTCTTACGGGCGAGGTCGCCGGTGACTCCGAAGAACACCAACGACGAAGGCCCGGCGATGCGGTTCAGGCGCCGGTCCCGCGGATCCCGCAAGGGGTTCCGCAGGCCGGCGTTCTTCCTGCCGTTTTCAGTTTCTGGCATGTTGTGTATTGTGCCTTAGCTTTCGAGTGCGCTGGCCTGGCCGGCAAGCGCAGCGACGACATCCTGGAGCTGCGCTACACCTGCGGCGCGCTCGGTGAGGTGCAGGCGCAGCACAGGACGTCCGTGTCCTTCAAGGACCTGGGCGTCACCCGACGCCTGCGCCGCGATGAGCTGACCGAACGTGAACGGACGCTCCGGGATTTCAAGATCTGTGGAAGCGGCCGCGGTGACCTGCAGGAACACGCCGATGGCCGGTCCGCCCTTGTGGAACTGGCCCGTGGAGTGCAGGAAACGCGGACCCCAGCCGAACGTGACAGGGCGGCCGCTCACAGCAGCAAGTTCATCCCGGACGCCTTCGAGGGGAGCATAGGAAATGCGGTCCAGGTACGCCTGGACGCTCAGGTAACCGTCAGCGCCGAGCTCCTCCAGAAGCGCCTGAACGGCTTCCGCCACGGTTGAGGCCGAGCCGAGCCAGTCGCCACCGCGAACCTCCACCACACCGTCGGTGAAAGCGGCAGGTGTGGGCTCCGGACGGGCATCAAGCAGGCCGCGGGCAGCCACTTTGGCGGCTTCGACGTCGGGCTGGTCAAAGGGGTTGATGCCCAAAAGACGGCCGGCAACCGCGGTGGCAAACTCCCAGACGAACATCTGGGTGGGCAGTCCGCCGGCGATTGCAACCTCGTTTTCGCGAAGTTCGACGTCGGCATCGGCACCTACCAGCCGAACCACCAGGACATCCTCGGCTCCGTTGAGGGCCTCCGGGGATTCAGGACCGGCCACGACCGGCAGGAGACCGGTCCCCAGCTTGCCTGTGGATTCCGCAATGAGCTGTTCAGCCCAGTCGGCAAAGCCAACAATGCCGGAGCCGTCCTCTGCAATGACGATCTTGTTGCGAAGGGGGTTGGTGCCGCCCAGGGCGCTGCCCAAAGCCAGGCCGATGTTGTCTGCCGAGTCCTCGTTGAGGATCTCGGCTGCTTCCTCGGCTTCATCCAGGAACGCCTGGATGTCCACTCCGGCAAGGCCACAAGGAACCAGGCCAAAAGCAGTGAGCGCAGAGAACCGGCCGCCGACGTTGGGATCGGCGTTGAACACCGCGCGGTAGCCTGCCTCGCGGGATGCCTTGTCCAAGGGGGAACCAGGATCGGTGACGATAACGATGCGGCTCTTGGCATCGATGCCGGCGTCTGTGAACGCCTTCTCGAATACGCGCCGCTGTGAGTCGGTTTCAACGGTGGAGCCCGACTTGGAGGAAACGACGATGGCCGTCTCCTCCAGCCGGTCAGCCAGGGCAGCACCTACCTGTTCGGGGTCGGTGCTGTCCAGCACGGTCAGCTCGACGCCGGCGGTGCCGGCAATAACCTCGGGAGCCAAGGACGAGCCACCCATGCCACAGAGGACAATGCGTGAGACTCCTTCGGCACGGAGGGAATCGCGAAGTTCCAGGATGTCCGCGACCAAGGCCTGGGACACAGTGGCGGCTTCTACCCAGCCGAGGCGGATCGCCGACTCGGACTCCGCATCGGGGCCCCACAGTGTGTGGTCCTTGGCGAAAATCCGCGTGGCGATCTTTTCCATGACCAGGCCGTCGATGTGCTGGGCGATGGCCTGCTGGGCGGCACCGCTGGCGTCGTAGCTGATTGTGCTCATAGTGGGTTAGGAAGCCTTCCGTGCGGTGACGAGTGCGCCTTCGACGTCGGCGAGGAGTTCCTTCCAGGAGCCAACAAACTTCTCGAGGCCTTCGGTCTCCAGGAGGGTGACGACGTCGTTGTAGGAGACTCCCAGTGCTTCGAGGGCGTTGAGGGTCTCGTTCGCTTCGTCGTAGGTTCCCGTGATGGTATCCCCGGTGACGACGCCGTGGTCGAACGTAGCGTCGAGCGTTTTCTCCGGCATGGTGTTGACCACTCCGGCGGCAACGAGCTCGGTGACGTAAAGGGTGTCCGGGTATGCCGGGTCCTTGACGCCCGTGGACGCCCACAGCGGCCGCTGGGGCAGGGCCCCGGCCTCGGCCAGTACTGCCCACCGCTCGGTGGAGAAGAGCTCTTCGTAGACCTGGTATGCCAAGCGTGCGTTGGCTACGCCTGCCTTGCCCTTGAGTGCCTTGGCCTCCTCGGTGCCAATGGCGTCGAGGCGCTTGTCGATCTCGGAGTCAACGCGGGAGACGAAGAAGGAAGCCACGGAGTGGATCTTGGAGAGGTCGTGGCCGTTCTCCTTGGCCTGCTCCAGGCCGGACTGGAAAGCGTTGATGACGGCGCGGTAGCGCTCCAGGGAGAAGATCAGGGTCACGTTGACGCTGATTCCCTCGGCCAAGGTTGCCGTGATGGCTTCCAGGCCTTCCAGGGTTGCCGGGATCTTGATGTGGACGTTGTCCTTGTTGACCTTGGCGTAGAGGTTCTTGGCTTCGGCGATGGTTCCCTCGGTGTCCCAGGCGAGGCGGGGATCCACCTCGATGGAGACCCGGCCATCGACACCGTTGGTGGCAGCGGCGATCGGTGCGAACAGATCGCAGGCGTCCGCAACATCCGTTGTGGTGATTTCGAAGATGGTCTCTTCGACGCTGGCGCCGGCAGCGGCCTTGGCGGCGATGGTTGCGTCGTAGTCGGTACCGGCGGTGATGGCGGCGTGGAAGATGGACGGGTTGGTTGTCACGCCAACCACGTTCTTCTCGTCAATCAGCTTCTGCAGGGTGCCGGTCTCAAGGCGTGTACGGGAGAGGTCGTCGAGCCAGATCGAAACGCCGGCGTCGGAGAGTTGCTGCGTGGGAGTAGTAGACATGTGTTTTTCTCCTGTTTTGGGGTTCAGACTGTTACGCGTTGGTGTCCGCGAGGGAGTCTTTGGCTGCGGCGGCAACGGCTTCGGCGGTGATGCCGAACTCGTTGAAGAGCCGCTTGTAGTCAGCGGAGGCGCCGAAGTGTTCCAGGGAGATGGAACGGCCGGCGTCGCCGACGAATTCCTTCCAGCCCAATGCCAGGCCGGCCTCAACGGAAACGCGGGCCTTTACGGACGCGGGAAGGACGGACTCGCGGTAGGCCTCGTCCTGCTTGTTGAACCATTCAACGCAGGGCATGGAAACCACGCGGGCAGCGATGCCTTCGGCCTGCAGGGCCTCGCGGGCAGCAACCGCGAGCTGGACCTCTGAACCGGTGCCGATCAGGATCACCTGCGGGTCGACCGTCTCGCCGTCCTTGGAGGCTTCGGCCAGGACGTAGCCACCCTTGGCAACACCTGCGGTGGAGCCGAAGGTGTCACCGGCAGCCTCGCCTTCGCCGCGGGCGTAGGTGGGGATGTTCTGGCGGGTGAGCACGATGCCGGCCGGGTTCTCGTGGTTCTCCAGCATGGCCTTCCATGCGGCAGAGACCTCGTTGGCGTCGCCGGGGCGGACAACGTCCAGGCCCGGGATGGCGCGCAGTGACGCGAGCTGCTCGACGGGCTGGTGGGTGGGTCCGTCTTCGCCCAGGCCGATGGAATCGTGGGTCCAGACGTACAGGGACGGAACACCCATGAGTGCGCCGAGGCGGATGGCCGGGCGCTGGTAGTCGCTGAAGATCAGGAACGTACCGGAGAATGCCCGGGTGCGGCCGTGCAGGGAGATACCGTTCACGATCGACGCGGCAGCGTGCTCACGGATACCGAAGTGCAGGACACGTCCGTACGGGTTGCCCTTCCAGGCGTCCGTGGAACGCGACGTCGGGATGAACGACGGCGAATCTTCGATGGTGGTGTTGTTGGACTCGGCGAGGTCGGCGGAGCCGCCCCAGAGTTCGGGAAGGACCGGGCCGATGGCGTTCAGGACCTTGCCGGAGGCGGCACGGGTGGATACATCCTTGCCGGCTTCGAACACCGGAAGTGCGGCGTCAATGCCAACGGGAAGCTTCTTGGCTTCAACGCGCTCCAGCAGGGCAGCAGCGTCCGGGTTGGCGGCCTGCCATGCCTCGAACGAGGTCTGCCAGGCGGCACGCGACTCAGCGCCGCGGTCCAGAACCTTGCGGGCGTGGGCCAGGACTTCTTCGTCAACGTCGAAGGACTTGGCCGGGTCGAAACCGAGCACCGTCTTGAGCGCTGCGACTTCCTCGGCGCCCAGGGCGGAGCCGTGGATCTTGCCCGTGTTCTGCTTCTTCGGGGCCGGGTAGCCGATGATGGTGCGCAGGGAAATGATGGACGGCTTGTTCGTCTCAGCCTTCGCAGCCTGCAGGGCCGAGTACAGTTCCTGGACGTCTTCGACGTAGTCGCCGGTCTTGGTCCAGTCCACGCGCTGGGTGTGCCAGCCGTAGGCTTCGTAGCGCTTGAGGACGTCCTCGGTGAAGGCGATGTCGGTGTCGTCTTCGATGGAGATGTGGTTCTCGTCGTAGATCACTACGAGGTTGCCCAGTTCCTGGTGCCCGGCCAGCGAGGATGCTTCGGACGTGACGCCTTCCTGCAGGTCGCCGTCGGATGCGATCACCCAGATGGTGTGGTCGAACGGCGATTCGCCGGCGGGAGCATCGGCGTCGAACAGGCCGCGCTGGCGGCGCTGCGAGTAGGCGAACCCGACGGCGGACGCGAGGCCCTGGCCGAGCGGGCCGGTGGTGATCTCCACACCGGCGGTGTGCTTGTACTCGGGGTGGCCCGGGGTCAAGGAACCCCAGGTGCGCAACGCCTCAAGGTCCTTCAGTTCCAGGCCGTAGCCGGAGAGGAAAAGCTGGATGTAGAGCGTCAGCGATGTGTGGCCGGGGGACAGGACGAAACGGTCGCGGCCGATCCAGTCCGGGTTCTTCGGGTCGTGGCGCATCAGCTTCTGGAACAGCAGGTACGCTGCCGGAGCCAAGCTCATTGCCGTACCAGGGTGGCCATTACCGACCTTCTCCACGGCATCGGCGGCCAACACGCGAACGGTGTCAACAGCCTTCTTGTCCAGATCGGTCCATGACAGTTCTTGCTCTTCCAAATGTGGCACGAAAACCGAGCCCCTCTCTGTGCTGACGGCAGGCGTACGGACAGCACGCAGGAAGCACAGGATGGCGCCCGCTGCAATGTGTCTACCAGCCGTTCACCATTGAAACGTTGATCTCTCATCCAGACGCACGGATATCCGAGAATACGGTTTCCCGGATGGTCAACGTGTGCTGATCTGCTCACCAGCTTAGCCCCAAACGTGTCATGGAACTCAGGGAATCCCATTAACTGGACAGAAATTCCCTTATATGAATCACGATGGCCCGGCAGGGGAGTGAAGATTCGGAAACATTGACGAATTTTGCGGACATTGGGCCACTTCCGGCCACGGTATGATATTTGGAGGCCACCAGCGGTTCATGCGCCCGTGTTTGCTTTCGAAAACCGGGACGGCAGCCGCTGCGAGAACCCCAGAGCATAGAACAGAGTGACTGCCGCCGTGAGCACAACTGATACGCCCGTCAACGCGTCCCCGGCCCGGGGAAGCATTGGAATGTCCCGTAAATTCAAGGCGTATCTGGCTCTGACCAAACCCCGTGTCATCGAACTCCTGCTGGTCAGCACGCTGCCCACCATGATCTTTGCGCAGCGGGGATTCCCTTCCATCGGGCTGATCCTGGCAACCTTGGTCGGTGGCGCATTCGCTGCCGGCAGTGCCGGCGTTTTCAACTGCTACATCGACCGGGACATCGACAAACTGATGCACCGCACGGAGAAGCGTCCGCTGGTTACCGGTGAAGTGACTCCGCGGGAAGCACTGGTCTTCGCCTGGATCCTGGGCGCCGCTTCCATCGCGATCCTCTGGTTCGGCGCGAATCCGTTGTCCGCATGGCTTGGCCTGGGGGCAATTGTCTTCTACGTGGTGATCTACACCATGATCCTCAAGCGCCGCACAGCCCAGAACATCGTGTGGGGCGGCGCCGCCGGTTGCTTCCCGGTGCTCATCGCCTGGGCCGCTGTGACCAACACCGTTGAGTGGCCGGCGATTGTCCTCTTCATGGTGATTTTCCTCTGGACGCCTCCGCACTACTGGCCGTTGTCCATGCGCTACGGCGAGGATTACCGCAATGCCAACGTACCCATGCTCGGAGCAATCGCCGGAGCCAAAGTGGTTTCAGTGCAGGTTGTCCTCTATGCCTGGGCCATGGTTGCCTGCTCGCTCCTCATGGTTCCTGTTGGCGGTGCCGGCTGGGTTTACACCATCGTCGCGGTTGCTGCCGGCGCCTGGTTCCTCTACGAGAGCCACGCCCTCTACAAGCGTGCACAGGGCGGCGACGTCTCCAACAAGGGCGCCATGAAGGTCTTCCACGGCTCCATCAGCTACCTGACACTGCTGTTCATCGCGCTGGCAGTCGATCCCTTCATTGGTTCACCGCTTATCGGCGGCTAAGCCGACTCTTCAGTTACCCCAACGCAAAGGCACGACGCCGCTACTCACCTCGGGTGCGGCGTCGTGCCTTTGCTTTCACCCACCACACCGCGCCTGCCCACACCACCTACATGGCACCCTTCAGCACCTAGTTCAGGGCTTCCACCACTCATTTTCAGCGCAAACAACACCTAGTTGTGCTGGATGGCGACTAGGTGTCGCAATACACCCCCTACCGTTCGAAGCGGAACAAGGCTGTTCCATTTCCGACGAAGACTTGGGGAAGCGATGAAGAAGCTATTGCGTACCACCGGAGTGATGACCGTTGCAGGGGCTTCGGTCCTGACGGGCGTCTCCGCCGCCCAGGCTGCACCGGCTTGCTCCACGGCAAGGGTGTGCCTCTACGACGACTATTGGTTTACAGGAACGCAGCGAACCTTCGGCTGGGTAACCTCCAACGTCGGAACAGCAGCGAACGACAAGGCAAGTTCCCTGGTGGTAGGTCCAGCCGCTGATCCGGCTTCTCCGTACGTCTATTTCTACGTTGATGACAACTTCTCGGGTAACAGCATCATCTTCCGGGGCGGGAACGCCATGAACGACCTGAGGGGCAGTGCCATGGTGGCCGGCAGGAACTGGGACGACGAAATCACGAGCGTCTGGGGCTGACCGATTGCGCAATGCAACAACCCTGCTTCAAGCCGTAAGCAGCGCTGTGACGATGCTGGTGATTTCGGGCATCGTCACAGCGTGCTCGCCCGTGGGGCAAGTCGCGCCCGCGCCAACGTCAACGCCAAGCCTTCCTGTTGTGAATCGCGCAGCAGGAGCAGGTGCACGGGCGGTCCTCAATGATGCCACGGGAGAGGTAGTGCTCCCGATGAGTGCCTACTGGTACTCCGACCGGGAGAATGTCCTGGTCAATTCCGCGGTGGCATTCCTCGTCTACGACTGCGTCGAGCACGCAGGATTCACCGTGGCACCCTGGGGTGGCGACGGGAAAGCGCTTCAAGACCGCCGTTACGGGC
Organism: Paenarthrobacter sp. CAP02; assembly: GCF_040137855.1. Lineage (NCBI taxonomy): Bacteria > Bacillati > Actinomycetota > Actinomycetes > Micrococcales > Micrococcaceae > Paenarthrobacter > Paenarthrobacter sp. CAP02. The sequence goes on along the minus strand of NZ_JBEEII010000003.1, from coordinate 344,714 downwards.
AGTGGTCCGCAACGCTGGCCGCGAAGAACGGTCAAAAGCCAGAGATCCGTAAGATACCCGGCGTGATGCCCGAACAGCCGGCCAGGCCTGCCTCGAGCCTGGAGCATCAGCGGGCAGAAACCACGTGCACGAACTCTGTAGGACGGGCCGGGTTCCCGGAGCTCCTTGAAGGGCTGGCAGGTGACCTGTCTGTCCAGCAACAGATAACCCAAAATGCTGTAGGGCTGACAGAACAGGATGCCGAGTACGTGGCATATCGCGAGGCCTGGCAGAAGTGCCTCGCCGCGAAGGGACTGAAGCTCAGGGCCGGCGATACGTGGACTGTTGAGTCGAGCGGGTCAAAGGAGGATGAAATCCGCGTGGCTTTGCTTGACGTCGAATGCAAGGAATCCAGTGGCGGAGCACGCAAGCCGTATGACATTTTTGCGCAGTACCAGGCCGCTCAAATGAAGGATCACCAAGCCGAACTGAACGCCTTGGCGGAACAAAAGAGCGCCGCGGTGGAGCGGGCCAGGCAAGTCCTCCGCGATCATGGCGTGGCTGATGCCCGACTCTGAGACGGCACTCAGCCGCCGTGCCATGACGCGCGTGCCACGATGGTGGTTGCTCCTGTCCTGTGTCGCACTGGTGGTGGCAGGCTTGGTCGCAGCTTACTGGGCCGGATCGGCTGCAGCGGCTTCCGCGGGGCCACACTACGAGCCCCCTGCGGAGATTCCCGTCTCTGCGACTGTCCAGAAACGGGCGGTGAACCAGCAGGCCATCCTTACCGGCAGGGTGGTCGCCGGGGCAACGTCCGCTGTCCGGGCCAGCCTGCCTGAGGGTACAGACAGGCTGATTCTCACATCAACGCCGAAAGCGGCAGGGGACAGCGTGGCTCCCGGGGAACTGCTCGCCGTCGTATCCGGCCGCCCCCTCCTGATGATCCAGGCCAGCGTGCCGCTCTACCGCGACATCAAGCCTGGCGATGCGGGCATGGACGTCCAAGCGTTGCAGCGGGCCTTGGCCGGGCTCGGTCTTGCTGTGAAAATCAGTGGAATCTTTGATCAGCCCACGCAAAGTGCGTTGAAGACCTGGTACGGCAACGCAGGCTTCGAGGCGCCTTCACCGCTGGAACCTGTTTCCGCAGCCACGAACGGCGGCGGCAAATCCTCGAAAGCTTCGACCGTCATGTTTTCCTGGCGGGAATTTGTGCAGGTTCCTGGTGACACAGGCAGGATCGCCTCCATGGCCGCCGTCGGAACGCTGCTGCCGGAGGATGGTGTCGTTGCCCATATTGCCATTGCTGAGGACACGATCGTGGCGAGGGCGAATCTTCTTCAAGCCAAGGATTTCGCAGTGGGTGCGCCGGCCACCGTCAGGGCAGGCTCCACCAGCATGGATTCCGCGGTAGCCGCCGTCAGTGCCTTCGTAGAAGGAGATGAGAGCAAGAACGAAGTCCCGGGCGTGGACATCACCCTGCCCATACCCGCTGGAGCCCAGGGACTCAGTCCTGAACAGTCTGTGACCGTGACCTCGGGAAGTGTTCCTCCTGAATCGCTGGCGGTACCACTTATCGCAATCCGACAGGAGAACGGCATAGCATACGTCCAGCTCAGCGCCCCTGATGGCTCCCGCCGGATCGATGTGACCGTTACGGCGCAAGCCGACGGTTGGGCCGCCATAGACGACGGCGGAGGCCTCGCCGTGGGAGATTCGGTCCTGCTGCCATGAGGGAAGGAGAACATCAGCTACAACCGCACGACGGAAGGCCGCTCCTTTCCCTGCGAAATGTGGGCCGTGCATTCCCGGGCGCCAAGGTCCTGCAGGAGGTGGACCTCGATGTCCACCCCGGTGAATTCCTGGCGATCGTGGGCCCATCGGGCTCCGGAAAATCCACGCTCCTGAACATCCTTGGACTCCTTGATACCCCCAGTTCAGGCACCTACCTCCTCCACGGCGAGGACATTGCAGCAGTCCGGACCAAGCAGCGGGCCGAGTTGCGGGGGAGAGTCTTTGGTTTCGTCTTCCAGGAGTCGAACATGGTGGGCCGGGACTCAACGGCCCGTAACGCAGTACTTGGGCTCAGGGCGCGGGGCATTGCTCCGAAGACACAGGCACAGCTGCTGGTTCCAGCCTTGCGCAGGTTCGGGTTGGAGCACCGCAGGAACACACCGGCTTCCTTGCTCTCCGGGGGCGAACGCCAACGCCTTGCGATGGCGAGGGCCCTCATTGGAGCTCCCGAGGTGGTGTTGGCTGATGAACCCACGGGCAGCCTCGACTCTGCCAATGGGCAGATCGTTGTGGACCACCTCCGAGAGCTTCATCGGTCCGGCACGACCGTCATCCTGGTCACGCACGATCCGGGCCTTGCTGCCTCCGCGGACAGGATCGTGACCATGCAGGATGGCTGGATCGTCGCTGATACCGGCAGCTGCGAACCCGCAAGGACCGCTGCAGGCACGGATCCTGCCCCAGCCAGCCAGCGATCCGGGCTGGTACGGCGCCGTCGTCATGAAATCGTCGACCTTACGGCGGATGCACTCTCATCACTGACACTTCGCCCTGCGAAAGCCCTTCTCCTGGTTCTGGCGTTCCTGTTGGGAAGTGGTGGGCTTGGGGCGGCCGTGGGACTCAGTGAAAGCGCTGCCATCAAGGTTTCGACCCGCCTGGACGACGAAGCCCACGACGAGGTCAAAGTCTCAAGGAAAACCGGGTATTCATCCTGGGAAGGAGTACGGAGCGACGTGTCGTCGGTGCTGGCGTTACCGGGGGTGGTTGACGCTGGTGTGGTGGCAGACCTTCCAGCCAGCGAGGTACAGCCATCGACGTTCCGTCCGGGGTCCCTGCCGGCACCGGATCCTTTCAACGGTGCCGTCCGTGTGGCGGATTCCGCCTATCTGCGGATGCAAGGAGCAGCTGTCCGGTACGTTGACACGGCTTTGCTTGACCAGTCATTCGGAAGGCCCGTCGCTGTCATTGGCTTGGACGCCGCCCGGCAACTGGGCGTCGGCAGGCCAGGACCCGGCGTCGTGCTCTGGCTGTATGGCCAACCCGTGCCCGTAGTGGGAGTGATCGAAGAACCCGGCCGCGATCCTGTGCTCTCGGGTGCCGTGGTGGTGGGCGTTGGTTCCTATCCGATGACGTCGAAAATGGCAGCGCAGGTGGTGGTGCGTACCCAGCCCGGAGCGCCTGCTGCCATAGCTGAAGCGCTGCCGAAAGCCCTGGATCCGGCAGCGACAGATGCAGTTAAAGTACAGACCGTGGCGGACCTGAGGGACCTCAAGCACGGCATCAACACGGACCTCGGACGACTGGTGGCGATCGTTTCGGTGATCCTGCTTGCCATCGCCGGCCTCAGCGCGGGAACAACGATGTACGTGGGTGTTCTTGCAAGGTCGGCGGAGATTGCACTGAGGCTCGCCTTGGGCATGCGGAGAAGCACCGTAGCGGCGATGTTCCTGGTGGAGGGGGCAGTAGTGGGCGTCCTCGGAGGTGCTGCAGGGGCAACCGTTGGTATCTTCGCGGCGTTGGCCTATGCCTCCAGCGAAGGTTGGGTGCCGATCCTCCCCGATTACACGGCGAGCTGGGGAATCCTGGCCGGACTGCTCAGCGGGATTCTCTCTGCGATCTACCCTGCAGTGATCGCCTCACGGGCCAACCCGGCCCAATTGATCCGAAGCTAGCGGACCGGGCTGGACGTTGCGATGTCGGCGGCATTGGTGGCGGCGCTCATCAGGACGGCCGCTCCGAACATGTGCGCACCCACAAGCAGGGCCGGAATACCGTTGTAGTACTGCGTGAAGCCGATCACGGCCTGGAGCAGTGTCACCCCGAGCAGCAAGTAGGCCGCAGTGCGGAAAAGCCCCGGTATGCGGTGGCGGAGTACCAGGTAGATGGCGAAGAGGGTGCCGCCGGTGATGAGGTACGCAGGCACGGCGTGGATGTGCGAGAAAAGGTCCCAGTCGAGGTCGTTGCGTGGCGCGTCGGCGTCGCCGGCGTGCGGCCCGGCACCTGTGACCACGACGCCCAGCATGACGGAGAGAGCAGAGAAGACAGCAACAGCAAGCATGAGCGGACGGGCTACGCTTGGAAGCGCCGGCAGGGTGCGGTTCATGAAACGGCCGGTCCGGCCGTAGGCCCGGTTCACCAGGAGTGTCGCAAAGACGACCAGTGCCATGGACACCAGGAAGTGCAGACCCACCACCCAGGGGTTAAGGCCGGACAGGACAGTGACTCCGCCGATGATGGCCTGCGCCGGGATGCTTGCCAGCAGGCCCAACGCCAAAAGGAAGAGATCGCGCCGTTCCTTGCGGAGGTTCCACAAGTAGACCAACATGAGCGCGGCGACGGCCGCGAGGGCGAATGTCAGGAGTCGGTTGCCGAACTCGATGAATCCGTGAACTCCCATTTCGGGAGTGTTCACCAGCGAGTCGCTGGTGCATCGGGGCCAAGTGGGGCAACCCAGGCCGGAGGCAGTGAGGCGGACAGCGCCGCCGGTGACAACCAGGACGGTCTGCCCGATCAGCGAGAACAGGGCCAGACGGCGGACAGTCGTGTTGACCTCGGTCGGCAACTTGGACGTCAGGCGCTGGACGGTTTTCGGAAGGCGCGAAGCCGTGCTCACAGTTTTCTCACTTCTCAGTTCTGCTTGGTTGGTTGATTGCGGGCCGGGTTAGTTCCACTTGAACCAGCGAATGGCCGCGGCACCGGCCAGTACCGTCCACAGGAGGAGGACCAGGACGGCGGGCAGGGCGACGCTACCGTGCAGGAACGCTTCCCGCATGGCCTCGCCCAACGCTCCGGATGGAAGGTAGTGCACAATGCTCTGCACCAGGGCGGGGAGGCGTTGGGCCGGTACGACGATTCCACCCAGGGCCCCGAAGAGTATCCACACCAGGTTGGTGATGGCCAGGGTAGCCTCAGGGCGAGCAGTGCCGGCCACCAGCAGACCCAATGCAGTGAAGGACGCAGCGCCTAGCACCAGCAGGCCAAGTCCAGGAAGCCAGGCTTCGGGACTGGGCTGCCACCCCAGGAAGCCCGCAACGGCCCCCACCACCAGGACCTGGAGTACCAGGACCACCAGGACTGCCAGGACTTTACCGGCGATCAGCCCGGTCCGGCCGAGGGGAGTGGTGGAGAGGAAACGCAGCACCCCGTAGCGGCGGTCGAAACCCGTGGCGATGCCCTGGCCGGTGAAGGCCGTGGACATGGCGCATAGGGCCAGGATTCCTGGAGTGGCAACATCGACCCGGGAACCGCCAAGGCCGTCGAGCAGGGGGGTAACAACCAAGCCCACCAGCGCCATCAGCGGCAGGACGATCGCGAGGATGAGTTGCTCGCCATTGCGGAGCATAGTGATGGTTTCGTAGCGCCCTTGCTGCATGATCCTGCGGGGCAACGAAGCCGGCCCGGCGTTGGGTGTTAGCAGTTTGCTCATCGGACGTCCCTTCCGGAGATGTCAAGGAACACGTCTTCAAGGCTGCGGGCTTCCAGTCGCAGCGACGCGGGCATGATGCCCCGTTCAGCCCACCATGCGGTCAGGGCGGCCAGGTCACCTGGAGTGAGTTCGCCGGTAACTGAGTAACTGCCTGACCGGTTCTCGCTGACCCGCAGCTCGCGGCCAAGGACCCCTGTGAAGTCCAGGCCGGGGGGAGCGTCGAAGTACAGGGTCCGCTCGGCAATGCTGGCCTCAGTACCGTGGTCGTGCCGGAGGAGATCGGCAACAGTACCCTCCACGACGTTATGGCCGCCGTCGATGATGTAGACATAATCCGCAAGGCGTTCGGCGTCGTCCATGAGGTGCGTCGTCAGGACGATCCCCATACCGGCGTCGCGAAGTTCCGCAATCAGGTCGAAGACCACCTGCCGCGATTGCGGATCCAGTCCCGCGCTTGGCTCATCCAGGAACAGGATTTCGGGGTTTCCCACCAAAGCCGCCGCCAAGGCCAACCGCTGCTTTTGGCCCCCGGAGAGCCGGCGGACAGTGGTCCGGCTGAACTGGTTGACGCCGAGCCGCTCCACCAGCGCGTCGATGTCCATGGGGTTTTGGTACATTCCGGCGATGTGCCGGAGCAACGGGATGGGACGGGCCGACGGCGGCAGGCCGCCGTCCTGGAGCATCACGCCGACCCGGGACCTCAGATGGGCACCCGCCGTGTCCGGGTCCTCACCGAGAAGGGAGATGCTGCCTCCGGTCCGCTTCTGCAGTCCCTGGGCACACTCAAGGGTGGTGGTCTTGCCTGCGCCATTGGCTCCAAGCAGGGCCGTCACTTGGCCGCGCTCAGCCACCAGGGACAGTCCGCTGACTACCCGGAGCATTTTGCCGTCAAGGGAGGCCAAAGGGCCTACATCCTTAATAAGTCCGTCTATGGTGAGGACAGGGGAATCGGGTGATCGCACCAAAGTATTCTACGTGAAGTAGTACGGTCACACTTGGTGGGCAGCCTAAGGTCAGTCTTGCCTTACTGGATGCATGAAACAAATTACGACATGATTGTGTTGTGTATTCCATGAGCAGTCCAGTTTCCATGCCCCCTAAACGGCATGCTGCAGCAGCAGGGGCACCCGTTGCCGCGCCTGCGTTGCCGGACGCGGATGACCGCACCCGTGACCGTGTCCTTAGCGCCGTGCTTGAGAACGGTCCCGTGAGTGCCGCCGAGCTCGGCGACCTCCTCGGTTTTACCCCCGCCGCTGTTCGCAGGCACCTTGACCACTTGGAACGCTCGGGCGTCATCGAGGTCAAGCGGGTAGCGAAGGCCGGATCCGGCGCCGGCCGCCCCGCACGCCGGTACGTGCTCAGCTCCCAAGGACAGTCCAAGCTCGGCGACGACTACCTGAACATCGCCAGTTCCGCGCTCCGGCGCCTCCAGGAGCTGGCCGGCGAAGACGCGGTCCGCGAGTACGCAGAAGAACGCTTCTCGGATATGGAACGCCGGTACGCCCCGGAAGTGGAAGCGGCAGGGGACGACATCACAGCCCGGGCCTTGGCCCTGTCAATGGCCCTGAGCCGCGACGGATTCGTCGCTTCAGCTCATTCCATCGAAGCCAAGGCACCCCTTCCTGCGGCATTGTCGAGCGTGCAACTGTGCCAGGGACACTGCCCCATCCAGCGGCTCGCTGCGGAATTTCCCGTATTTTGCGACACCGAGACCAAGGTCTTTTCACGCTTGGTCGGTGTCGATGTCCGGCGGCTGTCCACGCTCGCGCAGGGCGGACACGTCTGCACCACCCATATACCTACCGGGCGCTTGGCTGCCACGGTGCCTACAGGCGTCGAAGTGCAGTCCGGGAACCCGTACCAGGAATCAAACAACCAGCAAGAAAGGCCGTGATGACGGACCAAATAGCAGAGAAAGCGGTAGCCGACGGCACTGTGATCTCGGAGATTCTGGAGAAGAATCCCGAACTGCACGGTATCGGAAACTACGAGTACGGCTGGGCCGACAAAAACGACGTAGGCGCAAATGCCCGTCGTGGCCTCAACGAGGAGGTCGTCCGCGACATCTCCTCGAAGAAGAACGAGCCCGAATGGATGCTCGATCTGCGCCTCAAAGGCCTGAAGTACTTCGACCGCAAGCCCATGCCCACCTGGGGTGCAGACCTCTCCGGCATCGACTTCGACAACATCAAGTACTTTGTGCGTTCCACCGAGAAGCAGGCGGCAACGTGGGAAGACCTTCCGGAAGACATTCGGAACACCTACGAGAAGCTCGGCATCCCCGAAGCTGAGCGCAGCCGCTTGGTATCCGGTGTCGCGGCACAGTACGAATCCGAGGTCGTGTACCACCAGATCCGTGAGGACCTGGAAGCCCAGGGCGTCATCTTCCTGGACACCGACACCGCGCTGCGCGAGCACCCGGAGATCTTCCAGGAGTACTTCGGAACCATCATCCCCGTGGGCGACAACAAGTTCGCTTCGCTGAACACGGCCGTGTGGTCCGGCGGTTCCTTCGTGTACGTGCCCAAGGGCGTTCACGTGGACATCCCGCTGCAGGCCTACTTCCGCATCAACACGGAAAACATGGGCCAGTTCGAGCGCACGCTCATCATCGCCGATGAAGACTCCTACGTTCACTACATCGAAGGTTGCACGGCGCCGATCTACACCTCGGATTCCCTGCACTCGGCTGTCGTGGAGATCATCGTGAAGAAGGGCGCCCGCGTCCGCTACACGACCATCCAGAACTGGTCCACCAACGTGTACAACCTGGTCACCAAGCGCGCCATCTGCGAAGAGGGCGCCACCATGGAGTGGATCGATGGCAACATCGGTTCCAAGGTGACCATGAAGTACCCGGCCGTCTACCTCGTCGGCGAGCACGCCAAGGGTGAGACGCTGTCGATCGCCTTCGCAGGCGAGGGCCAGCACCAGGACACCGGGTCCAAGATGGTTCACATCGCTCCGAACACCAAGAGCTCCATCATTTCCAAGTCCGTGGCCCGCGGTGGCGGCCGTGCAGCTTACCGCGGCCTGGTCCAGGTCCGCGAGGGCGCCAAGCACTCGGCCAACACGGTCCGTTGCGATGCCCTCCTGGTGGACACGATTTCCCGCTCGGATACGTACCCGTACATCGACATCCGCGAGGATGACGTTGTCATGGGCCACGAGGCCACCGTTTCCCGCGTCAGCGAAGAGCAGCTCTTCTATCTGATGTCCCGCGGCATGCCCGAAGACGAGGCCATGGCCATGATCGTGCGCGGCTTTATTGAGCCGATCGCCCGTGAACTCCCCATGGAGTACGCCCTTGAGCTGAACCGCTTGATTGAACTGCAGATGGAAGGGTCCGTCGGTTAACAATGACTGATATCACAACAGAAAAGGCGCGCATCGGCGCGCCCTCGGCCCAGCCGTTTATCAACGGCTTCACCGAGGAAGGCGAGAACCTTTCGCCCGTCAACACCGGAACGAACACCAGCACGACGTCGGAGCAGCCTTCCGCTGGTCCGCTCGGCGGCGCTTCGGCCAAGAGCCACTCGCATGGTGGCGGCGTGGGCATCCCCGACAGCTCCCGTGCCGGCCGTCTCACCTCATACAAGCTGGCTGACTTCAAGCCGTTGAACGGCCTTGAGGAAGACTGGCGCTTCACCCCGCTGAAGCGCCTGCGCGGCCTCCACACCGAGGTGCTCAACGGTGCAGCTCCCACTGTCAGCGTCACGGCGCCTGCCGGCGTCGTTGTTGAGACCGTGGGCCGCGACGACAAGCGCATTGGCCAGGCAGCCATCCCGGAGGACCTCGTGTCCGCCAATGCATGGGAGAACTTTGCCGAAGCAACGGTTGTCACTGTCCCCGCCGAACTGCAGGCCGAAAGCGAAGTTTCGATCCTGGTCACCGGCGCCGGAGAGGCACCGTCAGCCCAGCACATCGTGATTGTGGCGGAGCGCTTCTCCAAGGCTGTCGTTGTCCTTGACCACCAGGGCACTGCCGTGGTGTCCGAGAACGTCGAGATCATCGTCGAAGACGGTGCTGAACTGACAGTGATCTCACTCCAGGAATGGGCTGACACCGCTGTCCACGCGTCATCGCAGCAGGCGAAAATCGGCCGCGATGCCAAGTTCAAGCACATCGTGGTCAGCCTTGGCGGCGACCTCGTGCGTGTCACGCCGTCCACCCGCTTCACCGCACCTGGCGCCGACGTCGAGATGTTCGGTCTCTACTTCGCCGATGCCGGGCAGCACCTGGAGCAGCGCCTGTTCGTTGACCACGCCGTGGCCAACTGCAAGTCGAGGGTCCTCTACAAGGGCGCACTGCAGGGTCGGAATGCCCACAGCGTGTGGGTCGGCGACGTCCTCATCCGCAAGGAAGCAGAAGGCACTGACACCTACGAGGCCAACCGCAACCTGGTCCTCACCGATGGCGCCCGCGCGGACTCCGTGCCAAACCTGGAAATCGAAACCGGTTTGATCGAGGGGGCCGGCCACGCCAGCGCCACCGGCCGTTTCGATGACGAGCACTTGTTCTACCTGATGGCCCGTGGCATTCCCGAAAAGGTTGCCCGCCGCCTGGTGGTCCGGGGCTTCCTCAACGAGATCATCCAGCAGATCAAGGTCCCGGCAATCGAAGAGCGCCTGACCGCGGCTGTTGAGCGCGAACTCGCCGCGACCGACAACTAAGACGGGCCAGGCAGGACAACCATGAGTGAACAAACCAAGGGCGAACTGGTATGCAACGCCAATGACATCCAGGTCAAGCAGGCGCTGCGCGTCCTGATCGGTGACTACCCCGTAGCCATCGTGAGGGACTCGATGGGCGAAATCCACGCCATCGGCGATACCTGCTCGCACGCAGACATCTCACTGTCCGAGGGTGAGGTTGAAGGCTGTGCAATCGAGTGCTGGGGACATGGTTCCCAGTTCGACCTGCGCAGCGGCCAGCCCCTCCAGCTGCCTGCCTATGACCCCGTCCCGGTTTTCGCCGTCACCATCGATGGCGACGACGTCTATGTGGACGTGACCAACGTTGTGAACGGTGCCTCGGTAGATACCTACTGAGCACCCAGTACCGCCAGACTTACGAACGAAAAGAAAGAAGAGCATGTCAACTCTTGAGATCAAGGACCTGCACGTCAGCATTGAGACGGAGCAGGGCACCAAGGAGATCCTGAAGGGCGTCAGCCTGACCATCAAGACCGGTGAAACCCACGCCATCATGGGTCCCAACGGTTCGGGCAAGTCCACCCTCGCCTCCACCATCGCCGGCCACCCGCGTTACACGGTCACGAGCGGCACCATCACCCTGGACGGCGAAGACGTCCTGGAGATGAGCGTCGACGAGCGTGCACGTGCAGGCGTTTTCCTGGCCATGCAGTACCCGGTAGAGGTTCCCGGTGTGACCATGACCAACTTCCTGCGCACCGCCAAGACAGCCATCGACGGCGAAGCGCCGGCCCTTCGCACCTGGACCAAGGACGTCAAGGCAGCGATGCAGCAGTTGCGCATCGACGCTGACTTTGCCCAGCGCAACGTCAACGAAGGCTTCTCCGGTGGCGAGAAGAAGCGCGTCGAGATCCTCCAGTTGGAACTCTTCAAGCCGAAGTTCGCCATCCTCGACGAGACCGACTCCGGCCTTGACGTCGACGCCCTCAAGGTAGTGTCCGAGGGCGTTAACCGCGCGCACGAAGAGGGCAACATGGGCACGCTGCTCATCACCCACTACACGCGTATCCTGCGCTACATCAAGCCTGAATTCGTCCACGTTTTCGTAGACGGCAAGGTTGTTGAGGAAGGCGGCCCCGAGCTCGCCGACCGTCTCGAAGAAGAGGGCTACGACCGCTACGCTCCCGGCGCCGGCGTAGCCGTTGCCCCTGCCGTGCAGGCCTAGTTAGGATCATTCCATGACCGAAATCAACGCGGCGCGCACCAGCCTCGAGGACGTCGAGGAAGCGCTCAAGGACGTCATTGACCCGGAACTTGGCGTCAATGTAGTGGACCTGGGGCTTCTGTACGGGCTCAAGTATTCAGACGAAGACGGCGCGCTCCTGATCGACATGACACTGACAACGGCGGCATGCCCGCTGACGGACGTGCTTGAAGAACAGGTAGGCAAGTCGCTCGACGGCGTCGTTGATGACTGGCGCCTGAACTGGGTATGGATGCCGCCATGGGGTCCCGAGCGGATCACCGACGACGGCAAGGACCAGATGCGGGCCCTCGGCTTCAACATCTGATCAGCATGTTTCACCCGCTCGCAGCGGGAAAAGAATGGTTCCGGGCAATGTGCCCGGAACCATTCTTTTGTTAACAGCGAAAGTCCTAGGGAGCGGCAACTCCGAAGGTGTCGCATTTGTTGATGTCACCCGTGGTGTAGCCCTGATAGAACCACTTTTGCCGTTGTGCACTGGAACCGTGCGTCCACGATTCCGGGGATACCCGCCCGGTGGCCGCTTTTTGAATACGGTCATCGCCGACGGCGGAGGCGGCCGACAGGGCGTCCTGCAGGTCCTGCTCGGTCAGGGGATCCAGGAACGGCTTGCCGCTTGCATCGGTTTGCGTTGTGGCGTGCCGGACCCACAATCCTGCGTAGCAGTCGGCTTGCAGTTCCACCCTGACACCACCGGACTGGGGACCCTGCGGGTCCTGCTGTGCCTTATCGAGGTTGCCCAGGAGATTCTGCACATGGTGTCCAAATTCGTGGGCCACCACATACTCCTGCGCCAAGGGTCCGCCCGAGGAGCCGAAGCGTGTCACCAGTTCATCGAAGAAGCCGGGATCGAAATAGGCTTTCACGTCCGTGGGGCAGTAGAAAGGGCCCACATCCGTTGTGGCGGGGCCGCAGCCAGTGTTGGTTGCTTGGCTGAAAATGACAGTCCCGGGGCGGGAATACTTCACGTTGTACTGGGCCAGATATGTTGGCCAAAATGCATTGAGGCTGTTCACCGTGCCCGTGATCCGGCAATCCAGTCGCTTGTCGGCGTCGGCGCCTGTCTGGCACTCCTGGAGGCCGCCCGCGCCCGCGGTACCGCTTTCGATGGCAGGCGGTTGGGTACCGCCGCCCGCCAGGTCTCCCAGGATACTGGGGTTGATCCCGAAAAGGGCCAGGAGCAGCACCACAATGCCGCCACCGATTCCACCACCGATCTTGGTTCCGCGGCCCATCCCGCTGCCACGTCGGTCTTCCACCTGGGAAGGGTCAAGCTGTGCGCCGTCATTGAAACTCATACAGTCAGAATAGACGTCACTTTTGGTGCTCGGCGTTGGACACTGCCGTAAAATTGGCTGGATGCCATTCCTGGACAAACTTCACCTCTGGGCCGATGAGCGCCCACACGACACCGCCGTCGTCGTGGGAAATGCCGGGCTCACCTGGGCCGGCCTCCGCGATGCCGCAGCAGCGCTGCTCGGCTCTGCGGGCGCCACCACTGTTCTTGCCGAACCCAACTCATTGCGGTTCGTGGAACGTTATGCGGCGGCCGTGGCCGGGGAACGGCGGTGTGCTGTCCTGGATCCGCAATGGCCGGCCCACATGGTCGAGGAAGTCTCGGCGCGCATCCTGGATTCGGGCTCCGCGGAAGGTACGGGGTTGGAAGACGGTGATCCTTCCAGTACGTTCCTCATCGGCCTCACTTCGGGTACCACGTCCATCCCGAAGGCCTTCACGCGTTCGCGCAGCTCGTGGCAGGCGTCCTTCGAAGCATCCATAGAGTTCTTTGGCCTCACAACATCGGACCGGACATTGGCCCCGGGACCGTTGTCAGCCAGCCTTAACCTGTACGCCCTCTCGGAGTGCCTGTACGCGGGAGCGGCCTTCCACACGCTTGAATCCTTCGACGTGGGTGAAGCACACTCCGCAATCAGCCATGACGGCATCACGCGCCTGGTCCTTGCACCCACCATGCTGCGGCTGCTCAGCGAACGTGGCCTTGCGGGGGATGTTGACGCTTCGGGCCTTCGAAGCATCATTTGCGCTGGTTCAAAGTTGGACACCCGCACCCTGGAAGCGGCCCGGCGATGGGCCCCGCATGCCGCAATTTACGAGTACTACGGCGCCTCGGAGTTGAGTTTCGTATCCGGTACCCGGCTCCCTGCGGGCGAACGGCTCGACGCCGGCGGCACCGGCATTGGCAAGCCGTTTCCAGGCGTGGAACTGCGCATCCTGGATGACAAGGGCCGGTCCCTTCCCGACGGCCAGCACGGAAATATCAGCGTGCGCAGTGCAATGGTCAGCAACGGCTACCTGTGGGGTGATGACGGGCAGGCCCTGCGATGCCTGGACGGTTGGTACACCGTGGGTGACCAAGGCTATGTGGAGGACGGGATCCTCCACATTCTGGGGCGGCGCTCAGACATGATCCTTACTGCCGGTAAGAACGTCTACCCGCACGAGGTGGAGCTTGCCCTCGCCTCGGTTCCGGGGATAGAAGTAGCTGTTGCTGCCGGGGCGCCTGACGATATCCGCGGGCAAAAGGTGATTGCCGGCGTCGTACCTGCCTACGGCGCCGTCACCGCGACGCAGCTGCGCACCGGATTGGACGGACTGCTGGCAAGGGACAAGTGGCCGCTGCAGTTTTTCGTACTCGCGGAGCTGCCCATGACGGACCGGGGCAAAATCAGCAGGAGTGTCCTTTTGGACTGGATCAAGAACCACGACCCGCGGGCGCAGCCCCTTGGCTGACGCAGCACCCATGAACGTGCACGCGGACGAGTCCCTCCAACCGGTGATCATAGCGGCGCTCCGTACCCCCATTTGCCGCGCCAATGGCCAATTGAAGCACTTCCGCGCGCCGGACCTCCTGGCGCCGGTGATCCGTTCGTTGGTTGAATCGGCGGGCGTGGATGCCGCCGCGGTTGACGACGTCATCATCGGCAACGCGGTGGGCGGCGGGGGAAATGTGGCGCGGTTCGCCGCGCTGCAGGCCGGTTTGCCAATCTCGGTTCCTGGACTCACGGTGGACCGGCAGTGCGGCTCGGGACTGGACGCCATTGCGTTGGCGTCCCGGCTGGTGGCAGCCGGCGGCGGCCCCCTCTATATTGCCGGTGGCGTCGAAAGCATCAGTACCGCTCCCGCCCGGGCCAACAGGAACGACGACGGCGGCCTGGACTTCTACTCGCGCGCCACCTTTGTGCCAATGCAGTACGGCGACCCTGATATGGGGGTGGCCGCCGAAAACGTGGCACGGGAATGCGGCGTGTCACGGGAACGGCAGGACGACTACGCACTCCGCAGCCATCGGAGGGCGGTCAGCGCCGCCGAAGACGGCAGGTTCGTGAGCGAGATGGTCTCCCTGGCGGGCCAGGAAACGTCGGTGACCCGCGATGATGGTCCCCGCCCCTCGCTTCGCGCGCCGATGATGGCGAGGTTCCCTGCAGCCTTCGTGCCCGGAGGAACAGTCACCGCAGGGAATTCGTGTTTCGACGCGGACGGTGCCTCCGCCGTCGTCGTTACCTCCCTCAAGCGCGCACGGGCCATGGGCGCGAAGGACGGCTTGCTGGTTTTGGGCTGCGATACCAGCGGTGTAGATCCGGAACTGCTGGGCGTCGGTGCTGCCTACGCGGCCGAAAAGCTCCTGTCGGAACTCAGAGTGGCACCGGACGACGTCGACCTCATCGAATTCAATGAAGCGTTTGCCGCCCAGACTATTGCTTGCCTGGACCACCTGGGGATCGCGCCGCAACGGGCGAACCTGGACGGTGGAGCCTTGGCGCTGGGCCACGCCTACGGTGCGTCGGGGGCGGTCCTGGTGACCCGCCTCCTGGCCCAGGCGCGCCGCCGGTACCTTCAGTCGAGGGAGTCGCCCTTGGGGCTGGCAATGATCAGCATCGCCGGCGGCATGGGAACAGCGGCACTTATGCGGTACTCAAGGCTCTAGCGGGTCTTCCGGCTCACCCAGGCCGCGGGCAGCCAACGCATCGCCCGTCTGCCGGGCGTACGCCACGGTAGTGATGAAGACAGGGAGCACTAAAGCCCGGGGGTTGCGCTCCAGGCCACGGGCCCGGGCTGAGTCGCGCACATCGGCGAAAGCTCCGGCGATGAACGGGATGCTCCGAAGCATCACGGCGATGGTCAGGGCAAAGCGTTCGGGGTCGGCTCCAAAGCGCCGGAACGGCTTGGCCAGTGAGACAACGCCATCCAGGAGGTCCTGCACCGGAGTGGTGGCCGTGAGCACGGATGCTGCCACCACGCACACCAGGATATTGAGGACGATCCGGGCCGCCGTGGATCCTCCGAGTTGCCACCACTGGAACAATCCAATGACCAGCACGATGGGCGCCACCATCCGGATGGCTCCGGCAAGTCGCCGCAGGCCTGCTCCGCTGAGCAGGAACAGGCCACACATGATGCAGAAGACCACCAGGGAAACGGCCCAGTCGACCACCAGGAAGGATGCTGCCCCGCAGGCGGCCACCACCAGGAATTTCAGCAACAGGGGTGCGCAATGGATCACGGACTTCCCGGGAACGTAGTTGGCGATCAGGAAACCATGGCCCCTCACCTCGGCACGTCGCCTGTCCTGCTTCCGGTCGGAAGCTCGTCCAACGCCGCCGCGCAAAGCATCCGGTACCGTGCGACGCCTTCTTCCGCATCGCCGTCGAACACTATCCGGCCCGACTCGACAACCAGGACACGGTCCATATCCATCGCCAGGTCCAAATCGTGGGTGGACATGATGACCTGCTGGTCCAGGCCTGCGATGGTGCGGCGAAGGAGCTCCCGGTTGCGCAGGTCCAGCAGCGTGGATGGTTCGTCGAGGACCAGCACCTTGGGGTCAACCGCCAGCACGGCCGCCAACGCCAACAACTGCCGTTCTCCGCCGGAAAGTTCGTAAATGCTCTGGTCGGCCAGGCCCAGGAGGCCGAAACGGGTAAGGACTGTTTCGGCCCGGGCAGCGCGTTCTTTGGAGTTCTTGACGGAACGGCGGAGTGAAAGCTCTACGTCTTCACGGCCCGTCGGCATGACCAGCTGCGACAGGGGATCGGTAAACACGAAACCCACGTTTCGCCGAACCCTTCGAACGTTTGCCACGGTGTCATCGCCGTGGACTACGATCCTGCCCTCGCTGGGTGCAACCAAGCCATTGAGCAGGCGCAGCAGCGTGGACTTGCCGGAACCGTTGGCCCCTATGACGCCAATGCGCCGCTCAGTGAGCTCCAGCGAAACGTCATGCAGCAGGGTCTTGGCAGTGTCGCTGCCGTCGACCGAAACGCGTACCGACACGCCGTCGAAATGGATGGAATTCATGCGGTGATAGTTCCTGGCCTACTTGACCCGACGGACCAGGACATCAGGAAAGGCCTTGTGGATAGCAAGTGCAATGACCACGGCCAGCACGTTCTTGAGGATGTCTCCCGGGTAGAAGGCAAGGTCGGCAACGAAAGCCTTGCCAAAGTCGAGTTTGCCGTTCACCATCATGCCCAGTACACCGAGACCGTGGATGATGACGACGCTGCTGACCATGGCGGCGGCGAAAAGCCACAGCCCCCGGTACTTCACCGTCCGGCGGATCACGACGGCGGCCAGGTAGCCGGTAGCGGCAGCGGCCAAGGGGAAGGCCACAATGTAGCCTGCGGAAGGCGTCGCCAAGATCCCCAAGCCGCTGCGTCCACCACTGAAGATGGGCAACCCTGCCAGGCCGAGCAGGACATAAAGCCCGACGGCGGCGAACCCGCGTCCAGCACCCAACACCAGTCCGCTAAGCATCACGGTGAGGGTCACCAAGGTGATCGGGACTCCCAATGCTCCTATCGGGATTCCGGGGACGATCGAGGAGGCTGCGACGAGCGCTGCGAAGACAGCGATAAGGCCGATGTCAGTAGCGGTCCATCGCCGACGGGCGGGTGCAGTAGTGAGCTGCGCTGTGGCAGAGTCGGTCTGGCTCATGAAGGGTCCAATCAGGTGTGATGCGATGCGGTGTGTGCGGAACTTCCCCCTGCATTCGAGGGTACGGACGCCACGGGACCCTCATTTTGGAGCCTTCCCACAACGCACGCCGCGGATTCTTTGAAGGGTGCCCCAAAATTTCGCTGGGCGGGCAAATGCCAGTCCCCGGCCGGGGTACCGGTAGACTTGAACAGGCTGTTCTCACAGCCCACCCCGCCGCAGCTGTCAGGCTCCGCACCTGACCGGGCCCACCGGTCCCCGCAGGCGTTCCCCATTGAAAGGCATCACCCGAATTGATTACCGTCCAGGACCTCGAACTCCGCGCCGGCGCACGCCTGCTCATGGACCAGGTTAACTTCCGGGTGGACAAAGGGGACAAGATTGGCCTCGTTGGGCGCAACGGTGCCGGCAAAACCACTCTGACCCGCGTCCTCGCAGGCGAAGGGCTCCCTGCTGGCGGCAAGGTAACCCGCAGCGGCGAGATCGGCTACCTGCCGCAGGATCCGCGGACGCCTGACATGGAGCAGCTCGCCCGCGACCGCATCCTCTCCGCCCGTGGCTTGGATGTCGTGGTGGGCAAGCTCAAGAAGGCACACGAGGACATGGCCAGCGAGGACGCCGCCGTCCAGCGTAAAGCCATGGGCCGTTACGACCGTCTCGAAGCAGAATTCCTGGCAGGCGGAGGTTACGCTGCCGAAGCCGAAGCCGCGGCGATCTCCTCTAACCTGGCGTTGCCGGACCGCCTCCTGAACCAGCCGTTGAAAACCCTCTCCGGTGGACAGCGCCGCCGCGTTGAACTGGCACGAATCCTGTACTCCGACGCAGAAACCCTGCTCCTGGACGAACCCACCAACCACTTGGATGCCGACTCCATCACCTGGCTCCGGGACTTCCTGAAGAACCACCAGGGCGGCCTGATCGTGATCAGCCACGACACGGACCTGCTCGAGGCCACCGTCAATAAGGTCTACCTCCTTGATGCCAACCGCGCCCAGATCGATTACTACAACATGGACTGGAAGCGTTACCTGCTCCAGCGTGAAACGGATGAACGCGCCCGCAAGCGCGAACGTGCCAACGCCGAAAAGAAGGCCCAGGTCCTGATCGACCAGGCGAACAAGATGCGGGCCAAGGCCACCAAGGCAGTAGCAGCCCAGAACATGGCCAAGCGTGCCGAGCGGCTCCTCAGCGGTCTGGAAGCTGTCCGTGAGAACGATCGCGTAGCAGCACTGCGCTTCCCGGATCCTTCACCGTGCGGCAAGACCCCGCTCACGGCCGAAGGACTCAGCAAGTCCTACGGCTCGCTGGAAATCTTCACTGATGTGGACCTGGCCATCGACCGTGGCTCCAAGGTGGTTATCCTGGGCCTCAACGGTGCTGGCAAGACCACCCTGCTGCGCATGCTCGCCGGAGTCGACAAGCCCGACACAGGTGACATCATCCCCGGGCACGGCCTCAAGGTGGGCTACTACGCCCAGGAGCACGAAACCCTGGACGTTGATCGCACCGTTCTCGAGAACATGCGCTCATCGGCGCCGGACATGAAGGACGCCGAAGTCCGCGGCATCCTGGGTTCATTCCTCTTCTCGGGCGACGACGTCGACAAGCCCGCCGGTGTGCTCTCGGGTGGAGAAAAGACGCGCCTGGCCCTGGCCACCATCGTTGCCTCCAGCGCCAACGTTCTGCTGCTGGACGAACCCACCAACAACCTCGACCCCGCCAGCCGCGCCGAAATCCTGGGCGCGCTCAAGAACTACAGCGGCGCCGTCGTCATGGTCAGCCACGACGAAGGTGCCGTATCGGCGCTGAACCCGGAACGCGTAGTGCTGCTTCCGGACGGCGTTGAGGACCACTGGAACGAGGACTACCTGGACTTGATCACGCTGGCGTAAGCGTCGCCTAGCGGACCTGCAAGGGTTCGGCGTCGGTGACGCGCGCCAGCTCTTGGTAGCTGATGGAGAACATGGAGTTGTGGTCTCCGGCTCCTGCCCAGAGCAGTGGGTATTCCCGCAGCGAACTGTCCAGGATGGTTCGGAGTTTCTTAGGGTGGCCCACTGGGGCTACACCTCCTACTTCCTGGCCGGTGTGCTCCAGCACGAATTCCGGTGTGGCGCGGCGGATCTTACCCGTACCCAACTGTGCTGCAACCAATGCTGTATCAACCTTGGCGGCGCCGCTGGCAAGGATCAGCAGGGGAGCGCCGTCGAGCTCAAAGATCAGGCTGTTGGTGATGGCGCCGACGTCGCAGCCCAACACGGAAGCAGCGGCGGCCGCTGTCGGAACCTTGTCCTCGAAGATTTGCACCGTGTCCGAAACTCCGGCGGCAGTCAGGGCTGACTTCACGCTCAGTACAGGATCCGGAATCATTCAGTAGCCTTGGGCATCAAGGATGGCGTCTTCCTCTTCTTCGGACGTGGGCCTCTTGTTCTTTCGCGCCGCCGGGGTGCGGGGCTTGGGTGTCCCGCCGGCGGCAATGATCCCGTCGTCCTCTTCCTCTTCGGCGTCGATTGCCGCGTTGCGTGCCTGCTGGCGTGCGGCATAGCCGAAACCGATGAACATCAGCACACCGAAAGCGAACCACTGCAAGGAGTAGGAAAGGTGCGTACCCTCTTCCGTGGCCGGCTTCGGGAACGGCGTGGGCATCGGTTGCACCGCAGGGTCCTCACTGGCCAACTGCCCGTAGGCTCCCGTGGCGATGGGGTACGGGAGTTCTTTGGCGAAGCCGGCAAGGTCGATTGAGGCGAGCTGCCCATCCACGGCACCGCGGTCAAGCTTCGGCTCGGCAGGTTTCAGCCGGGCGACTACGGTGACTTCGCCCGCCGGAGGAGCCGGCACGACGTCGGGTCGGCCGGGCGTATTGTTGCCGATCGGCAACCAGCCACGGTCAATCACCACGGTCTCGCCGGTGGTAAGCCGGAAGGGAACCACGACGTCGTAGCCCGGCTGGCCATTCAGCGGACGGTTACGGACAACGCGCTGCCCGTCGAGGTCGTAGCTGCCCCGTAGCTGGACCTGTGTCCACTCGCGTTCGGGGTCCAGGGCACGGAACTGGTCACTGATCTCAGAGAAAGGGATGGGGGTCGCTGAGTAATTGCTGACCACGCGGTTGATTTCGGCAAGGGTCTCGGCCCGGCGGTCCATCTGCCAACGCCCCAGGAAGACGCATGCGGTGGCAAAAATCACGGCCAGGACAAAATACCCCAGCCATTTGCTGGAGAAAAGGAAACGGTACATTCAGCCGGCCTCGTTCGCAGGGTCCTGGTGGGCCACGAAGGGCACGGTTTCCTTCCACAGGCCGCGGGTCTGAAGGTAGTCTTCCAGCCACTCCCGGTGTTCCCCGCAGGAGAGCCACACTTTCCGCCGCTCCGGAGTATGGATGCGTGGGTTGTTCCACAGAAGCTGCCACTCAGCACCGGCACGGCATCCCTTCCTCGAGCATGTCGCCGGTCCCTGGGCCTGTCGGGATTCCTGGTCAGACAGACCAGGTCCGCCGAGGCTAAAGATATTCATGAAGTCGCCTGTTCATCGCCGGGTTTCCCGCCCTCGCTTGCTTCGCCACTGGTGTGTTCGGCACTGCGGGACGGCGGATCATCATCCACCAGCTCGCCTTGGAGCACCGTTGGCGTGTCTGCGGATCCATCGTCCGCAGCTTGGTATGGCCTTTCGATTTCCGGCACCGCCACGTAATCCAGGAGGGACTCGCTGTGGACCTCGGCCTTGTCGCTGCCATTGGCGATGACGACGGCAATCCAAGGAAGGAAGACAGCACCTGCAATGGCGATGATCTTAAACCAGCCGTCCACCACAAAGATCAGGATGATGCAGACCATGCGGATTCCCATGGCGATCGCATACTTGGCCATGCGCTGGCGCATGTCCTCGGAATGGGCAGCTGCCGCATCGGTGATGCTGTGGACTTCGGGGTCGCCGGAAATAGCGTCCGGATCTCCGGGCACTTGCTGCAGGGGACTGCTTCCTGGGGTCACAGTTGAATCATCACGCTCCAAAGGCCTCTTCCAATTCTCTCACCAAGCCGGTAGCCACCCAAACCGCGGACGGCCCTTGTTGCCCGCCGGTTGCTGCGTACGGCGGATAAGATCGACAAAGGAAAATCCCTGTCGCAGCGGCACCGAATGCCGCGGAACCTGGAGCACATATATGTCTGAAGCAGTATCGGCCCCCCGCAGCGTCCTCATCACCGGCGGCAACCGCGGCATCGGCCTGGCCATCGCGGAATCGTTCCTCGCCAACGGTGACAAGGTCGCCGTCACCTACCGCAGTGAAACAGAACTGCCTGAGGGAATCCTGGGCGTCAAAGCCGATGTGACCGATGAGGCGTCGATCGATGCTGCGTTCAAGATCGTCGAGGAAGCCCACGGTCCCGTGGAGGTCCTGGTGGCGAATGCCGGGATCACCAAGGACACCCTTCTGCTCCGCATGAGCGAGGAGGACTTCACGTCGGTCCTGGACACAAACCTCACTGGCGCATTCCGCGTCATCAAGAGGGCGTCCAAGGGCATGATCCGGCTGCGGAAAGGCCGCGTGGTCCTTATTTCGTCGGTGTCCGGGCTCTACGGTGCACCTGGCCAGATCAATTACTCCGCCTCCAAAGCCGGCATGGTGGGCATCGCGCGGTCGCTGACCCGTGAACTCGGCAGCCGCGGGATCACGGCGAACGTAGTGGCTCCGGGCTTCATCAACACGGACATGACTGCCGAACTGCCCGAAGAAACACAGAAATCGTATCTGGCCAACGTTCCGGCCGGTCGCTTCGCGGAGGCATCCGAAGTAGCCGACGTCGTTCGCTGGGTAGCCAGCGACGAAGCCGCCTACATCTCAGGTGCTGTCATCCCGGTGGACGGCGGACTGGGAATGGGCCACTAGCCACGACGGCAGTTTTTTGTCCGGGGGCGACAAAGGGTTTGGTCCGTGCCACTGGCAAGATGGAAACCGAGCCCACGGATTTTGGATGAAGTGAACAAAAGGAGCACGAATGGGAATGCTGGATAACAAGACCGCGATCGTCACGGGGTCTTCCCGTGGAATTGGAGCGGAAGTTGCCAAGATCCTCGCTGGCGAGGGTGCCGCCGTCGTCGTCAACTACCGCCAAAAGGCGCCCCGCGCCAACAAGGTTGTAGCTGACATCCAGGCGGCAGGCGGCCGGGCTGCGGCTGTGGGAGCGGACCTCACCACGGACGAAGGCGTACACGCCCTGGCCAGCACCGCGATGGAGGAATTCGGCTCCTTGGATATCCTGGTGCTCAATGCTTCGGGCGGCATGGAGTCGGGCATGGAGGAAGGCTACGCGCTCAAGTTGAACCGCGACGCCCAGGTCAACATGCTCAATGCCGCTGTGCCGCTGATGCCGGAGGGCTCGCGGGTTGTCTTCGTAACCAGCCACCAGGCCCACTTCGTGGAAACCGTGCCCACGATGCCCGAATACGAGCCCGTTGCCAAGAGCAAGCGTGCCGGCGAGGACGCACTGCGCGCCCTCCTGCCGAATCTGGCCGACAAGGGGATCTCCTTGGTGGTCGTTTCTGGTGACATGATCGAAGGAACAGTGACTGCCACCCTCTTGGACCGTTCAAATCCAGGTGCCATTGAAGCCCGCCGCGCCGAAGCCGGAAAGCTCTACTCCGTTCAGGAGTTTGCAGCGGAGGTTGCCAAAATGGTTACCGCAGACGTGGAATCGGGACACACCGAATACGTTGGCGGCTCTGACTACTTCAACAAGTCAGGCGAGTAGCAGCAGTAGATCGCCTCATACGGAACGGCCCGGGACAGCGTCCCGGGCCGTTCCGCTTTAAGTCTCCGGCTGCATTTCGGGGTGGAACAATGCTCGATGACAATTAGATAAATATCGCCCAAAACCGCGTCACGAATTATAAAGATCTGTTTTGCGCTTTTCTTTTTGCATTTGTTCCGGGCGTCTGATTGACTCTGAAAAGCGCCTCCTTCGAGGCTCGTCACTCATTAGCGGTACCCATGCCAAAGCCGCTGGACTCACACGGTGCGGCTCATACAGGAGTTTCTTTGGACTTACTACTGCATGCGGATGATATTCATGCGTCCTATGAACAGCGCCAAATCCTCAGAGGGGTCAGCCTTTCGCTGAATCGCGGCGAAATTCTCGGCATGATCGGAACCAACGGTGCCGGAAAAACAACGCTCATGGGCGTCCTCGCAGGGACCCATCAACACCAGGCCGGCCACATCATGCTGGCGGGCGAGAAGTATCGGCCCGAGTCCGCAGAGGAAGCGCGAGCGTGCGGCGTCGGGCTCATCCCGCAGAACTTCCGGCTGGACCCTGAATTGACCATCGCCAAGGCAATCTTTCGAGGAACATTCCAGGCCGGCAAGCGCCATGAAGAACTCCGTGGCCGGGCCGCCGAACTCATCCGGGACATCGGCGTCACCATGGATCCGGACGCCAAGGTGGGCACCCTGATCCGCGCCGAGCAGGCTCTTGTGGAAGTTCTCAGGATGGTTGCCGAAGAAGCCCAGTTGGTCATCATGGACGAGGTTGCCGCGTCACTTCCGGACCACGATGTTGCCGTCCTTCATCAGGTCCTGCGCATGCTGACCAGGCAAGGCCGCGCAATTATCTACATCACCCATCGCCTGGATGAGGTCCGTTCCATCGCCCACCGCATCGCCGTGCTCAGGGATGGCAGGGTCCATAAAGTCCTGGAAGCCAGCCAGACCAACGTAGACGAACTGGCGTTCCTGCTCCTCAATCACGAGTTGGAGGGCAACGTCAGGCCCACCGGCCGATCAGACACGGGGGAGGCCTTGCGCGTGGTCGACCTTAGCGTCGATGACGCCGTGCGGGGAGTCTCCTTTGACGTCTCCAAGGGAGAGTTTTTCGGCCTTGTGGGAACACATCGCTCCGGCGTCTATCAGCTGGTCGAGGCATTGGCAGGCGTACATCCAAGCACCTCCGGCGAGATCCGCATCCGGGGTGAGCGCGTGGAGATCCGCGGGATCCACGACGCAGCGAGGCTAAAGATCGGTTACCTCTCAGATACGGCCGAATCGGCGCCGACCGATGCCAGCATAACGGAAGGCCTTCAGAGCAGCGGCAGCCCGAGCGGGGACCTGGAGGAGGAGATCGCCACGTTGAGGAGCGTGGTTGAGGTGGTTCGACGCATGCGCATCAACACCACCAACATCCACGGTGCCTTGGACACTCTTTCCGGAGGTGACCGGCAAAAGGTGCAGCTGGCCAAATGGATGAGTGCCGGCTGCGAAGTGCTGATTCTCAGCCACCCCAGCCGCGGCATCGACATTGGCGCCAAGGAAGTCGTCTACGAGATGCTGAGCGAACTCAGCGAGCTCGGGGTCGCGATCATTCTGTTGTCGTCGGATTTGTCGGAGTTGGTTGGCTGGTGCCACCGGATCGGGGTGATGCGCGATGGCGAGCTGGTCACCATTGAGGCCAATGCCAACACGAACGAGGACGTCCTGGTCCACCACATGCTGGGCGTGAAGTTTGAGTCGGGGACCAGAGACGCGCGGCGGGTCATGACCTGATCCGCAGCCGGCTATCCGGAATAGGTTACTGATGACGAAAAAGGACGGTCGCGGTGTACGCGGCCGTCCTCTCCCGTTCAAAACGCAGGCGCTAGATACTGACGCCCTTGGAGATGCTGCTGAGTTTGTGGCGTGCCAGGGCCAGGTTCGCGTACGTGCGATCAAGCACCAAATACACGAAAAGGCCTTTGGAGCCTTCAGAGTTCAGGACGTTGATCAGGTGGTACTGGGTGCCCAGGGTGATGAGGATGTCTTCGATGTTGCTGTCCAGCTTCAGATCCGCCATGGTTCGCAGTTTTGAACTGACCACGTTGGAGTTGCCGGCCGCGGCCACCCCGAGGTCGAAGCCGGGGTTTCCGCCCTGCGCCAGGGCCATCCCACTGGAGTAGTCAACGATGGCTGCCCCTGTAGCGCCCTCTATGGACAGCAGTTGCTTCATGGCGTCATCAAGTGAGCTCATAATGGATTCTTCCTGTTCTGTTTCGTCATGGCCGGAATCCGTGAAGTACATGGTTCGGGTCTCCTGGTATAGAGGCGTTCCGCTGGAAGATCCAGGCTCGAACACCTCCGCTGCCGGCAGTTCGTCCCCTTGAGGTTCGACCCCGAGGAATTCATGAAGTGGTGTCGGACTTTCTTCTGCGGCAAAGGACGTCAATTCGCCGGCGTCCAGACCGTCATTACGCTTCCACCACTTCCATGTGCGTCCCGAACGGTCCACCACCTGCCCTGCACTTCCTTCATCCCGGACCGTTATTGCATAACGGATGTCCTTTTGAAGTTTCCATCCTCACACACGGAATTGGGCACAGCATATTCCCTTGGACATTTAATGCGATCGGGTGACAATCGAATAAATTAGTGCGAATTCACCGTCATGAAATGCAAGGCGCCTACACTTATGCGCTTTCAATCTCATGGCAAATAGGGCAGTAGCCAGGGAAGACTCCGGCGACCTAGACGTTGGCGATGTGCCGGACTGCGTCCAGATACGGCATGTTGATGGCGGCGTCCGCCACGGCGCGAACGGCCGGTTTGGCATTGAAGGCAATGCCGATCCCGGCTGCATCCAGCATGTCCAGGTCGTTGGCGCCATCACCCACCGCAATGGTGTGCTCCAGGCTGATGCCCTCGGCAGCGGCCCATTCGCGCAGGTATTTCTCCTTGGCAGCGCGGTCAATAACCGCGCCGAGTACCTTGCCGGTCAACGCGCCGTCGACAATTTCCAGCTCGTTGGCGATCCAGTAATCCAGGCCCAGCCCGCCCGCAATCGGTTCAAGGATCTGGTTGAACCCACCTGACACAACGGCCACGGTGTGGCCGGCGGCCTTGAACGCCGCAACCAGTTCAGCCGCACCGAGGCTGAGGCGAACTTCTTCCCGGACGGAATCGACGACGGCGGCGGGCAGCCCGGCGAGCACTGCAACCCGCGCGTGCAGGCTCTGTGCGAAGTCGAGCTCGCCCCGCATGGCTGCCTCTGTGACAGCAGCGACTTCCTCCCGTTTACCTGCATGGGCGGCCAAAAGCTCGATGACTTCCTGTTGGATCAAAGTTGAGTCGACATCCATGATGAGCAGCTTCCGCGCTGCCTGCCGCAGCCCCTGGGGAACAATGGCCGTATCAACTCCAGGGCCTGCCACCTCAGCTACCTTGCGTCGCACGCCGGCGAGGTCCGAGGCCGCATCCTCGAGGGGCGTGAGTTCCACTGTGTGAACGGCGAAGCGCTCATCTGCGGAGTGTGATTCGGACGACACTGTGACGCCGGCGCCAGCCAGGGCAAAGCGGATATTTTCCAGGGATTCGGCGGTCAAGTTCACGCCATAGCTGACCGCAGCCAAGTTCGAAGTCATGGCCCCAATCCTACTGAGGGCGCCGCACCCGCCCGAATTCATTTCATGTCACCGGGCATGCGCCGCAACCGGTTATCAGTCATGTGGATTTTTGTCCTAGTGTCTACTGCTATGAGTGATGTTCTGGAATTGGCTTCCGTCAGCGTTGTCCGAGGCAAAAAGACCCTGCTGGACAAGGTTGACTGGCAGGTCAACGAAGGCGAACGCTGGGTCATCCTGGGCCCCAACGGCGCCGGCAAGACGACCCTCCTCCAGATTGCCGCAGCGCGACTGCACCCCAGCAGCGGCCAGGCAGGGATTCTCGACGAAGTTCTTGGACGCGTCGACGTCTTTGAACTGCGTCCCAGGATCGGACTGTCGTCCGCAGCACTTGCGACCCAAATCCCGGAACACGAGAACGTGCTCAATGTGGTGGTCACGGCAGCCTATGGCGTAACCGGCCGCTGGCGGGAAGGCTACGAACGCGACGACGAACGTCGTGCTTTCCGCCTGCTCAACGACTGGGGAATGGGCCCGCTGCTTAACCGCACCTTTGCCACCCTGTCCGAAGGGGAGCGCAAGCGCGTCCAGATTGCCCGGGCACTCATGACCGATCCTGAACTGCTTCTCCTCGACGAACCTGCAGCCGGCCTGGATGTGGGGGGCCGCGAAGAACTCGTCCACAAGCTCGGCGAGCTCGCCAGCGACGAGGACGCCCCTGCCATGGTCCTGGTGACCCACCACCTTGAAGAAGTGCCCCCGGGCTTCACCCACGCCATGCTCCTGCGCGAAGGCGGTGTCGTGGCCGCGGGTCCCATCAAGGAAGTGTTGACTGACGAACACCTGAGCAACACCTTCGGCCTGCCCCTGAACGTTACCGAAAACGCCGGCCGCTACACGGCCGTCGCCCGCCGATAGGCAGACCCGAAACCACAATGGAAATCCTTAACGACATCCTGGTCTTCTTCGCGGGCTTGTGGGCCGGAACCATCAATGCGGTGGTCGGCTCCGGCACGTTGGTGACCTTCCCTGTACTTATTGCCATTGGTGTGACGCCGGTGGTTGCCTCCATGAGCAATGCCATGGGCCTGGTAGCGGGCAACGCCGCCGGTGCATGGGGCTATCGGCGCGAGCTTGCCGGTCGCGGCAGGCAGTTGATGAAACTGTTGCCGGCCTCGTTGCTGGGCGGTATAACCGGGGCTTGGCTGCTGCTGCACCTGCCGGAGAAGGTGTTCCACTACGTCGCCCCTGTGCTGCTGGTGGTGGCACTGCTGATGGTGGTCTTCCAGCCCAAGCTGCAGGGCTGGGTGCGCAGCAGGGAACAAAACCCCGAGCATGCGATCCGCGATCGAAGCCACGGCGTACTGCTGGTGGTCCTCGTGTACCTTGCCGGTGTTTATGGTGGCTACTTCGTCGCAGCCCAGGGGATTCTCCTGGTGGGAATCCTGGGGGTCTTCCTCTCGGGAACCATGCAGAACGCGAATGCCATGAAGAACATCTTGGTCCTTGGCGTCAACATGGTCGCCGCCGTTTCCTACTTGATTTTCGCCTTTGACCGCATCGAATGGTTCTTTGTCCTGATCATTGCCGTGAGTTCCACCATCGGCGGACTCATCGGTTCGAAAGTGGGGCGGAAGCTCTCCCCGAAAGTCCTACGGGCCGTCATTTTCGCGCTCGGCCTCGTTGCACTGGGCTTCATGATCGCCAACCTGCTGAAGTAATCCCCTGTGACCTTTCACTACCTCGAGTCCGCAGATGATCCACGTGTCACGGACTACACCACCCTCACCGACGTCCACCTTCGCAAACTCCGCGAGCCGGAGGAGGGCATGTACATCGCCGAATCCTCCCGGGTACTCCGCCGGGCGCTGGCTGCGGGACACCAGCCCCGTTCTTTCTTCCTTGCCGAAAAGTGGTTGGCGGACCTCGACGACGTTTTCCGGCAATACCCCGACGTTCCGGTTTTCATTGGCAAGGCCGACCTGCTGGAACAGATCACCGGGTTCCACCTCCACCGCGGAGCGATGGCAGCCATGCACCGGCCAGCGCCTGTTCCCTTGGAAGAACTCCTCGCGAAAGCCCAGCGCGTGGCCGTGCTGGAGGACATCGTGGACCACACCAACGTGGGCGCAATCTTCCGGTCGGCGGCAGCGCTGGGCGTCGACGCAGTCCTGGTCTCGCCACGTTGCGGTGATCCGCTGTACAGGCGCAGCGTCCGCGTGAGCATGGGCACGGTCTTCCAGGTCCCGTGGGCGCGCTTGGAAAGCTGGCCGGATGACTTGTCCCGTCTGAAGGAACAGGGCTTCACGGTGGCCGCCATGGAGCTGACGGCGGATGCGGTAGACCTCGATGATCTGGCCGCCCGGCAGATCCCCAAACTTGCCCTGGTCCTTGGTACCGAAGGCGCCGGCATGAGCGAGGAAACGCTCGCCGCCGTCGATCTCGCCGTCAAAATCCCGATGCGCGCTGGCGTGGATTCACTTAACGTGGCCGCGGCCTCCGCGGTGGCGTTCTGGGAACTCCGTCCGCGGGACTGAAGCCGGTTCGTGTGGCATGGACGTTTCCGCTATGATTGGTTGTTGGCCCAGCCGCTGGAATATTCACTGTCCAGTCACGGACCACCTCCATTCATACCTGGCAGCTGGCAAAATCCAGTTGCGTGAACAAAAGGTCCCATTATGAAGTCTGATATCCACCCGAAGTACGAAGCTGTTGTCTTCAACGACCTGGCCTCCGGTACGCAGTTCCTGACCAAGTCCACCGTGTCTTCCTCGAAGACCATCGAGTGGGAAGACGGAAAAACCTACCCGGTTATCGACGTCGAAATCTCTTCGGAGTCCCACCCGTTCTACACGGGCAAGCAGCGCATCATGGACTCCGCTGGCCGCGTCGAGCGCTTCAACGCTCGCTTCAAGGGCTTCGGCGGCAAGAAGTAACCACTTCACCCCGAGTCTTTTCAAAAGCCCGCATCGCCGTCATTCCGGCAATGCGGGCTTTTGCGTTTTCCGGCAAGATGGAGAGCATGACTTCCCAGCCCACGCCTGAAACCCGGAACCACGACGACGACACCCGCCTTCACGGCGAATATAAGGTTCCCGGCGGAAAACTGGTGGTGGTTGACCTTGAGGTGGCGAACGGCCACTTCGCCAATGTCTCCCTGAGCGGAGACTTCTTTTTGGAGCCCGACGAGGCCCTGCAGGACATCAACAAGGCACTGACAGGACTGCCGGGCACGTCAACGGCAGCGGACATTGCCGCGGCCGTAACCGCGGGCTTGCCTGAAGGTGCCGTACTGTTCGGCTTCTCCGCAGAAGCCGTGGCCATAACAGTTCGGCGGGCCTTGTCCAAGGCCACCGGCTGGTCAGACCACCAATGGGAAGTCATCCCACCGACGGTCCTGCCAACCGAGGTCAACGTGGCCCTGGACGAAGTCCTCACTGAGGAGGTCGGTGCCGGGCTGCGGAACCCGACGCTGCGGTTCTGGGACTGGGAAGAGCCCTCTGTGGTGATTGGCAGCTTTCAGTCAGTGCGTAACGAAGTGGACCCCGACGGCGTGTCCCGGCACGGCATCACCGTGGTGCGCAGGATCAGCGGCGGGGGAGCGATGTTC
This sequence comes from Paenarthrobacter sp. CAP02, assembly GCF_040137855.1. NCBI lineage: Bacteria > Bacillati > Actinomycetota > Actinomycetes > Micrococcales > Micrococcaceae > Paenarthrobacter > Paenarthrobacter sp. CAP02. The sequence goes on along the minus strand of NZ_JBEEII010000003.1, from coordinate 314,455 downwards.
ATGGAGGCAGGAAACTGCATCACGTATTCGCTGTACCTTCCGCAGACACTGGTGGACGGCATCAGTTTCGCGGACTCCTATGCCTTCCTTGACTCCTGGGTCATGGCCGCGTTGGAGAAGCTCGGCATCAACGCTTTCTACGTCCCGCTCAACGACATTGCAACGGACCAGGGCAAAATCGGCGGAGCAGCACAGAAGCGGCTTGCCAACGGGGGCATGCTCCATCACGTCACCATGAGCTACGACATCGACGCCGACAAGATGGTGGAGGTTCTGCGCATCGGCAAGGAGAAGTTGTCCGACAAGGGAACCCGGAGTGCCAAGAAGCGCGTGGATCCCTTGCGTCGGCAGACCGGCTTGGCCCGGTCCGCCATCCTCAAGGCCATGCAGGAAGTCTTTACCGAGCGCTATGGCGCAGTCGAGTCCCGGCTCAGTGAAGCGGAGCTCGATGAAGCCCGAAAACGGGTTGACGCGAAGTTCGGCACGGACGAATGGCTGAACCGGGTTCCCTGACGGGTTCTATTCCGCCGGCCTAGCCCTTGGCGGCCTGCGCAGTCAGGGCACGCAACAGGTGGCTGCGCTGCTCGATAATGATGCGCCGCAACGCACGCGGAGCGTAACCATGTTCGGCCAGCCATTCGTCGGTGCGGAGCACCACCGGGTGCCGGGCAGGTTCCATGCCGTCGCCAAGGTCTTGGGCGGCCGGGAACAGTCCGCGGACAATCCTTCCGGCAATTTCAATGCTGCGCTCCGCCCACACCTTTTCAAGGGAGTCGAAATACGGCTCCACGTAGGGCTCCAGCATGGCAGCCGGGGCCGTGGCGAAGCCGGCAATGGTCGCGCTCAGGATTTCATTGGAGAGTCCGGTACCCAGGACCGCCGAATCCCATGCCGCGGCCTTCACCGAAGGGTCTGGGCGGGCCGCCGAGGCAAGAGCGTGGCCCTCACGTCCTGAGGCCGTCTTGTCCGCTTCCAGTTCCCGGTCGAGCTCAGCTTGCGACGCCTGTCCGTGGGCTGCCAGGGCCTGCCACAGGCTCCAGCGCAGTTCTGCGTCGACTGCGAGTCCGTCAATGACAACGCTGCCGTCAAGGATGCTGCGCAGCAGGGAGAGCTCAGTTTCGCCTTGCCGCGAGACATCCGCGAGTGTCCTGGCCCAGGCGAGTTGCTGGTCCGACCCCGCTGGGGCAGCCTTCAACTGTGCGGCAGCAACGGCCAGGAAGTCCTTGCGGACACCGTCCCGCGTCTTAGCAGGCACGAATCGCTCAATGGCGGTGGAGGCGTTGCCCAGGACATTGAGCAGGACTCCAATGCCGGTTTCGGCCGGAGCGAACTGTTCCACCGCGGCGACATACCGGGCTGCAGGGGTGACGCCGTCGCGGGCCGAATCCCAAAGCGCCGTCCAGCACAGTGCCCGGGCCATGGGGTCCTGGATCTTGTCCAGCGAAGACCTCACCGTGAGTTCGGATCCGGGATCGAGCCTGATCTTTGCATAGCTCAGGTCGTCATCGTTGACCAACAGCAGGGCAGGCCGGGGCTTGCCGTTCAGCTCGGCCACCAGGGTGCTGGGACCGTCCACATCAATTTCGATACTTTCGGTCCTGACAAGGGCACCGTCTGCGTTGGGGTCATACAAGCCAAGCCGCATGCGGTGGGGGCGGAGTTCCTGGTGCCCTGTGATGGGGTCGATGGCGTCCTGTTGGAGCGTCACCGCGCCCAGCGTCCCGTCGTCTTCGACAATCCCGGCTGAAATGGTGGAGATTCCGGAAGTCTGCAGCCATTGGCGCGTCCAACCGGACAGGTCCCGGCCCGAGGAGGCACTTAGCGCTTCCAGCAGGTCCTTCAGGGAGGTGTTGCCGTAGGCGTGGTCGCGGAAATATTGGCGTGATCCGGCGATGAAGGCGTCAAAACCGACGTAGGCAACCAACTGTTTCAGGACCGAAGCGCCCTTGGCGTAGGTGATGCCGTCGAAGTTCTGCTTGGCCGCCTCAAGGTCCGGAATGTCGGCAACGATCGGGTGGGTGGTGGGCAACTGGTCCTGCAGGTACGCCCAAGCCTTGCGTTTGCTGGCGAAGTTCACCCATGCGGATTCCCAGTCAGTGGCACGATCCACGCCAAGGGTTCCCATGTAGTCGGCGAACGACTCCTTGAGCCAGAGATCGTCCCACCAGTTCATGGTGACGAGATCGCCGAACCACATGTGTGCCATCTCGTGCATCAGGGTGTTGGCGCGTCCCTGGTACTGGGCGTCGGTGGCCCGCGAGGCGTAGACATACTTTTCCGTGAAGGTGACCAGTCCGGGATTTTCCATGGCCCCGAGGTTGTATTCGGGCACGAATGCCTGATCGTACTTGCCCCATGGGTAGGGATAGTCGAAGAGGGCGTTAAAGAACTCCAACCCGTTCTTGGTCAAGCGGAACAGCTCGTCGGCGTCGAAAGCGTCTGCCAATGAGGCGCGGCAGTAAAGTGCCAGCGGCACCTCAAGCCGGGTGTCGCCGTCGAGCGTTGCTCCCCAGTGGTCCGTCGCTTTGAAGTATGGCCCGGCCAGCACCGTGGTGATGTACGTGGACATCCGCTTGGTGGTTTCGAAGTCCCATTGGGCCGCTTTGGGGTCATCCACCAAGGGTGTCCGTGCGGCCTCCACGCCATTGGACGCGACCTCCCAGCCAGCAGGCGCGATCACGTGGAAGGTGAATTCGGCTTTGAGGTCGGGCTGCTCGAAGTTGGCGAAGACGCGTCGACTGTCTGCCGGTTCATACTGGGTGTAGAGGTAGCACTGCCCGTCGGCGGGATCAACGAAGCGGTGCATGCCTTCCCCTGAGCGGCTGTAGAGTGCCGTCCCGGCTACCGTCACCTGGTTGTCTGCAGCGAGGTTTTCGAGGATGACCCGGTCCCGGTCCACCACCGCATCGACGTCCAGGGCCTGGCCGTTCAGCACCACCGACTTCACGCTCCCGCTGATGAAGTCCAGGAACGTTGCAGAGCCGGGCTCGGCGGAGAAAGTGATGGTGCTGGTGCTCGGATAGCCGGCGACTGCGGGATCTGCCGCGTCGCGGACATCGAGGATGACGTCGTAGCTGTGGGTGGTGATCAGGGCTGAGCGGGTTGCGGCTTCATCGCGCGACAGATTGTGATTCGACACACGGCTATCTAATCATGATCCAGGCAGCAACCAGGCCCAGCGATGCGATGAGCAGCCAAGAGCCCAGGGCCACCATCACAGCGCGTCCACCCGTGTGGATCAGCGTGCGGACGCGCACGGCGGATCCCAGTCCGAAAAGCGCCGATGCGAGCAGGATGTCCTGGACCAGGGCGGCTCCTTCCAGGACCGCCGGGGGAGCCCAGCCCACGGATCGCACAGCGACCATGGCAAGGAAGCCGAGCACAAAAAGCGGAACGATAGGCGGGAACCTACCGTCGGTCCCGTCATCCTGGCCGGCACCATTGGCCCGCTTCCGCACATGGTCGACGCGCTGATGCAGTCCCGCCGCCGCCACTACCGGAGCCAGCAGGACAACCCGCGTCAATTTCACGACGACGGCGATCGCCAGGGCCGCCGTCCCCGCAGTTTGCGCCGTGGCCACCACCTGGCCCACATCGTGCACGGAAGCGCCGGTCCATGCCCCAAACTGTTCCGGGTTCAGGTTCAGGGGGTGCATGAGGAGGGGCAACACGCCAATGGCAAGGGTCCCGCATAGCGTTACGAGCGCCACCGGGAGCACAGTGTCCTGATGCCTGATGCGCCGCACAGCAGCCATCGCGCCGATAGCCGAGGCGCCGCAGATGGAGAAACCCGTGGCGATCAGCAGGGCGGTCTCGCCAGGCAGCCGCAGTAAGCGGGCCAACCCATAGGTGCCCACAAAGCTGACCAGCACCACACCGGCTATGAGGACCAGGGACAACCAGCCCAGTCCCAGCACATCCTGAATGCTGACCTTGAGGCCCAGCAGCACGATTCCGGCCCGCATGAGGTGCTTTCCGGCGAAGTCCAGGCCCGGGCGGGCGCGCCCTGCAGTGAGGACAGAGGTGCCCGGTATATTTGCTGAGAGCAAGCCCAAGGCAACAGCGAGAGTCATTGCTGGAACAGCTGGCAAGACCGCGTGGATGGTGAAGGCAAGGCCCGTTGCGGCGAAGCACAGGACCAACCCCGGCCCCAACGGGGACAGCTGGGAAGCGGGACTCTTGAAGGGCATGCCTCAACCCTGCCGGATGGGGGCACGGAAAGGCGAACCGGGGGTTCCCGGAAACAGCGACACAATCAACGCGAAATGCGCTCGACTCGAAAAGGTGATTGTCTAATTCCCATGTCTGACCTATTCCAGGATTACTCCGAGGCCGCCGCCCGCAGTGGCGCCTACGACGAGATGTTTGCCCCGGGCCACGTAGCCAGAAAATCCTACGGTCAGGTTTCCGGTGCCTTGCGCGAGCTTTCCCTGGCGGATGTCACCGCCAGGGCGGACTCCATGGCCCGCACCTTCCTGGACCGCGGAGTGACCTTCGACTATGCGGGGGAGGAGCGGCCCTTCCCGCTCGATATTGTTCCCCGCGTCATCCCGGCCGACGAATGGGACGTCCTGGAGCGCGGTGTCGCCCAGCGTGTAAAGGCCCTTGAAGCATTCCTCAACGACGTCTACGGACGCATGGCGGTGGTGGCCGATGGCGTGATCCCACGGCAGCTCGTCACCACCAGCGCGCACTTCCACCGGGCGGTCCACGGCTTTGAACCGTCCGGCGGGGTCCGTGTGCACGTCTCGGGTATCGACGTCGTCCGCGATGCTGCCGGAACATTCCGCGTGCTGGAGGACAACGTCCGTGTCCCGTCGGGCGTAAGCTACGTCCTGGAAAACCGCCGGGCCATGGCAAAGGGCCTACCTGAAGCGTTCGGCCAGCAGCACATCAGGCCCGTGGAGGAATACCCCCGGCGGCTGCTTTCGGCCCTGCGCAAAACAGCACCGGCCGGCGTCGACGATCCGACGGTTGTTGTCCTGACTCCGGGTGTCTTCAACAGCGCCTACTTTGATCACACCCTCCTCGCCGGCCTGATGGGCGTGGAACTGGTGGAAGGGCGCGACCTCATCTGCCGTGGCAACCGTGTCTACATGCGGACCACCGCGGGTGAACAGCGTGTGGACGTGATCTACAAGCGCATTGATGACGACTTCCTCGATCCCCTCCAGTTCCGCTCCGATTCCATGCTGGGTTGCCCCGGTTTGGTCAACGCTGCCCGTGCGGGCGGAGTCACCATCGCCAACGCAGTAGGCAACGGCGTAGCCGATGACAAGCTCGTGTACAGTTACGTGCCTGACCTGATCCGGTACTACCTCCACGAAGAGCCGATCATCGCCAACGTCGACACTTTCCGACTCGAGGAAAAGGAAGCCAGGGAGCATGTTCTGGACCGCCTCGATGAATTGGTGGTCAAGCCGGTTGACGGCTCGGGCGGCAAGGGCTTGGTTATTGGCCCGGACGCCTCCAAGGACGAACTGGATGCCTTGCGCAAGCGTGTGATCGCCGACCCCCGCGGGTGGATCGCCCAGCCTGTCCTGCAGCTCTCCACGGTGCCGACCCTTTCGGGCGACAAGTTCGGTCCCCGCCACGTGGACCTGCGTCCGTTTGCCGTGAACGACGGCGACGACGTCTGGGTCCTGCCCGGTGGCTTGACCCGGGTTGCGCTGAAGGAAGGGTCCCTGATTGTGAACTCCAGCCAAGGCGGTGGTTCCAAGGACACCTGGGTGCTGGCCAATTCACCGGAGTTGCCTGCCGAGTTCATCCCGCGCCAGTCCGTGACCGTGCGTGAGCAGGTTTCTGTGTGGCCTGTCGAAAGCAACTGGCGCGACCGGCAGACGGAGCAACAGCAGTGAAACCCCTCCACCAACTACTTGAACTCCGACAGGCACGACGTGAAGGAGGCACAGTTCCATGCTGAGCCGTATTGCTGAGTCACTCTTTTGGATCGGACGCTACGTAGAACGCGCCGACGGTACTGCCCGGATCCTTGACGTGCACCTGGAGCGCCTGAACCACCTTCCCCTCGAGGAGCAGCGCAGCGTGGCGCGGGAACTGCTCGCCGTCATGGGCGCCAAACCCCAGAGCGAGGACTTCGGCCTGCCTGAACTGCTCCATGCCCTGGCCTACGACAAGCAGAGCGCCTCCTCGATCGCCGGTTCCCTCGGGGCAGCCCGGGAAAACGCGCGGCGTGCCCGGGAGACCGTCTCGCAATCCCTGTGGGAAAGCCTCAACACGACGTACTACGGCCTCAACCAGCACCGCAAGGACGTCGTTGGGACATACCGTTTCTGCAACTGGGTGCTTGAACGGACCGCGATGGTTCGAGGACTGGCTGATACGACCGTCAGCCACGACGAAAGCTGGCTGTTCATGGTGCTGGGGCGCTCCCTTGAGCGTGCCGACATGACCGCCCGCATGCTGTCCACCCGTGATGTCCAGTCGGCTGGTATGTCCTGGGTCAACATGCTGCGCTGTGCCGGTGCCTACGAATCCTTCATCCGCACCCGCCGGGCAGCCTTCGGGGACCAGCACGCAGCCGAATTCCTGCTCCTGGACCGCTTGTTTCCCCGCTCGATCGTGTACGCGTTGCGCGACGCCGATGAGTGCCTTGCCAAGCTGGACCCCTCGGCGCAGCGCGTTGGTTTCATCAACGACGCCCGGCGGATCGTGGGCCAGGCCCGGACCTTCCTTGAGTTCCACCGCACCGATGACCTCATGTCTGAACTGCCCGAGCACATGGAACGTGTGCAGAAGGCCGTGACACAGGCTTCTGATGCCATTTCCCGTAAGTACTTCAATCAGGCTGATGAACACGCCTGGGTGGGAGAAGTTTCATGACCCGGCTGAGCATCGTCCACAAGACGGCCTACAAGTACAACCGCCGCGTGACCCTGTCCTACAACGAGGCCCGGATGACCCCGTTGACGGACGGACAGCAGGTGGTCCTGGAAGCGTCCCTGAAGGTCTCACCGAACCAGGCTTCCGTGAGCACCTACCGCGACTATTGGGGCACCCGGGTCACGGCCTTCGATATGCAGATGCCGCACGAAAGCCTGGAAGTGCTTGCAACGGCCACGGTGGAGGTCCACCGCAGTGAGCGCGTGGCAACGGAAGACGACATTGTTGGTTGGGACGTCATCGCCTCGGACAAGATCCAGGACGAATTCAGCGACTGGCTGCCCCAGTCGCGGTTGAGCGGCCCCGGTGAAGAGGTACTCGACATTGTTCCCGGCATTGTCGAAGGAAAGAACCCCCATGAGGCGGCGTTGGCGGTGTTCGAGTGGATGGCCGGCGAGATGACCTACATGAAGGGCACCACCGGCGTGACGACGAATGCCGAGCAGGCGTGGTCGCAGCGCCAGGGTGTGTGCCAGGACCTGGCCCACCTTGCCATTGGAGCCCTGCGCTGCAGCGGCATCCCGGCCCGCTACGTGTCCGGTTACATCCACCCGCGGTCCTCGGCTGACATCGGGGAAACAGTAGCCGGACAGTCGCACGCCTGGTTGGAATGGTGGGACGGCGAATGGCGCAGCTGGGACCCCACCAACCACAAACCGGCCGGCGACTATCACGTCACTGTCGCGAGGGGCCGCGACTACCGAGACGTTCCTCCGCTGAAGGGAATCCTTTCCGGCGGCGGAGGCTCTGGGCTCTCCGTTTCGGTGGAGATCACCCGTCTCGCGTAGAAGCCCCTATATAGCCAAGGCCCTTAAGAAGAACTCTTAAGGGCCTTGGCTGTACTCAATATAATTCTCTACCAGGGGGACGGCTTGTAGTCCTTGAGAAACACGCCGTACTGGTCCTCGCCCTTTTCGCCCATCACGATGGGGTCGTAGACGCGCGCGGCACCGTCCACCAAGTCCAAGGGAGCATGGAAACCTTCTTCCATCAGCCTGACCTTGGTGTAGTGCGGACGTTCATCGGTGATCCAGCCCGTGTCCACGGCGGTCATGAGGATGCCGTCGGAGTCCAGCATCTCCTGGGCGCTGGTCCGGGTCATCATATTCAACGCAGCCTTGGCCATGTTGGTGTGGGGGTGCCCGGGGCCCTTGTAGGCGCGCGAGAACTGCCCTTCCATCGCTGAGACGTTCACGATGTACTTGCGATGTGCCGTGGAACGCTTCATCGCCCCACGCAGCCGGCTGACCAGCAGGAAGGGTGCGGTGACATTGCACAGCTGGACCTCGAGCATCTCCAGGGGATCCACTTCGTCCACCACCTGGGTCCAGCTGTTGATCGAGGCCAGGTCCGGGACCAGTCCGCCGGCATCAATGGCTGTCCCCGATTCGATACGCTCCAGGGACGCAGAACCCGTCGAGAGCGCCAAGGACGTGATCGCATCACCAGCCAGCACCGGGTGTTCGGTGACGCTGCTGGCCAGAGCCAAGGGGTGCTTGTCATGCGCATGGCCGAACGTCACCAGCTCGGGTCCGCCGTTGGCCGCTTCCAGGGCGGCAGGCAACGGTTCGTCTTCGGCATCCACCAGCGGTTTGTAGGCATTGCCTGAACGCCGCACAGTCTGGGCTGCATTGTTGATGATGATGTCCAACGGTCCGGCCTCGTTGAGCGAATCCGTGAGCGCCATGACCTGGGCCGGGTCGCGAAGGTCGATGCCAACGATACGTAGGCGGTGCAGCCATTCCGAGCTGTCTTCCATCGCGGCAAAACGACGGGCGGCGTCCTTGGGGAAACGGGTGGTGATGGTGGTGTGGGCGCCGTCCCGGAGCAGGCGCAGGGCAATGTACATGCCAATCTTGGCGCGTCCGCCGGTCAACAACGCCCTCCGGCCAGTGAGGTCGGTGCGGGCATCACGCTTGCTGTGGCTGAAGGCCGCGCATTCCGGACACAACTGGTGGTAGAAAGCATCCACCTGGGTGTAATGCTTTTTGCAGATGTAGCAGGGGCGGGAACGGATGAGGTGGCCGGCGATCTCGCCTGTGGCCGAGGGTGCAAGCTTGTTGCCCCGGGTTTCGTCGTCGATCCGGTCCGGGGCGGCCGTTGCTGTCAGGGCAATAACGGCACGGTCAGCTTCGGCGATGGAGTCGCGCTTGGTGACGCGGCGGTGGCGCTTGACGGCCTTGAACATCTTGCCGGTGGCACGCCGGACAGCAACGTAGTCCGGGTGCTCTTCGTCGTAGACGTGGATCGTTGTCAGAACCTTGAGGCAGGCCTGGATCTCTTCAGGCGTCAGATCGGTGGAGCTCATTGACCTGATTTTACAGCCTTGGGAGCCTTCGGCCTGCCTCGGGTTCTGTCAGCGTACGGCCGGCGGGTTAGTGCGCGGCTCCCTGGGAAGCAGCGTCCGCCACTCGGGCCTGGATTCCAGCGGCTACCTTTTCGGCGGAGTCACGGATGTCGGGATCGTGGTGTGTGGCTGCCTTGACCGCTTCCGGAAGGCTGCGGCGATGCTGGGCTGACAGAGCGAGCTCGGCTTCGCCTGGCTCCGGGACCACCTGGCCCTTCGCGAGGACAGTGATTCCGGACTCCGTGACCTTGTATCCACGTGCCCTGTCCAGCTCCGGGTCCAAGCCGATGGCAGCCCCCGCGGGGACCTTGACGTTCTTGTCCAGGATGGCGCGCTTGATCACGGCGCCTTCACCCACACGGACCTTGTCCATGAGGACGGAGTCCTGGATACGGCTCCCAGCCGCCACGTACGCATCGTTGGAAAGGACGGATCCTTCAACGATGCCTCCGGAAATCACCACGCCGCTGGCCACGATGGAATCGAGGGCGGTGCCCACCGTGTTGTTTTCGCCGCGAACAAACTTTGCCGGCGGGGAAATGCTTTGGCGGGTGTAAATGGGCCATTCGGAGTTGTAGAGGTTGAAGACAGGGACGGGGGAGATGAGGTCCATGTGTGCGTCATAGAACGAGTCGATGGTCCCTACGTCCCGCCAGTAAGTACGATCCCGGTCCGTAGCTCCGGGGATGTCATTGAGCGTGAAGTCGTACACGCCGGCTTCGCCCTGGTCAACGAAATAGGGGATGATGTCGCCACCCATGTCGTGCTTGGTGTCGAGCCGTTCCGCGTCAACGTGCAGTGCCTCAACCAACGCATCGGCGTCGAAGACGTAGTTGCCCATGGAGGCAAGGAACTGCGTGGGGTCGGCTGCGAGCCCGGGGGTGCTGGCAGGCTTCTCCACAAAGGCGGCAATCTTCTGGGGATCGTTCTGGTCTACCTCGATCACGCCGAACTGGTTGGCCATGTTCAGCGGCTGGCGGACTGCGGCCACGGTGGCCTTGGCACCGCTGGCGATGTGCTGCTCCACCATCTGCGAGAAGTCCATGCGGTACACGTGATCGGCGCCGACCACTACCACGATGTCCGGGGCGTCGTCATGGATGAGGTTCAGCGATTGGTAGATGGCGTTTGCACTGCCAAGGAACCAGCTCTTGCCCACGCGCTGCTGCGCCGGAACCGACGCTACGTAACGGCCCAACTGCGTGGACATGCGCCAGGTTTCAGAGATGTGGCGGTCAAGGCTATGCGACTTGTATTGCGTCAGCACAACTATTTTCAAGTATCCCGAGTTAACGAGATTGGATAATGCAAAGTCGATGAGCCGGTAGCCGCCGGCAAACGGAACCGCGGGCTTGGCCCGGTCCGCCGTCAGCGGCATGAGTCGGTTGCCCTCGCCGCCAGCCAATACAATTGCCAAAACTTTCTTCAACGCCATGGTCACTGCTCCCCGTACGTCTTCGTAGCCCCCAAAAGTCCGATTTTCCGGACTCTTTCACACTAGAACACATACGCCGGAACGACTACGTTGGTTAGCGTGCGAATAGACATTGTGACTAAAGAATTCCCTCCGGAAATTTATGGCGGTGCCGGTGTCCACGTTGCCGAGCTCAGCCGGGTGCTGGCAAAGCACGTCGACCTTCACGTCAGGGCGTTCGGTGCGCCCCGTGATGCCGACTACCACGGGGCTACTGTGGCGTCATACGCCACGCCCGAAGACCTCGGCGATGCCAACGCCGCAATCCAAACGCTGGGCGTGGACCTGAGGATCGTTCCGGACATTGCGGGAGCGGACCTCGTCCACTCGCACACCTGGTACGCCAACATGGGCGGCCACCTCGCTTCGCTGCTGCACGGCATTCCGCATGTCCTGAGCGCCCACAGCCTTGAGCCCCTGCGCCCATGGAAGGCTGAACAGCTTGGAGGCGGCTATGCCCTGTCCTCCTGGGTGGAAAAGACCGCTTATGAGGCTGCCGCTGCCATCATCGCCGTATCCGACGGCATGCGCCAGGACATCCTCCGCAGCTACCCCAGCGTGGATCCGGACAAGGTCCGCGTGGTCCACAACGGCATCGACGTCTCCCTGTGGGAGCGTGATGAAGAGGACGACGCGATCCGGGCGTTGGGGATCGATCCCGCCAAGCCGAGCGTGGTGTTCGTGGGGCGCAACACGCGCCAGAAGGGCGTTCCCTACCTGCTTCGCGCGGCTTCGAGCTTGCCGGACGATGTCCAGCTGGTGCTGTGCCTCGGCGCCGCGGACACCCCGGAGCTGGCTGCGGAAACTGCCCGCCTCATCGAGGAACTGCAGACCAAACGCGAAGGCGTGGTCCTGATTGAGCGGATGCTCCCGCGGCGGGAACTGATCCAGGTCCTCAGCCATGCCACCGCCTTCGCATGCCCGTCGATCTACGAGCCCCTGGGCATCGTGAACCTTGAGGCCATGGCCTGCGGCGCAGCCGTGGTGGCCAGCGCAACCGGCGGCATCCCCGAAGTGGTCCAGCACGGGGAAACCGGCCTGCTGGTCCAACTGGAACAGGTCACCGACGGAACCGGCACCCCGCTGGATCCGGAAAAGTTCGTCAGCGATTTCGCGGCGGCTTTGAACGAAGTGGTGGCTGACCCGGCCCGGGCCCGCGAAATGGGTATTGCCGGCCGGCGAAGGGCAGAGGAGCACTTCTCCTGGGAATCCATCACCGAAACAACCCTTGAGGTGTACCGCTCGGTCCTGCGCTGAGGCACAGCGTCCAACCAGCAGTCCAAACCACGACGGCGCCGCCCCACTTCGGTGGGGACGGCGCCGTCGGGCGTTAACAAAGCTTCCGCAACTGTTCACCGCCTGTCAGCGGAGTACTGCTAACGGGACTTGGCGGCCTTCAAGGCAAGCAGGGCTTTCTCGTCGGCAGGAGCGGTGCCACTGGCGCGCTGCCCACGGAAATGTTCGCGGGCCTGGTCCTGCCGGGTGGCTTCAGCCCCGGTCGCGATGGCAGCGCGCAGGTGTTCCGGGCCGTATCCAAAGGCATCAACGAGGTCCAGTGCGTGTGGCCGGATCTTGACCAGCAGGCGGTTGATGTAGGTGCCCACGGTCCGGCCACGCTGCATGGACAACCTGCCGTTCATGAGGAACCAGGAGAGGTGCTTCTCGATCAGCGACAAGCCGAACAGATCACGCAGCCAGGTCAGGACACGCTTGGTTCCCTCATCGGCAACGTGGGGGAGTGCCTCGGTGAAAGCCTCCCACTGCAGGAGTTCCGCGTGGGCCTGTGCAGCTTCGATGAGTTCGTGTTGGTGCTGGTTGAACAATGCTGCGGCCTGGTGCTGGGGAAGCTTGTTGGCACCCTTGAGTGCCGCACCCACCTCAGCGACCATGGACTGGACCCGGTCAGCGAGCAAGGTCCGCTGGCCTTCTTCGTCCCGCAGCGCGAGAGCCGCTTTTTGGACCGAGCCGGTGTCGGCAACGAACTGTGCAACCTGCCGCAGGCCCGTCCTGTGCAAGGCCACCCCGGCGGCCTGATCCACGACGTAGCGGGCAAGGACGCCGAAGTCGGCGCTGCGGAATTCCTTGGCGTAATCGGCCAGCAATCGCTTTGCCACCAGCTGCAGCAGGACGGTGTTGTCGCCCTCGAAGGTCACATACACGTCCAGGTCCGCACGCAGGGAGGCGAAGCGGTTCTCGATCAGGAAGCCGGCACCGCCGCATGCTTCGCGGCATTCCTGCAGCGTATCCAGGGCATGCCAGGTGCTGAGCGGCTTGAGCGCGGCAGCGAGCGTTTCCAGGTCCTGCCGGTCGGCGTCAGTGTCGTGCGCGCCCGAGAAGACGTCGTCGAATTTCTGCAGCAGCTGTTCGTGCGCGAAGCTGGCTGCGTAGGTCGTGGCCAGCCTGGTGAACAGGCGCCGCTGGTGCCGCTGGTAATCCAATAGCACTTCCTCATCCGTGGCGGACGAGGCATTGAACTGCCGGCGTTCGGTGGCGTACTGGATGGCCGTCTTGAGCGCGAGCTTGCTCGCCGCAACCGCGGCGCCGTCCAGAGAAACCCGTCCCTGGACCAGGGTTCCCAACATGGTGAAGAAGCGGCGCCCCGGGCTCTCGATGGTGGAGGTGTAGGTGCCGTCCGCAGCCACGTCGCCATACCGGTTCAGCAGGTTGGTCCGGGGGATACGGACATTGGTGAAGTGCAGCCGGCCGTTGTCGATGCCGTTCAGGCCACCCTTGATGCCGTCGTCCTCGCCGCCGATGCCGGGCAGGAATTCCTTGGTGGCGGGGTCGCGGAGTTCGACGTAGAAAGCGTGGACGCCGTGATTGACATTCTTGGTAATCAGCTGCGCGAAAACGACGGCGGCAAGGCCGTCAGTGGCAGCGTTGCCGATGTAGTCCTTCCAGGCAGCACGGAAGGGCGTGTTGATGACGAATTCCTGGCTGGCTTCGTCATACGTGGCGGTGGTGGCAATGCTGGCCACATCTGAGCCATGCCCTGTTTCGGTCATCGCAAAGCAGCCGGGTATCTCCAGGCTCATGATGCCGGGGAGCCACTTGTCCTGGTGTTCAGCGGTGCCCAGGTGCATCACGGCGGAGCCGAACAGGCCCCACTGCACACCGGCTTTGATCTGCAGGGAGGGATCTGCGGTGACGATCTCCTCGAAGCCTGCGATGTTGCCGCCGTGATCGTCGGAACCGCCCAGGCGGGTCGGGAAGGCGCGGTGGACGGTGTTGTTGTCCACCAGGAATTTCAACTGCTCGAAGACGCGGGCGCGGTGCTCGGTGTGGTGCAACCCTTCGATCTTTTGCACGGCCGGGTTGCCTGCCACCTTGCGGGCCTCGTGACGGATAAGGGCCCACTTGCCGAGGAGTTGCTCCCCGAGCGCGGCCACATCCACGACGGGTTCAGTGGCAGCGGTGGCGGCGTCGTCGCGGCCGGAGGATTTCTGGGCCGATGAGGCCTTGTCCACTACTTCAGTCATGTTGCTTCCTTCTTTGGTTCCGACAACTGATGAGTCATTGCTGGTGTCAGGTGGTGGTCTTGAGGGCCGGAGCGATGCCCAGGCACAGCCAATCGGTAATCTGCCCGGCCATGGTTGCCTGATCGGGCTTTGCGCTGTCCGCGGGGCTTCCCAACCACATCTCGCCGGCATTCCTGACCAACCCGATTGCGGCCGTGGGCCAATAGACGATTACCGACTCGTGGTGGTCGCCGAGGTATTCACGCATGGGCGTGGCGATCATCCCGGTGATCTGTTCGAAAAAATTGCCCAGCGCACCGGATGCCGCGATGGCGTCCTGGGCGGATGCCTCGCCTGGCGAGAGCCGGGTAATAAAGGCGTAGACATTGGGACTTGATTCGGCCATTTGAAGATAAGCGGACACCATGGCCAGCAAACCTTCCCGGGGCGTTTGGGCCTGTTGGGCTGCTTCCTGCATGCGGCGTTGCATTTGTCCGAGGACTACCTCACCCATGGCCTGCTGCAGCCCTGCCTTGTCACCGAAATAGCGGTAGAAAACCGACTTCGATGTGCCCGCGGCGCTTGCGATGTCCTCCATGGAGGAGTCGCTGCCCAGCTTATGCACGGCCTTGCGGGCCGCCTTGATGAGTTCCCGCCGGCGTTCTTCCCGGTGCGACTGCCAGCGGGCGGCCCGGCCGTCAACCACCCCAACGGCACCGGCTTGCGGGGTCGCTGTTGAGACGGCGGATTCATCGTGGCTGTTGTTCACGATACCCAGCGTATCAGGTACGCTGGGTATCAGTAACCCGCATTGATCGAAGGAGACCAGCATGGCTGCATCAGATCTGAACCCGAACGCTTCCCGGGAACACACCGCTAGGCCCACGGCAACCCGCGCCGCCGTTATTGTCGGCGGCAACCGCATCCCCTTCGCCCGGACCGGCGGTGCCTACGCCAAATCCTCCAACCAGGACATGCTGACCGCCTCACTTGAGGGGCTCATTGCCCGGTTTGGCCTGCAGGACGAACGCATCGGCGAAGTCGCGGCCGGAGCGGTGCTCAAGCACTCAAGGGACTTCAACCTCACCCGCGAAGCCGTCCTCGGATCGGCCCTTTCACCCGAGACACCGGCCTACGACCTTCAGCAGGCCTGCGCGACCGGACTGGAGACAGTCCTGGGGCTGGCCAACAAGATCAAGCTGGGCCAGATCGACTCGGCGATCGCCGGCGGCGTTGATTCAGCCTCGGATGCGCCCATCGCAGTGAGCGAGGGCCTCCGCGAGATACTGCTGGACCTGAACCGCGCCAAGACCCCGGTGCAGAAAGTGAAGATCCTCAGCCGCATCAGGCCCAAGGACCTGGCACCCGATGCCCCGAACACCGGCGAACCGCGGACAGGCCTCTCCATGGGGGAGCACCAGGCCCTCACCACCGCACAGTGGAAGATCACCCGTGAGGCCCAGGATGAACTGGCTTTCAACAGCCACCGCAACCTGGCGGCCGCCTACGAGCGGGGCTTCTTCGATGACCTCATCACTCCCTACCGCGGACTCAACCGCGACTCCAACCTCCGCCCCGATACCACGCTGGAGAAGCTGTCCACACTGAAGCCGGTCTTCGGCAAGAACCTTGGCGCCGAGGCAACAATGACGGCCGGCAACTCCACCCCATTGACCGACGGCGCCTCCACCGTCCTGCTGGCAAGCACGGAATGGGCCGATACCCACGGCCTGCCGAAGCTGGCCACGGTCCTGGATGGTGAGGCGGCCGCCGTCGACTTCGTCCACGGCAAGGACGGCCTGCTGATGGCTCCCGTCTTCGCTGTCCCGCGCTTGCTGGCCCGCCATGGACTGACCTTTGAGGACATCGACTTCTTCGAGATCCATGAAGCCTTTGCCGGAACCGTCCTGAGCACGCTGGCCGCATGGGAAGACGAGGAATTCGGCCGCACCCGCCTGGGCCTGGACGGTGCACTGGGCAAGGTGGACCGCGCAAAGCTCAACGTCAACGGATCGTCGCTCGCGGCAGGACACCCTTTCGCCGCAACGGGTGGGAGGATCGTGGCATCGCTTGCCAAGATGCTGCATGAGAAGGGCACCGTCAACGGGCGGCCCGCGCGGGGCCTGATCTCCGTGTGTGCCGCCGGCGGGCAGGGCGTCGTCGCCATACTGGAAGCAGCTTAGGGGGAGTCTTGGCAGATAAATACACACAATTGGTGAGCCAAGGGCTCGGCAAGGACCTCGCCAAAAGGCTCGGCCTTCCCCAGCCGGTGGAACTTCGGCGTTACAGCGCCGGTGCACCGCTGGTCACCGGCCCTGTCCTCGTCAGCGGGGACAGCCCGGGCGCCGACGACATCGCCACAACCCTGCTGGGGTGGGGCCTGGATGTCCGGCGGAACGCCCTGCCCAAGGAAAAACTCGGCGCGATCGTACTGGTCCTGGATGCCGTGCAGCACCCCGACGATCTGGCAAAACCCGTCCTCACAGCGGGGTCCTCGTTGCGTGACCTCGCCATCAACGCCAGGGTAGTCACCATCTCGCGCACTGCGGACTCCGCCCAGTCTCCGGCCTCCGCCGCCGCGCGGCAGGGCATTGATGGCTTTTTGCGCTCCTTGGCCAAGGAGCTTCGGGCAGGGGCAACGGCCAATGGCATTCTCCTGGCCGACGACCTTGCAACCACCAGTCCCTCGGCACTGGGGGCCCTGCGCTTCTTCCTGTCGGGACGTTCTGCCTATGTTGACGGACAGTTCCTGACGGTCAGCTCCACCAAGGGCATCCTGCCGGGCGATCCGGAGAAGCCGCTGGCTGGAAAGGTCGCCGTGGTGACCGGCGCGGCGCGTGGCATCGGGGCAGCTATTGCCCGGACCCTTCACCGTGACGGGGCTACGGTAGTCGTCGTCGACATTCCGGCCGCGGGTGACCATCTGGCGAAGGTCGCCAACGATGTCCGCGGGACCGCCCTGCAGTTGGATATCAGCCGCGACGACGCCGGGCACCGCATCATCGAGCACGCAGTGGAACGCCACGGACGCCTCGACATCGTGGTCCACAACGCCGGCATCACCCGGGACAGGCTCCTGGCAAATATGGATGAGGGGCGTTGGCGCTCAGTCATCGCAGTGAACATCGCGGCCCAGCTCCGGATCAACGAAGCTTTGCTCGCTTCCGAACACTTCAAAGACTCTCCCCGCATAGTTTCGGTTGCCTCCACCAGCGGCATCGCCGGCAACCGGGGACAGACAAACTACGGAGCGTCAAAGGGCGGTGTCATCGGCATGGTGCGTTCCACTGCCGACCACATGGAACCATTCGGTGGCACCATTAACGCGGTTGCCCCGGGCTTCATAGAAACGGAGATGACAGCCAAGATGCCGTTCGCCATCCGCGAGGCGGCCCGCAGGCTCAACTCCCTCAAGCAGGGCGGCCAGCCCCAGGACGTCGCGGAGGCCATTGCGTTCCTGGCCAGCGACGCTGCAGGCGGAATCACCGGAGGGGTGCTGCGGGTGTGCGGCCAACAACTGGTGGGAGCATGAGCACCCTGCAGCCGGTCCTTCTTGGCGAACTTCCGTCGCTGTCCAAGCTGTACGTGAATGCGGCGGCCACGGCAGCACGGCGCCGGGTCCTTGGTGCGGCGGGTGGGACAGGGCAATTGCCGGCCGTCAGCCATGAGGTACGGAACGTCCATGCCGACGTCGGAAACCTCACCGCCTACCAGCACCTGGTCGGCGAGACCGCCAGCGACACCCTGCCCGCCGGGTACGTGCATGCACTGGCGTTTCCCATCTCCATGAGCGTCATGAACCGGGACGATTTTCCCCTGCCCCTCCTGGGGATGATCCACTTGAAGAACAAGGTGGAGCAAAGGGTTCCCATCGTATTCTCCGAGTCCCTGGACATCCTTTCCTGGGCAGAGAACCTGTCCGGGCACAGGGCAGGGACCCAGGTGGACATTGTGGCCGAGGTCCGTTCACATTCAACCGGTGAATTGCTCTGGCGGGGCGTCTCTACCTACCTCGCCAAAGGAAGCTTCCTTCCTGGCATCGACAAGCCGGGGGCCCCGAATGGCGCCGCTGGGACCGGGGATTTCTCCCCGCCCAACCCTACGGCGCTCTGGCAACTTGGCCTCGATACCGGGCGGAACTACGCCACGGTTTCCGGCGACTTCAATCCGATCCACCTGAGCGTCCTGTCGGCCAAGGCGCTCGGCTTGCGTGGTTCAATTGCCCACGGAATGTACCTGGCATCCCGAGCGTTGGCGGACGTTGGAGCGGTGAAGGCGGATTCGTTCGCCTGGGAGGTGGCGTTCGAGGCTACAGTGTTCCTTCCGGCACGGGTCGCGTTGGACATCACCACGGTCCCGTCGGAGTCCGGTGGCTGGGAGCGCTCGGATTACGTCGCGTGGAATCCCCGAAGCGGGCGTCGGCACTTCACAGGCACAGTCTCCGCGCTGGCCTAAGACAACGCGGACGACGGCGGCGGTCACCTTCGGGGGACCGCCGCCTTTTTCGTACCTGTGTTGTGCATCTGTCCGTGCGGCCTAGGTTAGTCCTTCTTGCTGTCAGCACTTTCCGGCACATATGCGCCAGCCCAGCGGAAGACTTCCTGGAAAAACCGGCTCCTCGCCGGTTCGGCCGAGAGCGCCAGGTCGTGGATGCCGCCGTCGATCCTTGCCAAAGTCACCAGGCGGCCGAGCCGTGTACTGCGGTCAGCGATGTGCCGCACGTCCAGGACGATGTCCGCGGAACTGATGGTCTCCAGCGGTGCTGTCTCTGCGGCGCTGGCCGTCGACGCGCACACCAGGACCGGGCAGCGGATGTCCAGCCCTTTGGCGAGTTCGGCGTGACCGCGCCGGATCGCACGAAGCCAGCCTGCCAGCACCGGAAAGCCTTCGAGCGGCTTCCAGGCGAGGTTGAAATCCCAGGCACCCCCGGTGGTTACGTGCAGGCTCTGGCCGTACCGCTGACCCAGCACGCCCACCTGGCGTCTCGGCTGGTAGTTGGCAAGGCGTTCGACGACGGCGGTACCCACCGTGCGCTGGAAGAAAGGCTTGTTCAGGTCGAACCACGGGCTATTGAGGACCAACGCGTCCACGATGCCATCGAAACGCCGCCGATGCGCCCACAGGCTGGTCACCAAACCGCCCGTCGAGTGGCCAAGGACAACCAGTACGTCGTGTCCGTCCTCGTCCTTGATGATCCGCGCGGCCTCGTCCAGCTCTTCGTCATAGCTTTGGAGTGACTCGATGTAGTTGGGCGTCTGGTGGGGCAGGAGCGAGCGTCCGTATTTTCGGAGGTCCAGGGCATAGAAGTCGTACCCGGCCTTGATCCACTCATCAGCCAGGTGCCCTTGGAAGAAGTAGTCCACGAAGCCGTGAACGTACAGCACCGCCCGCCCGGCCGGCACCGTGGCTTTCCGCGACAGGAGGGTAGCTGTTACTTCACCCTCGTCATCGGGCTGGAGTGCCAGCGTCCGTACCGTGTACTCGGCGCCGAGGATGACTTCTGAGCTGTCCATCGTTTCCTTATGTGAGCTGGGAAGTGATACGTGTGATCAAACTCGCATTGTATGGGCCGGCGAACTCCCGACAAAACAAACAAGGCCCGGAATCCTTTGGATTCCAGGCCTTGTGTTGGTGCGCGGAGGGGGACTTGAACCCCCACCCCCTTTCGAGGACTAGCACCTCAAGCTAGCGCGTCTGCCATTCCGCCACCCGCGCAGGTGGTGTTCAGAGAAGTGATTAAGGACCTTGCGGTGCTTTGCTTTCCTCCGAAGCAGCGAGAAAAACTCTAACACGGTTTGGGGTTACGGAAAAATCGGGGCTGGCCAGGGCCCCTTCCTTGGTTGTCCGGCGACCCATGGCGCAACGAATTCCTGACTCGTACCGCTGCTGGTGAGTAGGCTGAGGGGACACGGGACGGGCTGCGGAAGCCGCAGAGCGCGTCGCCGGAACCTGCAGCCCAGCCACGCAAGGAGAGTTTCCATGTCTGTCATCCGCCCCGAAGACGAAGTAGTCCGGATCTGCCAGGAGCTCATCCGCATTGACTCCTCGAACTTCGGCGACGACACCGGCCCGGGGGAGCGCGCGGCGGCCGAATACACTGCCGGACTCATCACCGAGGTAGGCCTTGAGGCTGAAATCTTCGAGTCCGCCCCGGGCCGCGCCAATGTGGTGACCCGCCTGGCAGGAGAAGATCCCTCGGCGGACGCTTTGGTGGTGCATGGGCACTTGGATGTGGTTCCTGCATTGAAGGACCAGTGGAGCGTTGATCCCTTCAGCGGGGAGTTGAAGGACGGGCTGGTCTGGGGTCGGGGTGCCGTGGACATGAAGGACATGGACGCCATGATCCTCTCAGTCATGCGCGATTTTGCCCGGACCGGCCGCAAGCCCAAGCGGGACATCATCTTCGCCTTTTTTGCCGATGAGGAAGCTGGCGGCACGTACGGTGCCCGCTACGCCGTGGAACACCGGCGCGAGCTTTTCGATGGCGCCACGGAGGCCATCTCCGAGGTGGGTGGCTTCTCCGCCACGATCGGTGGGCAGCGGACCTACCTGCTCCAGACCGCTGAAAAGGGTCTCTCCTGGCTGCGGTTGGTGGCCCATGGACGTGCGGGCCACGGCTCCCAAATCAACACCGACAACGCGGTCACCCGGCTGGCTGCTGCGGTAACGAGGATTGGGGAGTACAAATGGCCAGTGGAACTGACCCCCACCACCCGCCAGTTCCTGGACGGCGTGACGGAACTGACCGGCGTCGAATTCGACGCCGACAACCCGGACATCCTCCTGAAGGAGCTCGGCACCGTGGCCAGGTTCGTTGGAGCCACCCTGCAGAACACGTCCAACCCCACACTCCTGCGGTCGGGCTACAAACACAACGTCATCCCGGAGTCGGCGGAAGCTTTCGTTGACTGCCGCACTCTTCCTGGCCAGCAGGAACTGGTTTTCGAGACGATCAAGGAGCTCGCGGGGGACGGCATCGAGATCAGTTACGTCAACAAGGATGTGTCCCTTGAGGTGCCCTTCGCCGGGAACCTGGTGGACTCCATGATCGACGCCCTGCATTCGGAGGATCCCGGGGCAAAGGTCCTCCCATACACACTCTCCGGCGGCACCGATAACAAGTCGCTGAGCAAGATCGGCATCACCGGCTACGGATTCGCGCCTTTGATGCTGCCCGATGAGCTCGACTTCACCGGCATGTTCCACGGGGTGGATGAGCGGGTTCCGGCCGAGTCCCTCCAGTTCGGCGCCCGTGTCCTGAACAGGCTGCTGAGCAACTACTAGACGCCACCACCAGAAGAAGGCACGTCGATGAATTCCGAAGAAATCCTGCCGGATGTCCTGCTCGAGCGCCTGCGCGGCCGTGCCGCAGGGTACGACCGCGACAACCGCTTCTTCCACGAAGACCTGGAGGAGTTGGCCGACGCCGGGTACCTCAAGCTTTTCGTACCGGAGGCCGACGGCGGACTGGGGCTTGGTCTTGAAGCGGTGGCGGCGTTGCAGCAGCGTCTCGCCACGGCGGCCCCGGCCACGGCGCTGGCCGTCAACATGCACCTGGTGTGGACCGGCGTCGCGCGTGTCATGGCGGCCAGGGGCGACAATTCTTTGGACTTCGTGCTGAAGGAGGCCGGTAAGGGGGAAGTCTTTGCGTTCGGCATTTCGGAGGCGGGCAACGACTCCATGCTTTTCGATTCAGGCACGGTAGCCGAATCCCTGCCCGATGGTAGTTATCGATTTACGGGCCGGAAAATCTTCACCAGCCTTTCCCGCGGTTGGACACGCCTGGGGACGTTCGGTAAGGACGCCGCCGCCAGGGACGGGGCAGGGGAGCTGGTGTTCGGCTTCATCCGCCGCGACGAACCCGGCCACGAAACGCTAAGTGACTGGGACACTTTGGGAATGCGGGCCAGTGCCTCGAACACCACCCTGCTGCATGGTGCCGTGGTTCCTCCGGACCGGATCTTCCGCAAACTGCCGGTGGGCCCTAACCAGGACCTGCTGATTTTCTCCATCTTTGCCTGTTTTGAAACGCTTCTCGCCGCCGTGTACACAGGCGTGGCAGAGCGTGCGTTCTTCCTGGGCGTCGAGAACGTCAAACGCCGTGTTTCGGCCAAGAATGGCGGCCGCAGCCTCGCCCAGGACCCCGACATCCGTTGGAAGGTAGCAGATGCCGCCTTGGCCATGGACGGGATCCAACCTCAAATAGCCACCGTTGCCCGGGACGTCGACAACCTCGTGGATCACGGCGCGCAGTGGTTCCCCAAGCTGGTGGGCATCAAGTCCAGGGCCACCGAGAATGCGCGCCACGTGGTGGACCTGGCAATCCGGGTAACGGGCGGCTCGAGCTACTTCAGGGGTTCTGAGATGGAACGGCTGTACCGGGATGTGCTGGCGGGCATCTTCCATCCCTCCAACGACGAATCCGCGCACAACACTGTCGCCAACGCATGGCTTGGACCCTTGGAGAAGTAGTGTGGCCGGGCGGTGGCGCCTAGACGGTGCGCTGGACGGAATACACTTTTCGGCGCAGCCAGAAACGGCGCCCACCGCCCAGGTACAGGACGCTGCGTTCGAGTTCCCATTTGCCGTACTCGGAATGCTCGGCCAGCCGGCGGCGGGCCTCAGGCAGTGAATCGTCAGGGCCTACCGTCAATACGAGGTACTCGTACTGACGTGCATAGTCTCGTTGGCGCTCCACGGAGCTGCCCGGAAATTGTTCTCTCATCCCTCTCCATTTTCGTCTTTTTCCGGCTAACGTGAAGTCATGAGCATCGATCCGCGTGTCGCGCTTCAATCACTGACCGCCGCCTTGGAAGAGCACCTGGTTGCCGCATCCGCCCGAAGGGGCGAGGGGGACCCCAATGTCGAGGCCGCGTTCTTCGCGGTTGCCGACGCTTTCGAAGTTTACGAGGACGCACTTTACGAGGCATTCTCCGAGGTCACTCCGCTTCAGGTCTTCGACGACGAGGATGAGGACGACGAGGCACTCGATGAGGACCTCGAAATAGTAGAGGACTAAGACTCTCCGCTTTGCACCGGCTGCCTTCGGGTGGCCGGTTTTTTGTGCCCATTGCCGTCACGGCATTGCCGTTGATGACCCATGATTCCGGGCTTTTTTACCCGGCGTGCAAGGCCCGGGACACGTAGTCCCAGCGGTGCCGGCTAGGTACTTGCACGTAGGGGGATTGGGTAATGCTGCGCAAACTTGAGTACACACTACTGGTGCGCCCCCTGACAGCCGAGGCTTCACTGATATGTAGGCAATGGCAGGTCTGCGAAGAAGGCTGACATGGTGAAAGTTCCAGTCTTGCGTCTAGGCAAGGTAGCGGCACCCACGGGTCCAAACCATGCCACCGTGGGATCAGTCTTTCCAACGGAACCTGCCACTGCCGATGTCAATCCGCCGGCGTCTCCCTGGATTGACAAGTCCGTTGCTGCACAACGGACTGAAAAGGCGGGACTGGCGGCGCCGAGGCCGGATGTCACCCTGGACCTTGTGCCGCCAGTCACCCACCGGCGCTCCCGGGTCGCCGCACCGCCCAAGGACCGCCTGACATGGACGCACCGGCTGACCACCAGCCTCCGACTGGCTGACACCATGTTGGTAGCGGCGGCCGTCACCGTCGGGTTCCTGGTGGATACGGCGGGATGGCCGTTCACCGCCGACCCCCGGGCGCAGGCAAACCACCTGGTGCTGGGCGGGATACTGGGCTTCGTTTGGCTGGCAGCACTGGAGGTGTACAGAACCCGGGATCCCAAAGTCCTGGGCGTGGGCCCGGAGGAATACAAGCGGATCTTCTCAGCGAGCATCCGCGTCTTCGGTTTCCTTGCCATCGTGGCTGTAGTCTTCCGCCTTGAAACTGTCAGTTCCTTCGTCCTGGTTTCCCTGCCGCTTGGCCTGATATCGCTGACAGGCAGCAGGTGGGGGTTCCGCCGGTGGCTGAGCCAGGAAAAATCGCGGGGGCGCTGCCTCTCGCGCGCCCTGGTAGTCGGGGAGCCGCAGGACGTCCGGTACGTGATCAAGCAAATCAACAGGAGATCAGGGGCGGTCTACGAGATTGTGGGCGCCTGCCTGCCGGGTGCCCGGCGGGGAGCGGTCCTGGCTGTAGACCACCAGCGCGTCCCGGTCCTGTCATCAATCTACGGGATCGCGCACACTGTACGGCAGACAGGAGCGAACGCAGTCATTGTGGCGGGGCCTGTTCCCGGTGGCAACCAGTTCATCCAGGAACTCGGATGGCGATTGGAGGAGAACGCCGCAGAACTCGTCCTCGCGGCAACCCTCACCAACGTCGCCGGTCCGCGCATCCACTGGCGGCCGGTCGAGGGGCTTCCGCTGATGCATGTCGACATCCCGCATTACTCCGGCGGCAAGCACACACTGAAACGCCTGATGGACATCGTCATCTCAGCGGCCGCGCTGATCGCCCTGGCACCGGTGTTGATGCTGTTGGCCGCGATAGTTCACGCCGACAGTCCAGGCCCGATCCTTTTCCGGCAAGAGCGGATCGGCAAGCAGGGGACGACCTTCAGGATGCTGAAGTTCCGCTCCATGGTGGTAGATGCCGAATCTCAAGTGGAAGCCCTGGGCAGCCAGGACGAAGGCGCGGGTGTCCTGTTCAAGATCCGGGGCGACCCCCGGATCACGCGATGTGGTCGATGGATGCGCAAATACTCCCTCGACGAACTGCCCCAATTCTGGAATGTCCTCATGGGCGATATGAGCCTCGTTGGCCCCCGCCCACCGTTGTCCCGCGAGGTCAGCGCCTACGAACAACACACGCACCGGCGCCTGCTGATCAAACCGGGCATTACCGGCCTGTGGCAAATCAACGGACGTTCCGACCTTCCCTGGGATGAAGCGGTCCGGCTGGATCTCTACTACGTGGAGAACTGGTCCCTGGCCGGTGACCTAATGATCATGTGGCGAACTTTCCGGGCGATGACCCGGCCATCCGGCGCCTATTAGCGACGAACTGCAGTACAGACCGAGTACCGGGCTACCAGCACAGAAGTTGAGTGGGAAATGAGCATACGCACTGTTCCAGCAGGACCATTGAACGGACATGACCTCAGGCCGAAGCTTCGCGCGGCGGTGGTAGGGGCAGGCTACTGGGGTCCAAACCTCGCAAGGAACCTCAAAGCAAGCCCCGATTGGGACCTGGTTGCCATCTGCGACCTGGACATCGAGCGCGGACTGAAGCTCGCCGGAACCGTGGGCGGGGTGGCCGTCGTCGAGTCTTTGGACGAACTGCTGGACACCTACAACCTGGACGCGATCGCCGTCGCCACACCGGCGCACACCCATCACGGCGTGGTGATGACGGCCCTGCGCGCAGGAAAGCACGTGCTCGTGGAAAAGCCGCTCGCGGACAGCCGAGCCAAGGGACTGGAAATGGTGGAAGAAGCCAACGCCCGCGGGCTGGTCCTGATGGCCGACCACACCTACTGCTTCACCCCGGCAGTCCTGAAAATCCAGGAACTGGTCTCCAGCGGAGTGCTGGGCGACATCCTGTACGTTGACTCAGTCCGCATCAACCTGGGACTCGTCCAACCGGACGTCAATGTCTTCTGGGATCTGGCACCCCACGACCTCTCAATCCTCGACTTCGTGCTCCCCGGCGGGCTGCATCCCACGGAAATCTCGGCCCACGGCGCAGATCCCCTCGGCACCGGCCGGGACTGCGTGGGACATCTGACCTTCGGCCTGCCCAATGATGCGATCGTGCACATCCACGTGAACTGGCTCAGTCCCACCAAAATCCGCCAAATGATCATCGGAGGGTCAAAGCGGACCCTTGTGTGGGACGACCTGAACCCCCAGCAACGGCTCAGCGTCTACGACCGCGGAGTCAGCCTGGACCAGCAACCCAGATCAGCGGCCGACAAGAAGGCCTCAGCGATCTCCTACCGTTTGGGAGACACGTGGTCCCCGGCGCTGCAGGAACGCGAACCCCTCGGCCAAGTAGTAGCGGAACTGGCCACCTCCATCCGGAACCACACCCGGCCCCGCACCAGCGGCGAATCCGGGCTGCGGGTCCTGTCCGTCCTTGAGGCCGTGACCCAGAGCCTGGGTACCGATGGCCAGGCAACAGTGGTAGCCGGCAACGAGGTAAATCTCCAGGTCGCACGATGAAGAAGCTACTGGGCGCCAACGTGCTGGTCACCGGAGGCGCCGGAACCATCGGATCCACCCTGGTGGACCAACTGCTCGACGCCGGTGCGGCGCATGTGGACGTCCTGGACAACCTGGTGCGGGGACGCCGGGCCAACCTGGACGGCGCACTGGCCACCGAACGCGTCCAACTCGTCGAAGGCGACCTGCGGGACAGGGATCTCGTCCACGACCTCACCCACGGCAAGGACCTGGTCTTCCACCAGGCGGCCATCCGCATCACCCAATGTGCGGAAGAACCCCGGCTCGCCCTCGAAGTGTTGGTGGATGGGACGTTCAACGTGTACGAGGCAGCCGTAGAACACAAAGTGGACAAGCTCATCTCGGCGTCCAGTGCCTCTGTTTACGGGATGGCCGAGCAATTCCCCACCAAGGAAAGCCACCACCACCACAACAACGACACCTTCTACGGAGCCGCAAAATCCTTCAACGAGGGGATGGCCAGGAGCTTCCGCGCCATGTCAGGCCTGGACTACGTCATCCTGCGCTACTTCAACGTCTACGGGCCCCGCATGGACGTGCACGGGCTCTACACCGAAGTGCTGGTGCGCTGGATGGAACGGATCGTCGATGGCAAGCCACCTATGATCTTCGGCAGCGGAGAGCAAACAATGGACTTCGTCCACACCGCGGACGTGGCCAGGGCCAACGTCCTGGCAGCCGTCAGCGACGTGCGCGAAGGGGCCTACAACGTGGCCAGCGGCACCGAAACCAGCCTGGCCGAACTGGCTCAAACCCTGCTGACGGTCATGGAATCCTCACTGCACCTTGAACACGGCCCGGAACGCGCAGTGAATGGGGTTGCCCGGCGCCTGGCGGACGTCACCGCTGCCCGGGAAGACCTCGGCTTCGAAGCAGCGGTCGGCCTGGAAGACGGGCTGCGGTCGCTGGTCTCCTGGTGGCGTCCCCTCCGCGACGAGATTGCAGCGGCCAGGCTGGTGGATGGGCCCGGAGCCCCGGCAGTTGGTGCGCGATGACCATCTCCGGGACACGCTTGGGCCGCATCGACGTCATGAAACCCTGGCTGGGCGAAGAGGAAGCCCAAGCCGTGGCCGAAGTGATCGCTTCGGGTTGGGTCGCGCAAGGCCCCAAGGTCCGCCAGTTCGAAGAAGCGTTCGCAGTGGAACAGGAATCCCGTCATGCGGTGGCAACCTCCAGCTGCACCTCGGCCCTTCACCTGGCGCTCGCCGTCGCTGGCGTCGGCCCGGGAGACGATGTGGTGGTCCCGTCTTTCTCTTTCATTGCCACCGCCAACGCACCCACGTATATGGGGGCGCGTCCCGTGTTCGCCGACGTCGATATCCAGACGGGCTGCCTGACCGCAGAGACGGTCGAGCAGGCCCTCACACCGGCCACCAAGGCCGTCATCGCCGTAGACCAGGGCGGGGTTCCAGTTGACTTGGACCCCATCAGGTCACTCTGCGATGGCCGCGGCATCATCGTGGTCGAAGACGCTGCCTGCGCCATCGGCTCCCGCTACCGCAGCCGTCCGGTAGGCGCCGGTGCCGAGGTGGCCGCGTGGTCCTTCCATCCCCGCAAGATCCTCACCACCGGTGAAGGCGGAATGCTCTCCACCCCGCGCCAGGACTTCGCGGACCGGGCACGGCGCCTCCGGGAACACGCCATGAGCGTTTCAGCCACGGACCGGCACGCCAGCATCCTCGCTCCCGCGGAAGAGTACCTCGAAGTCGGCTTCAACTACCGGATGACAGACCTTCAAGCCGCCGTCGGACTCGTCCAACTGGGTCGCCTCCACGAGGCTGTCCAGCGGCGCCGTGAACTGGCCGCCACCTACGCGAACGCGTTTGCCGGCGTCGAAGGCCTCCGGTTGGTCAGCGACCCCGGATACGGCACCAGCAACTTCCAATCCTGCTGGCTGGAAATCGGTGCTGCATTTCCGTTGGGGAGGGATGCCCTGATGATCCGCCTCGCCGAAGACGGCATCTCCGCGCGGCGCGGCATCATGGCGGCCCACCGCCAGCCCGCCTACGCCGGGAAGGACACAGGCGGAGCCGAACTTCGGGCCACGGAATGGCTGACCGATCACACCCTGATTCTCCCGGTGTACCACCAATTGGCTCTCCACGACCAAGTCCGCGTCATCGATTCCGTACTCCGCGCGGCAGGACAAGGACGATGACCGAGCTACTCCTTATCGCAGCCAGCGGACTCGCCCGCGAGGTCCTGGCGATGGTCCGCAGCAGCGGCCCGTTCGACGTCATCGGCATCCTCGACGACGACGAAGACAAACTCGGGCGCGTGGTCGATGGCGCCCACGTGCTCGGTCCCATCAAGGACGCGCTCCTCTTCCCACACGCCTTGTTGTTGGTCTGCATCGGTTCAGGGGCGGGCCGGGAGAGCGTCGTGATGCGGTTACGGTCCCTGGGGCTTGCAGAGAACCGCTACGCCACCGCCATCGATCCCACAGTCAATGTCCCCGAAGGGTGCGTGATCGGCACCGGCAGCATCCTCCTGGCCCACGTCAGCATGACGGCCTCCGTCACCATCGGCAACCATGTTGTCGCCATGCCAGGGGTCACGTTCACCCACGACGACATCATCGGCGATTTCGCGACCTTCGCTTCCGGGGTCTCACTGGGGGGTAACGTCCGCGTCGGCCGTGCCGCCTACATTGGCATGAACGCCAGTGTCCGCGAGCGCCGGTCCATTGGCGCGAAAGCGACCATCGGGATGGGCGCGGCGGTCCTGAACGACGTACCCGATGACGAGACGTGGGCCGGTGTCCCGGCCCGGGTGATAAGGCGCGGCAACTCTCCGGCGCTGGAGGGGGCCCAATGAGGGTGATGCGTCCAGTCCCGGCCTCGGCCCCGCCCACTGTGAGTGTGGTGGTTCCCTGCTACAACTACGGCCACTACCTGCCCCAGGCCGTGGGGAGTGCACTGGCCCAGGAGGGCGTGGACGTCGAGGTCATTGTGGTGGACGATGCGTCTACGGACGGCAGTGCCGCGGTGGCTTGGCGGCTGGCTTCCTCGGATCCTCGCATCAGCGTGGTGCATCACGCCACCAACCAAGGGCATATCGCCACCTACAACGACGGTCTTGCCCGGGCCGGGGGCCGCTATGTGACCCTGCTCTCCGCAGACGACCTGCTCGCGCCGGGCGCCCTGGCCCGGGCAGCTGCCCTCATGGAGGCCAACCCGCGGGTGGGCATGGTGTACGGCTTGCCGAAGGACTTCACGG
The DNA here is from genome assembly GCF_040137855.1 of Paenarthrobacter sp. CAP02. Lineage (NCBI taxonomy): Bacteria > Bacillati > Actinomycetota > Actinomycetes > Micrococcales > Micrococcaceae > Paenarthrobacter > Paenarthrobacter sp. CAP02. Next base: position 284,897 of record NZ_JBEEII010000003.1, on the reverse strand, counting down.
ATCAGCCACCTGCCGTGGCCCAGCACGAACGCTGTACATGGACCGTGTGGGGTGGCAGGAGCTGGATCGCGTTGGCGTGCGCCCGTGGCAGGAATTTCATCCTGTCACCAGAGGTAGTGATGCGGACGGAGGCTGTCCTTAGCATTGGGGCCTACAGTTCCACCCTGCCGCACTCCGGGGACCTGGAGTACTGGTTGCGGGCTGCTGCTTCCTGGGACGTGGGACGGATCAACGGGCCCGTCCAGGCTTTCTACCGTGTTCACGGGGCGAACATGCACCAAACACAGTTCGCTGCCGCTGCGGTGGACCTTCAGCATCGGTTGGATGCTTTCCGTGTCCTGGAGGACCCCCGGTTTCCGTGCCCTACGGACAAGCGGTTCAGGCAGTTGGAGCGGGCGAAGCGGGCCTTGAGCAAGGAAGCTGTGCAGCTTGGTTCGAAGGAGACCGCCCGGGGTGGGTCGGTGGAAGCGGCCATTGAGCTGCGAAAGTTCATTGAGCGCCTCCAGGATGTTCCAGGCAACGTCCACCGGGCCAATGTCCTCCAAGCCCGGATCTCCCGCCTCTCGCAGGGCAGGGGACCAGGCACAGGACGGGTCGCTGCACAATTCGTCCATACGCAGTTGGACAGGGCCCGTTGGCGTTTCTGGGCCATGACGGGCATCTCATGACCACCGCCAGCGGGCAGGACCGCCCCCTGGGTCACCGGGCTGCGAGCGCGACGCTCTGGGGCGGGGTCAACATGGCCCTGGGCCGGGTCGTCCAGTTCGCAACCACCATCATCGTGGCCCGGCTGCTGGCACCTGAACACTTTGGGGCACTCGCAGTCGCCATCGTGGTACAGACGATCGCGACGAACATGGCTGAACTCGGCGCGACGGCGGCACTGGCCAGGGGAGAGGGCGATCCTGACAGGATCGCTCCAACGGTGTTCTCCATTGCCCTCCTGACCAGCGGGATCATGACGGCCGCTGCGGTCATCCTTGCCCCGGCCCTGGCAGCGGCCTTTGCCGACCCCGCCGCGACACCGGTCATCCAGGTACTCTCGATCACCATCCTCCTGCAGGGCCTTGGTGCCGTGCCTTCCACCATGGTGTGGCGGGAGTTCCTGCAGAAGCCGCGTGTCGTCGTCGATCTTTGCAGCCTGGTGACAGTGCTGGTCCTGGTGGTTCCGATGGCGCTGGACGGCTGGGGTGCCATGGCGCTCGCCTGGTCCAGGGTGGGCGGGCAACTGGTTGCGATGGCCGGGTACTGGATCATTACGCCGAAAAGGTATGGACCGGGTTTCGACCCCCAGGTGGCTGCCGGGATTTTGACCTTGGGCATGCCGCTCGCGATGGCCAATTTGGTGGTGTTTGTCACCCTGAATGTGGACTATTTGCTGGTGGGTCGGATGCTGGATCCGACGGCGTTGGGCCTGTACCTGCTCGCGTTCAACCTCGCAGGGCTGCCAAGTTCGGTGATCACTTCCGTGATCCGGGCTACGGCGGTGCCAACTTTCGGCAGGCTTTTCGCTGAAGGCACCTTGGGCCCGCTTGCAGCGAAGTTTGTGAGCGGGGTGTCCTATTGCGCCTTTCCGATCTCGGCCATGGTCGTAGCGCTGGCACACCCGTTGATCGTGACCGCCTACGGTGGGCCATGGGCGCCGGCGAGCGTCGCACTGGCAACACTGGGGGTCTTCGGCGCCACAAGGATCCTGGTGGAACTCTTCGCTGACCTGAGCGTCGGGGCAGGCCGGACCGGTTGGCTGTTCTGGGTGCAGGTTGCCTGGCTCCTCACCCTCACGCCTGCGCTCTTCTTCGGCATCGCGTGGTGGGGGATAGCGGGTGCGGGGGTAGCCCACGCGACAGTGGCCTGCCTGGTGGTTATTCCGCTCTACGTAAAGTCCCTGACGACGGTACTGCACGTTTCAGCGTGGCAGCTCCTGCGCGGCAGTACCGTTCCGCTGCTGGGCGCAACGGTGGCCGGGCTCGCCGCATGGCTGGCCACCCGGGGGATGGAAAACCCGGCAGCAGCGCTCGCCGTCGGGACCGTTCTCGGTACGGCACTGTATGCCCTCCTGACTTTCCGCCAAGGCAAACTCCTGTTCGCGGACATTCGAGCATTACTGAGGCCCAGGGCCGCCGCCTTCGATCCGGCCGGCTCCGCCCCTCCCGGAGAGGCGGCAAGACCATGACAACTCGGCTTTCGGCAACAACCCGGCTTGCTGCCGACCGTCTGCGCAGGGACGGCTGGCGGGCACTGGCCAGAACAGTGGCCGCGAAAGCAGCAACCATCGCCACCGACAGGTGGAACCTCGCCGAACCGACCCTTCCCTTGCGGGAAGAGGACATCATGGACTCCCGTTCCAGCGTCCGGACTTCCCCTGAACCGAAGACGGCTGGCTCCCTCAACGTCGGCTGGATTTGTACGCCTCCGGCACCGGGCTCAGGGGGGCATACCACGTTCTTCCGAATGGTCGAGGAGATGGAACAACGCGGCCACGATTGCACCCTGTTCCTCTATGACACCAATGATGACGAGGTACGCCGTCACGAAGACACCATCCACAGCCACTGGCCGGCGCTGCGTGCCGGGGTTCGCAGCGCCACACAAGGGATGGAAGGGGTGGACGCTATGGTAGCCAGCTCATGGCCCACGGCACATGTTGCCGCGCGCAGGGCCCCGGCCGGCGTCCACCTCTTCTATTTCATCCAGGACTACGAGCCTTACTTCTACCCCCGCGGGTTCCTCTACGCCCTGGCCGAAGACAGCTACCGGCTGGGACTGACCACCGTCGCCCTCGGCCCGATGATCTCCGACGTGATGCGCAACGAACTTGGCCAGCCCGCCCAGGCCGTCATTCCTTATGGCACCGACACCGCAACGTACCGGTTGCTCAGTCCAGCCCCAGCCGCCACCCGAACGGGCGTTGTGTACTACGCCAAGAAAAAGGTGGACAGGCGCGGCTACCTTCTGGCCAAACTCACGTTGGAACGGTTCCACTCCCTCCGGCCCGAACAGGAAATCCACATTTACGGGGACACTGTCACGGGTTGGCCGATACCTGTGACCAACCACGGCAACCTCAGCCCCGCCGACTTGAACGTCCTGTACAACCAAACAATCGCGGGCCTGGCCATTTCGTTCACCAACATCTCCCTGGTTCCCGACGAATTGCTCTCGGCAGGATGCGTTCCGGTGCTCAACGAAGCGGCCTTCGCGTCGGGGCTGCCGACGGACCCTGACGCCGTCTGGGCCCCGGCAACACCCGCTGGCCTGGCCATGGCGCTCGCAGATGTGGTCGGCACCCCGGGCGTGGAGGCACGCGCAGCAGCCATCGCGGGCAGGAAACGGCTGGACTGGGCCGACTCCCGCCAGGCGTTCGCGCAGCTGATCGAATCATGGTGCGCGGGCCAACCCTTTGACGTTCCGGGCAGCTCTTTGCGGGGAGCCCGGCCATGAAGTCCCTTCGGAGGACCCTCATCTTCCCGGCCCCACGCGAGGTGCAGCCCAGCGAGCTGTCGGAGTTCACCGGCAAGGGTGGCCACGTGGGACTGTTGCTTAAATTCGCCGTTTTCGGCATCTTTTTCTTCCCGTCCAACATGGTCATCAAGCCCATCGGTGCTGCGGGCACGGTTCCGATCATCCTGGCTGTCCTGCTACTGGCGGTCTGGCTGTCGTCGGCGCTTTTTGGACTGCACAATCCGCTGAAGTCCAGTAATCCAGGCCGTCTGGGCCTCGGACTGCTGTGGGTGGGTTCATGCGCCTCCTACGCGGCCTTGTTTTCGGGCTTTACGGGTAACACCAACGTGTCGGCGCAGGCCGCGGCCGACCGCTGGCTGATCCTGATTCTTGCCTGCGGCGGAATAGCCCTGGTAACCAGCGAGGCTGTGCGCACCCTCGACAACGCCATGTCACTGGTGAGAGCCATCCTTGCCGGCGCGTTCTTCTGCTGCATCGTTGCGCTGATCCAGTTCCTTTTCCGCGTCAACCCCATGGTGTGGATTCAGGAAGCCATGGTGGGGTTCACGGACAACGGCGGCAACACGGCCTTCCAGGTGCGCGGATTCATGACACGCGTTGCCGGCAGCACCTTCCACTCGATTGAGCTGGCCGTCGTCTGCGCCATGTTGCTGCCGTTATCCATTTGGCGCGGGCTCTATGACCGCTCGGGCCATAAATGGTTCCACTGGACGGGGACAGCCCTGCTGGTCGTCGCCATCGCATCCACCGTGTCACGGTCCGGTGTTCTCGGATTGTTCCTCGGGCTTGCAGTCTTTATCCCCTTCATGCCCCGGGTGGCCCGCCGATGGGCGGTGATAGCCGCCCCAGCAGCCATGGCTGCACTGTTTGTCGCCATCCCCGGACTCGTGGGCACTTTGACGTCATCCTTCACCGCAGGAAACAGTGACCCGTCCCTGACAACGCGGACAAACAACTATCCCCGCGTCGCGGAGATGTTCGGCGAGCTGCCATACCTGGGGCTTGGACCCGGGAACTACATGCCCGACAACGCCCTCTACATCCTGGACAACCAGTACCTCAACTCCCTGGTCACCCTGGGCCTGGTGGGCTTCGTCGGTACGTTGGCGTACCTGGCCTTGCCGGCCGTTTCATCGTTCATCGCAGCGCGGGCATCCCGGATCGCTCCGCTCCGCTGCCTTGCCGGCGCGATAGCTGCGGGCGGCGCGGTGGCCGCAGGCTGCTCACTGACATTCGACTCCATGGCGTTTCCTGTTTTCGCACTGTCCTACCCCCTCATCGTCGGGCTCGGAGGAGGGACCTGGGTCATGATCCGCCGCGAAATCGAGCTTCGGAACAACAAAGCACCGGATCACCACAACAGCGGGCCACCCCTGGGGGGACCTCCAAGCCAACCGTCAACACCGAATGCAAAGGCAGACACATGGACCCGGTAGCAGTCATCAGAACGTTATGGCACCACAAACTCATCGTGCTGCCGGTCCTGCTGGTCACGGCCCTGGCAGCACTCTATGTCTACACCTTGGCCCCACGGTCCTACGAGGCCAAGGCAACCTACGCGATCGTCAACCCCAAGATCCCCACCGCAGCAGAACTGGAGAAGAACCCTCAGCTCAGCAACCTCAACTCGGACAACCCCTACCTCCGATCGGCGGACTCTTCCCTGATCGCGCAGGTAGTGGGCACACGCTTGAGTGACGACGCCACCGGCGACGCGCTGCTCCGGGACGGACTCAGCACCGATTTCACGGTGCAGCGCCCACCGGCATCTTTCCTGATCGAGATTTCGGCAGTCTCAAGCAGCAAGGACAAAGCAGTCGCCACGGTCAAAGCGCTCGGAGCGCGGCTGGAGTCCGACCTTTCGGCCATCCAGACTGTCAACGGCGCCGACGCACGGTACCTGTACACATCCCTGATGATCGCCGCACCGGACAACGCCACTGAACAGTTCTCCAGCCGGCTGAGGTCACTCATAGTCGTCCTGGTTGCCGGGGTGGTCCTCACTTTCGGTGCCGTGTCCATTGCCCGGGGCTTGGAATCCTCCCGGTTGCGGATCCGTTCAGCGGCCCCTGACGGGGATCGGCGGAAGAGAGCACGCCGCCGGCATGAGAAAGACCACGATGACCTGCCGGTGGGCGGAAAGCTTGACGAACTGACCATCGAGGACGTGCTGAATCCCGCCGAGGCTGATCAGTTCTTCGCCGCCCACGCCCCCTTGGCCAAGACCTTGAAAACCAGCAGCAACGGGAAAACGCCCGTCAAGGAAACGTCGGCCTGAAAGGTAGTCCGTGAAACGAAGGACAATCGGCGTCCTGGCAGGCACTGCTTTGGCCGGCGTCGCCGTTGCCGTGGCGGCCGCCAGCGGAGTCCCTCCCTTCACCGGCCCTCCTGCACCGGCCAGCAGCCAGCCCGGGACCACAGCGACCCCGCCACCGTCCTATGAGGGCGTCGTGCTGCGGCCCGTCGACGGGGGCGCGGACTACTACGGACGATTCAGGAACGGGCTCCCCGCTGATCCCGCCTATTTCCCCCTTGCCGTCTGGTTCGAGAGTGTCCTGGACAAGGGCAACATCGCCCTGGACACCCAAGCCGGCCTCAATACCTATGTCGAACTGACCGCCAACTCCGACCTCCAACTGGTGCGGGCCTCGAACATGTACGCCATCCCCACCTTCGACTCTGCCTATGCCTCCGGTTTCGCACTCAGTGATGAAGTGGACATGTGGGCTGGACCGGGCAGCACTCCCTGGACAGGAAAGTACCCCGGGGAGGGGCCACTCTGCATTCCCGAAGAGAGCAAGTGCGGGTACACGGTACAGAAAGAACGCCGCGCCGTTGCCCCGACAGGTGCCATGCTCTACGCCAACTACGGCAAAGGCGTGGCCTTCTGGCTCTCAGATGAAGAATCCGTCGAATTCTTCAAAGGCGTCCAGGACGTCGTCTCAGCCGACACTTACTGGTTTACCGACCCCAGCATCTGCGCCAAAGGCGAAGGGGGCGCCATCGTGGGCTATACACGGGACCTCACCCCTGGCGAATGCCGGCTCGCAGCCAACTACGGCTGGACCATAGAGCGGATCCGAAAGCTGCAACCGGCCGGAATGGCCACCCCCATCTGGGCCTTCGTGGAAGCCGGGCATCCCTTCAAGGATTCGGCCGACGCCACAACCATCACCGCCCCCCAGATCCGCGCTGCCGTATGGAGCAGCCTGATCCACGGCGCAAGGGGAGTGATCTACTTCAACCACAACTTCGGGGGTGACTGCATTTCCCAGCACGTCCTGCGGGACTGCGGCACACAAATCCGACCAACAGTGACGGCACTGAACCAACAGATCACTAAGCTCGCGCCCGTCCTCAACGCACCCTTCCTGGACGGCGCCACCACGGCAACCGGCCCGGTGGACCTCAGCACCAAAATGTACGACCATACGGCCTACATCTTCGCCGGTGCCACCAAGCCAGCCGGCGGTCAGGCGACCTTCACCCTCAAGTGCGGCGGCAGCTCCGCCGTCGTGATCGACGAAAACCGGACCATTCCCATCCTCGACGGCCGCTTCGCCGATACCTTCCAGGACGGCAACGCCGTCCACCTGTACCGCATCGAAGGGGGCGGGAACTGCGGCTTCTGACTAGCGGCTGCTCTCGTCCCGCTCCCAGGCCGTTGCGGGCCTACGGCCCCCCAGCGGACGACGACGGCCCGCGACGGCGAAGGCGGCGTACACGGCGGCGTCAACAGCCGTCAGCGGCCCCCGCACGGACGAAAGCAGCTCACGCAGGGTACGGGAGGCCGACTGCCCCGCGAATCGTTCATCCTGCTGCGCGTTCCCGCGATACGTCCGCCGAAGAACGGCCAGCAAGGAAGCCGCGGTCCGTGGCGTCCGCACCACCACAGGTACCGTCGCCACCACTGCCTTCTCCGAACCACTGAACAGACGATCCACGTAATAGTCGTCCCCGGTCAATGAAGGAAATTCGCCCAAACGATCGTGCCCCGCGCGGCTCAGGGCGTACGCCCCCGCACCCCACAGGCCCCGCGCATTGGCCGGCACCCGGCCCCGGGCCCGGTAATAAGAGCGCACCAACCAAGAAGCGCCACTGGTGTCGTAGCGGAACGCCGGGCGGGCAGCAAGCAACGGCCCCTCGGCAAGGGACCGCAAAACTTCCGCCACCGCTTCCATGCTGACCTCGATGTCCGCGTCCAGATACAGCCTCGGCCAAAGGCCCGCAACCTGGTCGGCGGCATTCAACGCCGCAGACTTCGAAGCAGCCTCAACGTGAAGCACACGCACCCCATGGAACGTCGACGCGATATCCTCCGTCTCGTCCGTGCACCCATTACAGGCAACAATGACCTCCACCGTGCCCCAACCGAGGACACCACCCAGTGATTCAAGCGTCCGGCCGATCACCGCCGCTTCGTTGTGTGCAGGAATGATCACAGCACCCGCCGGAGGCGGCCCACCACCCAACGCTGCCGTGGTGGCCCTCGTGGCGTGCGGCAGCCCTTCCCACCGTCTCCGGCTGCCCACCGCAAACGCAGCCTCACGATGCCCCGGCTTACCCATGCGTACAAGCTCCCCGGCAAGCACGACGGCCGTAAAGGCCCCCAAACGGGCCGACGGGAAATACTTCGACGCGTATCGCACACGATTGACCGCCATCAACGCCGTCAACTGCGGCGAAGAACCCGAACCCCCTCGTTCATGCCACATCCGGGCCAACGGCTCAAACCACATGGAACCACCGGACTCCCGGACACGCCGGCAATAATCCGTCTCCTCCGAGTAGAGGAAGAACTGTTCATCCCAATCACCCACGGCCCGCGCGGTGTCGCCGCTGATCAACAGCGCAGCACCCGTAGCCCAATCCACCAGGTGTGCGTGCCGGTAGCTTTCCGGGTCGTAGTCCATCTCCGACAACCAACCAGGCCTGCCCTGCACCCGGCTCCCGAACACCGCATCGCCCAGCGCTCGCAGAACACCGGGCTCCCGTCGCAGCGACGGATAGACAGTGCCATCGTTGTCCAGCAGGACCGGCACCACCATTGCCGCCCCGGATTCGGCCATCCGGCGACGCATGGCCAGGATCGCGCCTTCCTCGACCCGCAAGTCGGGGTTGAGGACGAGGTAGGCATCCGCGGCCCCCGCGATGCGCATGGCGGCATTGATTCCGCCCGCGTATCCGAGGTTGCCACCTGTCGGCACGGCCACGACATCCCTATGCCGTGACAGTTCCAGCATGGTGCGATCGTCCGGGGAGTTGTCTGCCACCACCACCTTGATGCTTTGCGCAGCGGTTTCCTTCCGCAACCCCGCAAGCAGGGGCCCGACGTCGTCGGCGTTGTTGTAGGTGACCACCACAACGGCCACGTCGGCTGCGGACTCCACGGGGACAAACGATCCCGGAGCACGGCTGGGCTCATGCTCCGGGTCGGCTGGGACGAAGGCGGCAGCAGCATTCGGCACGGCGCCGGCAGCTGGAAGGGGTGTGGCATCGCTGCGCATCCGCAGCTTGAGATAGGCACCCGGCCCATCCACGAGGTAGCGGTGGGCGAGCCTCGTGGGTTCAAGCATCAGTCGCCAGGCCCACTCAAGGCCATGGGCGCTGACCCATGCCGGTGCCCGCCGGATCCGGCCGGACAGGAAGTCGACAACCGCGCCGAAGGCCAGGAGGACCCTGGCCCCGGTCAAGGGCCCATATTCAGCGATCCAGAGTTCCTGACGCGGCTTGCCCAAGCCCACCACGAGGATGTCCGTTCGGCTGGCAGCTATGTCGGCGGCCAGGCGGGAGGACGCGTCGACGTCGCTCAGGACTGAACGCTCGGGGGCCCACCATCCTGCGACCACCAGACTGGGACGCTCCACGGCGAAACGCTCGCGGATGAGGGCCTGGGCCGCGGATGAACCTCCCAGGAAACCCACGCGGAGCCCACGCTGCTCAGCCTGGTCAAGCAACGGCCCTATGAGGTCACTGCCGGCCAACCGGGGCCAGTCACGGTGGGTAAGCCTTCGGGCTTGAGCGACCAGTGGTGCCCCGTCAAGCAGCGTCAGCCACTCCACCGGCACATGCGGGTTCAAGGTGCCCGCCCAACGGCTGCCTGCACCGAAGTGCCGGAGGTGATCGAGGTTGGCCGAGCAGACACCCAGGGGTTTGGCGCCATCCGCAGAGGCACGATCCATAATGTCGCGCAGGGCGTCCTCAAATCCCATCAGCTCTACCGGTGCGCCGCCGAGCAGCAGGGAGCGGGCGTTGACGGCGGTACCGCGGTGGGGGAGGACGGTCCTGTATGGGGCGATCTTTGGCAGCAGCATTCTTGGCTCTCCAGGCTTCGGGGTCCAGCTCAAGGCACAACTCACAGCCGGCGATCCTGGGCCGCTGCACAGCCCCGGGTCGCCGTGGCCAGCGTGGTGCCGGCCTGCCAGTTTGTTTACTTAAGGTGTCTCCCGGCCCGCCCGGACGGGCTGCCGTACGCCAACTCTAGGACGAATGTCACCCCTTCGCTAGGGTTTCCCGCGCGAGGAGGTACTCAACGAGGCGCTGCGACGCGTCCGGGGGAGAGAACCCGGCAGTCTTGATTTTTGCCAGGTCCAGCACACTGTTCCGTGGTCTGGGGGCGCTGCCCGGTCCCGCGTAGGCAGCGGTGCTGACAGCGGTTACCTTGAGGGGATCCACTCCGCTCAGCCGATACACCTCCCTGGCCACCTGGGCCCACGAAACCGGCGCGCCGCTGTTGCTGATGTTGTAGGTCCCGTAGGGAGCCTGCGTATCCAGCAGATGCTTGATCCCGGCGGCCAGGTCGTCGGCGAAGGTCAGCCTGCCAAACTGGTCATCCACGACGTTCGGCGACGCTCCGCGTTCAGCCAGGGCAGCCATGGTCCGGACAAAATTCCGGCCATCGCCCACCACCCAGCTTGTCCGCACGAGGTAGTGCCGCGGCACGGTTGACGCCGCCAGGTCGCCTGCCGCCTTGCTTTGGCCGTACACCCCCAGGGGAGTCAGCGCCTCGTCCTCGCTGTGAACCTCCGCCGAGCCGTCAAAGACGTATTCGCTGGAGAGATGGACAAGCGTGAGGGAATGCTCGACGGCGGTACGCGCCAGGGCAGCCACGGCACCGGCGTTGATCAGCCAGGCAGCGGTCCGGCCTTCAGCGGTTTCGGCGGCGTCCACGGCTGTGAACGCTGCTGCGTTGATAACGGTCGAGTAATGGGGCCAATCGACCGACTCGAAGGACTCTTCCGAGGTGATGTCGAACTGGGGATGCCCAGCGAAGTCAACTGTCGCGTCGCCGTCAAAAGCCTTCCGGAGCGCCGAACCCAACTGGCCATCGGCCCCGAGTACCAAGGTGCGCTTTTTCTGCATCGGACGGACGTCCGCCAGGCGCGGATGCTTCCTGTCCTGCGGAGAGACTGTTGCCTGCTCCACGGGAATTGGCCAGGGGACGGCGACGTGCTCGTCCGCAAGGTTCAGGAAGGTGTACTCCTCCTGGGCTTCCGGGCTCCAATGATCGTTGACGAGATAGGAGTACACGGTGCGGTCTTCAAGGGTTTGGAAGGCATTGCCCACGCCGCGTGGCACGAAGATCGCGTCACCCGGAGTCAGTTCGGCCGTGAACAACACACCGAAGGTCGGTCCTTCCCGCAGGTCCACCCAAGCACCAAAGATCCGCCCTGCGGCCAACGAGACGAATTTGTCCCAGGGCTCAGCGTGTATACCGCGGGTGGTGCCGCGTTCGGTGTTAAAGGAGATGTTGTTCTGCACCGGACCGAAATCCGGGAGCCCGATGTCCATCATCTTGCGACGATGCCAGTTTTCCTTGAACCATCCGCGGCTATCGGCGTGAACCGGAAGCCGGAACAGAGTCAGTCCCGGAATGGACGTGGCCAAGGACTGCAGCCGGTGTGCCCCGTCCATCAGTGGCCTTGGCCCGCGTACTTGGACTCGGTGGCGGCTTTCTGGGGACGCCACCAGTCCTCGTTGTCCCTGTACCACTGCATGGTGTCCGACAACCCGGCGTCGAAATCCCGGTAACCCGGCATCCAGCCAAGTTCGCGGCGAAGCTTGCTGGAATCAATGGCGTAGCGCAGGTCATGGCCCGGGCGGTCATGGACGAGGTCGTAGGCGTCACGGGATTTACCCGCAATCTCCAGCAGCATCTCCACAACCTCACGGTTGGACCGTTCGCCGTCGGCACCAATCAGGTAGGTTTCACCGATCCGCCCGGCCTCAAGGATTTTCAGCACCGCCGAGGAATGGTCTGCCACGTGGATCCAGTCCCGCACGTTGCGCCCCTGACCGTAAAGCCGGGGACGAACTCCGTCCAGGATGTTGGTGATCTGACGCGGAATGAACTTTTCCACGTGCTGGTACGGGCCGTAGTTGTTGGAGCAATTACTGATGGTCGCCTGAAGTCCGAACGACCGGACCCACGCCCGGACCAACAGGTCCGAACCCGCCTTCGTGGCGGAGTACGGACTGGTGGGGCGGTAGGCGGAGCTTTCCGTGAACCTGTCCGGATCCTCCAGGGCCAGGTCCCCGTACACCTCATCCGTGGAGATGTGATGGAACCGGGTGCCGTGCTTCCTCGCCGCTTCGATGAGGGTGAAAGTACCCCCCAGGTTGGTGTCAAGGAACGGCCGTGGATCCTCCAACGAGTTGTCGTTGTGCGACTCTGCGGCAAAATGGACCACCGCATCGACCGTGGGGGTCAGGGAGTCCACCAAGGCGGCATCACAGATATCGCCTTGAACAAATTCAAAGCGGCCGGACGGCAGCCCCGAAAGCGAATCAATAGTGCCGGCGTAGGTCAGTTTGTCCAGGACAGTGACATGGAGGCGGGTGTGCACCATGATGAAGTGAACGAAATTGCATCCGATGAATCCGGCCCCGCCGGTGACAAGGATTCTCTGCATGGCCATAGCGTAACCGCAGGATACTGCAGTGCGCAGCGGGAGAGGACAGTAGATGCGCGGAATTATTCTTGCCGGTGGCACAGGTTCGCGGCTTCATCCAATTACGCTCGCCATCAGCAAGCAGTTGGTTCCCGTCTTCGACAAACCCATGATCTACTACCCGCTGTGTACTCTGATGCTTGCCGGCATCCGCGACATCCTCATCATCACCACACCTGCCGACGGCCCGCAATTCGAGAACCTCCTGGGCGACGGTTCCCAGTTCGGGATCAACCTGACATACGCCCGGCAGCCGACGCCGGATGGCCTGGCCCAGGCGTTCATCCTGGGGGAGGAACATATCGGGGCCGGCAAAGTGGCTCTGATCCTTGGAGACAACATCTTTAACGGCCCCGGAATGGGCAACCAGTTCCGCCACTACGCCGATGTCGACGGCGGCGCCATCTTCGGGTATTGGGTCAAGGACCCAAGCGCTTATGGCGTGGTGGAATTCGACGACGACGGACTGGCGGTATCCATCGAAGAGAAGCCGGCCAAACCCAAGAGCAATTACGCCGTTCCGGGGCTCTACTTTTACGACAACGACGTAGTTGCCATGGCAAAAGACCTAAGACCCTCGCCCCGCGGCGAATTGGAAATCACGGACATCAACCGCAAATACATGGAGCTCGGAAAGCTGCATGTGCAGAAATTCCCACGGGGAACCGCCTGGTTGGATACCGGAACCTTCAGCGACTTGAATGACGCGTCGAACTACGTGCGCACCACCGAGAACCGGCAGGGCCTGAAAATCGGAGCCCCGGAGGAAGTGGCCTGGCGGATGGGTTACCTGAACGACGACGGACTGCGTCAACAGGCCGCGAAGTTGGCCAAAAGCGGTTACGGAAGCTACCTTCTCGATATTCTGGATCGCCATTAGGCAATCCGCGGCAGCCCTGGCTACAACGACGAAACGTCCTCAAGGGCGCGCGATATCTCGGCGGGCAGGTCAGTCAGCGCGGCGTCCAGGAGCTCTTTGAGCTGGACGGCGTTCCTGGCGCCCACGACGGCGGTGGCAACGCCGGGCCGGGACAGCAGCCAGCTCAGGGAGACATCCAGGGGAGATCTACCCAGGCCGCGTGCGGCCATGGCCACAGCTTCAACTACCCTGGAAGCCCGCGGCTCCAGGTACGGTTCAACATACGCCGCGAGGCGGCTTTGGGCGGCACGGGAGTCCCCGGGAATTTGTCCGCGGTATTTGCCGCTCAGGACACCCCGGCCCAGCGGCGCCCACGCCATGATCCCCAGCCCGGCGTCCTCCACCGCGGGAATGAGCTCGTCCTCCGCCTTGCGCTGGACCAAGGAATATTCGGACTGGTTGGCCACCAAAGTGAAACCGGCGATGGCCGCGGCCTTCGCTGTCTGCCAACCGTTGTAGTTGGAGATGCCCACGTAACGCGCCCGCCCGGTCCGCTGCGCCAGTTCCAAAGCGGAAAGGGTCTCCTCCAAGGGCACGTTGTGGTCCCACTCCTGGGCGAACCAGATGTCGACGTAGTCAGTTCCGAGCCTGGCAAGGCTGGCGTCAAGTGCAGAGAGCATTGCGCCACGTGAAGCATCGACGCTTCGCCTGGACTCCGTGGACGACACGCCTGCCTTTGTGGACAAAACCACCTCAGACCGTGCCACGACATCACCAAGCATGGAGCCGATCATGGCCTCAGCCCGCCCCTGGCCGTAGGACGCGGCAGTGTCTATGACGGTGCCGCCTGCAGCTACGAACGCGTGAAGGACCTCGGCAGCGTCCTGCTCATCAGTTTCCTGGGCCCAGGACATGGTTCCGAGGGACAAGGAGGACACGCGAAACCCGCTGTTTCCGACATAACGCTGCTGCATAGCTGCTAGCTTACGGGCAGTTCCCAGTCTTCATGACGTAGGGTCTATTCACGTGAACTGGATAGAAGCAGCCTTGCTGGGCCTCGTGCAGGGCCTCACCGAATTCCTCCCGATCTCCTCAAGCGCGCACTTGAGGATCGTCGGATCATTCCTTCCCGGCGCCGCCGACCCGGGCGCCGCTTTCACTGCGATCACGCAGCTGGGAACCGAAACCGCCGTCATTGTGTACTTCTGGCGCGACATCGTCCGGATTGTCCGTGCCTGGTTCGGCTCCTTGAGGGGCAAAGTCGAGCGCAACGATCCCGATGCCCGCATGGGCTGGTTGGTGATCCTGGGCAGCCTGCCGATCATCATCCTTGGCCTGCTGTTCCAGGACCAGATCGAATCGGTGCTTCGCAGCATGTGGATCGTAGCCACCATGTTGATCGTCTTCGGCATGATCCTGGCCGTCGCCGACGCCACCGGGCGGCAGGAGCGGGACCTCACCCAGCTGAGCTACAAGCACGGCATCCTGTATGGCTTCGCTCAGGCAATGGCCCTGATTCCGGGCGTTTCGCGGTCCGGCGGCACCATCACTGCCGGCCTGCTCATGGGCTACACGCGTGAAGCCGCAGCCCGGTATTCCTTCCTGCTGGCCATTCCGGCCGTGTTCGGCAGCGGGCTTTACCAGCTCTACAAGACGGTCTCCCACGAGGGCCTCACCGGACCGTACGGCCTTCCGGAGACAGCCTTGGCCACAGTCATCGCCTTCGTTGTGGGCTACGTCATCATCGGCTGGTTCCTGAAATTCGTCTCGACCAGGAGCTACCGCCTCTTCGTTTGGTACCGGATCCTCCTCGGCCTGGCCTTGTATGTCCTGCTCGGTTTCGGTGTCATCAGTGCCTAGCACTAAGGTTGAGTCGTGAAATCGTGGACTTCCCGCCCTGTTCCTGAGCTGCCCGGCAGCATGCCGCAACTACGCCTGTTCGACACTGCCCTGGGCCGTGTCGTGGAGGTTGAGCGGCAACCGGAGCAATCGATGTACGTCTGCGGCATCACGCCCTACGACGCCACGCACATGGGGCACGCCTCAAGCTATGTTGCCTTCGATCTGCTGAACCGCGCCTGGCGCGATGCAGGGATCCGGGTGTCCTACGTGCAAAACGTCACGGACATCGACGACCCCCTGCTTGAGCGGGCCAATGCCACAGGCGTTGACTGGCAAGACCTGGCCCAGAGCCAGATCGAACTGTTCCACACCGACATGGACGCGCTGAACGTCCTGGCACCTGATCACTACATCGGTGCCGTTGAAGCCATCCCGGACATTGTGCCGGCCATCGAAAAACTCATAGCCGACGGCGTGGCCTACCGGGTTCCCGGCACCGACGGTGAACCCGACGGTGATGTCTATTACGACGTCGAAACGGCCGGGAAACGCTCGGACGCCACGGATGCGTGGACTTTGGGCGATGTGTCGGGGCTCGGCGAAAAGGACATGCTCGCCCTCTTCGCGGAGCGCGGCGGCGACCCGGCACGGCCCGGGAAACGCCACGCGCTCGACCCCCTGCTCTGGCGTGTGGCCCGCGAAGGTGAACCCAGTTGGCCCGGTGCAAGCCTTGGCTCCGGCCGCCCCGGTTGGCACATCGAATGTACGGTGATCGCCCAGAAATACCTTCCGGCACCCTTCACGGTCCAAGGCGGCGGCTCGGACCTGGTCTTCCCGCATCATGAGATGGGAGCCGGCCATGCTTATTCGCTGTCTGGAGTTCCCCTGGCACGGCACTACTCCCACGCGGGCATGGTGGGCCTGGACGGCGAGAAGATGAGCAAGTCCAAGGGAAACCTGGTCCTTGTGTCCAAACTTCGCGCAGCAGGCGAGGAGCCCGCAGCCATTCGCCTGGCCATCCTCGCCAACCACTACCGCTCAGACTGGTCATGGACCAATGAGGGCTTCGCCGCGGCCAAGGAACGCCTGGTGCTGTGGCGCGAGGCGCTGGACCACGCCGAGGATGGTTCGGCGGCCCCCTTGCTCGAAGCGATGCGCGCGGCAATGGCCGATGACCTCAATGCGCCCGCAGCCCTTACCGCCGTCGATCAGTGGGCCCAAGAGGCACTGCGCTCCGCCGCCGAAGGCTCGGCCACGGAGAGGGCAGTCATCGCGGATGCCGTCAACGCGTTGCTCGGCGTGGAGCTGTAACCGGACCTGCTGATGTTCAAACGCCAACGGCCCTGACATTCCTGTCAGGGCCGTTGGCGTTTACCGATAGTGGGAACGGTCAGGGACGGTCTTTGCCACGGCGCTTGAGGTAGCGCTCAAACTCGCGGGCAATGGATTCGCCGGAAGCTTCCGGGAGGTCGGCCGTGTCCTTGGCTTCCTCCAGTTGCCGCACGTACGCCGCGATCTCCGGGTCCTCAGTGGCCAGCTCGTCAACGCCGCGTTCCCACGCCTCGGACTCTTCTGCCAAGGCCTGGCTGTCCAGTGGGACCTGGAGCAGGTCTTCCACTTTGTGCAGGATCGCGAGCTGGGCTTTGGGGGAGGGGGGCTGGGCTACGTAGTGCGGCACGGCAGCCCACAGTGAAACCGTCGGCAGCCCTGCAAGCATCGCAAATTCAGCCAGGACGCCTACGATCCCCACCGGCCCCTCGTACTGGGACGCCTCCAGGTTGAGGCGCTCACGCAGCGAACTGTCCTCAGTGCTGGTGCTCACGGGAATGGGGCGGCTGTGCGGCACATCGGCCAGCAGGGCACCCACCAAAATCACGGAGTCCACCTTGAGTGCCTCGGCGTGGACCAGCAATTCCGTTGTGTACGCACGCCAACGGTAGGAAGGCTCGGTGCCCAACACGAACACCACGTCCACGTTGCTGTCCGGAACTGCCGCCTTGTAGATCCTGGTGGATGGCCACTTGACCTTCCGCGCACCCGAGGACGTGCGGCGCACAGTGGGCCGGGTGAACTGGAAGTCGTAATACTCCTCCGCGTCCACAGTGGCAACCTTCTTGCCGTCCCAGAGCTTGTTCAAGTAGTGCAGGGCGTCGCTGGCTGCCTCTCCGGCGTCGTTCCAGCCTTCGAACGCGGCGAGCATCACGGTGACACGTTGGCCTTCCGCGGGTTCCTTGAGGAAACGCTCGGGCTCCGCGGTGATGTCCTGTCCTTCGGGGGTCCCGTCCACACTGTTCATCCACTCACCCTACGTCCAAGACCCTCCGGGATGCATGGCATTTCACGCCGGTGCGTGTCCCCTCTTCGCCCACAGCGCAATGCGCGCACAGGCGCCCGCCCGGTTCCACGTAGACTTGAAGCCATGCATTCCTTACCCAGCCAGCCCCTCCTCAAAGCCGTGCTCTGGGATATGGACGGCACCCTGGTGGACACTGAGCCCTACTGGATCGCGGCTGAACGCGCCCTGGTGGAGTCCCATGGCGGCACGTGGTCGCACCAGCAGGCGATGCAGTTGGTGGGCCAGTCCCTGCTGCACTCGGCGGCCATCCTGCAGGCCGCGGGGGTCAAGCTTGAGGCCCGCCAGATCGTCGATACCCTGAGTGCCCAAGTGATCGAGCAGGTGCGCCGGAACGTTCCATGGCGGCCGGGCGCGCGGGAGCTCCTCGATGAACTCCACCAGGCCGGCGTCCGGTGCGCGCTGGTAACCATGTCCGAAGGTCCCCTGGCCGGAGTGGTAGTGGAGAGCTTGGCCAAACCGTACTTCGAGTTCATGGTCACCGGAGACACCGTCACCAACGGAAAGCCGCACCCCGAGGCCTACCTGACTGCGGTTGAAAGACTCCGCCTGGATGATCCGGCACTGACCATCCACCACTGCGTTGCGCTGGAAGATTCCGTTCCCGGTGCCACGGCCGCCATTGCTTCAGGCGTCGTGACGGTGGGCATACCCCACCAGGTGCCGCTGCCCGAAGACCCACGCATGGTCCTGTGGGACACGCTCACAGGCCGGACCGTCGAAGACGTGAGGCAACTCGTCGTCGATCGCTTCCCGGCTGGAAACGTTCTTGAAAGGGCCAACTAGGTGAGCAGTCCCACCACACCGCACCACGCCTCCGCCAAGAAAGAGGGCATCCCGCTGGGGAGGATCGCCGGCATTCCGGTCTACCTTGCGTACTCGTGGTTTGTTATTGCAGGGTTCACCGTCATTGTCTACGGGCCGGCCCTGCTGGTGCAGATGCCCCGCCTGGGCCTGGGCGCCTACTTCGTAGCATTGGGCTACGCCCTGCTGCTGGCCATCTCCGTGCTGCTTCACGAACTTGCGCATGCGCTCAGCGCCAAGGCCTTCAAATGGCCCACCGAGAAGATTGTCCTGAATCTCTGGGGCGGACACACGCAGTTTGAGAACTTCACGGCCTCGCCTGGCCGCTCAGTCGTGGTGGCCCTGGCCGGGCCTGCCTCGAACTTCGTCCTGGCAGCCGCCATGTGGGGTGTCCTCTCCGCCGATGTGCTGAGCGGCGTATCCGAAATCCTGGCCAACATCCTCATGTGGGCCAATCTCCTGATCGGCCTGTTCAACGTGCTTCCGGGTTTGCCGCTCGACGGTGGTCGTTTGGTGGAATCCGCAGTGTGGAAAGCCACCGGAAGCCAGGACAAGGGAACAATTGCTGCCGGCTGGTCCGGCCGCATCATCGTCGCGGCGCTGGTCATCTGGTTCATTGCGTTGCCACTCCTGACCGGTGCTCCGCTGGATATCAGCCTGATGCTCATCACCGTCCTGGTCTGCGGATTCCTCTGGATGGGTGCCTCCAGCTCCATCCACCACGCGAAGCTCCGCAGCCGCCTGTACCTGGTCAGCGCGGCGGGACTCGCGGATCGCGCCGTCGGTGTGCCGAACTCGGCTTCCGTGGCCGATGTCCTGGCCATCGCTCCGAACGGCATCCCCGCCGTCGTCATCTGTGGACCGGATGGTAAGCCGCAAGGCGTCGTGGACCCGGGTGCCGCCGCTTCGGTCCCGCTTGAGGCCGCTACGACGACGCCGGTCACCGCAGTGGCGCACGCCTTGGGGGCCGGGGCCTATGTCCCCGAATGGTCCAAGGGACAGGAACTCATCCAGTACTTGGCGCGCTTGGAAGGGGGCGAATACGCTGTGGTGGACCACAACGGAATCGTCACCGGACTGTTGCGCCAGCAGGCCGTGGTGACCGCCATTACAGGTAAGGAAGCCCGCCGCAGCGGTCGCCCCTGACCCCGCAACCGGTAGAGTTACATGCCAGCCGTCTTAGCAAACAACTCCGCGGCCTTTTGGCGCCCACCAGCCAGCACCACGTCGCGGCCCAGCACGTACAACAGCGAGGAACACCACATGAGCAGCGAAAACGCCGCCCCCGAGGCCAGCGCAGGCCCTGACGCGGCAGTTACCGGAACTGCCGAGCAGCCGACGGGCGCAGCGCGCCGCCGTGGCCCTTTCCGCGTGGGCGAACGGGTGCAACTCACGGACGAACGTGGCCGAATGAACACCGTGATGCTGGAAGTCGGCGGGGCGTTCCATACACACAAGGGCTTCCTGAACCACGATGAGATCATCGGCAAGATGGATGGTTCCGTGGTCACCAACAACGTCGGCCAGCAGTACCAGACGCTCAGGCCGTTGCTGTCCGACTTCGTCTTGTCCATGCCTCGCGGTGCAGCCGTTGTTTATCCGAAGGACGCTGCCCAGATCGTCACCATGGCCGACATTTTCCCGGGCGCACGCGTCGTGGAAGCCGGAGTCGGTTCCGGTGCCCTGTCCATTTCCCTGCTCCGGGCTGTCGGCGACGGCGGCTACCTGCACTCCTTCGAGCGCCGCTCGGAATTCGCCGACATCGCCCGCGGGAACGTCGAGACAATCTTCGGTGGTCCGCACCCGGCCTGGCAGATCTCGTTGGGTGACTTCCAGGAAGAGGTCGTCAAGGCCGAAGCCCCCGGATCCGTCGACCGCGTCGTGCTCGACATGCTGGCTCCCTGGGAGTGCGTGGACGCCGTGGCTACCGTGCTGGCGCCTGGCGGCGTGTGGATCAACTATGTAGCGACGGTCACCCAGCTGTCCCGCACTGCCGAAGCCATCCGCGCTGACGGGCGTTTCACCGAGCCGGATGCCTGGGAGTCGATGGTACGTGGCTGGCACCTTGAGGGCCTGGCTGTCCGGC
Source organism: Paenarthrobacter sp. CAP02 (assembly GCF_040137855.1). Taxonomy (NCBI): domain Bacteria; kingdom Bacillati; phylum Actinomycetota; class Actinomycetes; order Micrococcales; family Micrococcaceae; genus Paenarthrobacter; species Paenarthrobacter sp. CAP02. The sequence goes on along the minus strand of NZ_JBEEII010000003.1, from coordinate 264,540 downwards.
CGGATCACCGCATGGTGGCGCACACCGGCTTCCTGCTGGTCACCCGCCGCCTCGCCGAAGGCGTCACCGGAATCTCGGTAAAGCGCCGCCCTTCCAAGACCGAATTCAGCGAAGAAGACCTGAACGCCTGGACGCCCGGCGCGGTAGGGGAGCGGGCAGTTTCGGACAAGAAACTCCGGCGCGCCGCACGTGATGCCATCGCCGGAACCAACGTCCAGGATGACCCCACGGTCACAAACTGACAAAGGTCACAATAGGGTCCGCATTCCGAATGTCACCCAGCACCCTGAGCTTTTCGGGACTAAGGTCTTGTTAAGCGCAGGAAGGGGCTGATGATTCGTGGACACGTCAAACAACGACCTTGGACGGCAGACGCCGGAAGAAGGACACGCCGCACCGGAAGAGGCAGCAAGCCGGGGGCTGGCCCCCGCGCAACCGTCGGAGGCCTCGAGTGAACTGACTGTTGCCGAGCGGCAGATCAACATCCTCCGGGACAAGCTCCGCCACATCGACCGCCAGCTGGCCGCCGCTACGCAGAACAACGGCAAGCTCGTCAGCATGCTGGAAGCAGCGAAGTCCGAGATCCTGCGCTTGAAGGGTGCTTTGGAGCAGGAGGGGCAGCCGCCCTACAGCTTTGGGACCGTGGTGCAGGTCAACCCCCGGAAGCAACCCTCGGCCGGGAGCTCAGGCCAGGCCGCAACCGAAGAGTCGGTAGATATCTTCAACGCCGGCCGCAAGATGCGCGTGGGTGTCAGTCCCTTGGTCAACATCAACCAGCTTGCCGTCGGACAGGAAGTCCTGCTCAACGAGGCACTTCTGGTGGTTGCTGGGCTCGGTTACGAGCGCGCCGGCGAACTGGTCACGCTGAAGGAGATGCTCGGCAAGGACCGGGCGCTGGTGGTGGGCCGGGCGGATGAGGAACGCGTTGTGCGGCTTTCTGGAGCCCTGCAGAACATCCACCTGAAGGTGGGCGATGCGTTGTCACTGGATTCACGCACGGGCTACGCCCTGGAAAAGGTCCCGCGCGCCGAGGTGGAAAACCTTGTCCTCGAAGAAGTACCTGACATCACTTACCAGGACATCGGCGGCCTCGGCCCGCAGATTGAACAGATCCGCGACGCCGTCGAACTGCCGTTCCTGCACCCGGACCTTTACCGTGAGCACGGACTCAAGGCTCCGAAGGGCATCCTGCTGTACGGCCCTCCGGGCTGCGGCAAGACGCTGATCGCCAAAGCCGTGGCCAATTCGCTGGCGGCCCGCGCCGCCGAGCGCGCCGGCAACACGGAGGTCAAGAGCTACTTCCTCAATATCAAGGGCCCGGAGCTGCTCGACAAATACGTGGGTGAAACGGAACGCCACATCCGCCTGATCTTTTCGCGTGCCCGTGAGAAGGCTTCCGATGGCAGCCCGGTGGTGGTCTTCTTCGATGAAATGGATTCGCTGTTCCGTACCCGCGGCACCGGCGTGTCGTCCGACGTCGAAACGACCATCGTTCCGCAGTTGCTCAGCGAGATCGACGGCGTGGAACGGCTCGATAACGTGATCGTCATCGGTGCTTCAAACCGTGAGGACATGATCGATCCCGCGATCCTTCGCCCGGGTCGGCTCGATGTCAAGGTCAAGATCCAGCGGCCCGATGCCGAGGCTGCAGCGGACATTTTCGGGAAGTACATCACCACGGACTTGCCCTTCCACGCCCAGGACCTCGCTGAGTACGGAGGAGACGTGCAAGCCACGGTGGACGCCATGGTCCAGCGAACGGTGGAGGCCATGTATTCGACGGAGAAGTCCAACGAATACCTCGAAGTCACCTATGCCAACGGCGATACGGAGATGCTGTACTTCAAGGACTTCAACTCCGGCGCAGTGGTCCAGAACGTGGTGGACCGCGCCAAGAAGTACGCCATCAAGGACCTCCTGACGAACCACCAAAAAGGCCTGCGCATCGAGCACCTGCTGCGGGCCGTGGTGGACGAGTTCCGTGAGCACGAGGACATGCCGAACACCACCAACCCGGACGACTGGGCCAGGATATCGGGCAAGAAGGGCGAACGGATCACCTACATCCGCACGATCGTGCAGGGTAAGGCCGGGCAGGAGCCGGGCAAGTCGATCGAGACTACCGCCAACACGGGCCAGTACCTGTGACAGCAAGAGTCGAAGGAACACCGTCCACGCAGTTGCCCGAAGGTGGCGCAATGCGCGTCATGGGCTCGGAAACCGAATACGGGATCCACGCCCCGTCGGCCCCGGGCGCGAACGCGACCATGATGTCTGCCAGGATCATCCAGGCTTATGCCACGGTGACCCGCCAACGCGCTGCCGGCGGTGCGGAGACCCGCTGGGATTACACCGACGAGGAACCCTTGCATGACGCACGCGGGTGGACCCTGGACCGGGCGGCCGCGGACCCCAGCCAGTTGACGGACCAGCCGCCGGTGCTCGACGCCGAGGCCGTGGCCTTGGCTTACGGCCGCCAGGAGTTGGAGCTGGACGGCGCGGACGAGTCTGGCTCCCTGCTGATGAACATGGTCCTGGGAAATGGTGCGCGCCTCTACGTGGACCACGCCCATCCCGAATACTCGAGCCCGGAGGTCACCAACCCCCGTGACGCCGTTGCGTGGGACGCCGCCGGGGACCTCGTCGCCCTGGCCACGGTCCGGAAGGTCGCGGCTGATACCAGCCTTCCTCCCATCAACCTGTACAAAAACAACACCGACAACAAATCCGTCTCCTACGGATCCCATGAGAATTACCTCATGCCCCGTTCGGTGCCCTTCGGTGACATCATCCGGGGACTGACCCCGTTCTTTGTTTCCCGCCAGGCAATATGCGGCGCGGGACGGGTCGGCCTTGGCCAGGACAGTTCGACGCCCGGGTACCAGATCAGCCAACGTGCCGACTTCTTCGAGGCGGAGGTGGGGCTGGAAACCACTATCCGCCGGCCCATCATCAACACCCGGGACGAGCCCCACGCCACCGCGGACAAGTACCGGCGACTCCATGTGATCATTGGGGACGCGAACCTCAGCCAGGCGTCCAACTACCTCAAATTCGGTACTACGGCCATGGTTCTGAGCCTCATCGAGGCCGGGCAGGCTCCAAGGATCGAAGTCCATGAGCCAGTCCAGGCCCTTCAGGCCGTCAGCCATGACACCACGCTTACGGCCACCGTGCGACTCGTCGACGGACGCAGGGTGACAGCCCTCGACCTCCAATGGATGTACTACGAAGCAGCGTCGAAACTGGCACAGGAAACAGGGGTGTCGGATTCGGTCACGGGCGACGGACACACCCACGGCGTGTTGTCCCAGTGGGAGTCCACGCTCACCACGCTCGGGACTGACCTCGACGCCGCGGCTTCCTCCGTGGAATGGGTGGCCAAGAAATCACTGCTGGAGGGGTACCGCAACCGGGACGGACTCGCCTGGGACGACGCCCGGCTGGGACTGGTGGACCTGCAGTGGGCTGATATCAGGCCGGAGAAAGGCCTCTATTACCGGCTGCTGTCCAGGAACCGCATGACGCGCATCGTCGACGACGGCGACATCGCCCGGGCGGTGAGCGAACCGCCGTCGGACACAAGGGCCTACTTCCGCGGCCGCTGCGTCACCAAGTACGGCAAGGACGTCGTCGGTGCCAGTTGGGACTCGGTGATTTTCGACGTTCCCGGGCTCGGGAAGCTCCAACGGGTGCCCACCCGGGAGCCTTTGAGGGGGACCCGTTCCCTGACCGGAGCACTGTTCGACCGCCATCAGGAGGCCGGCCCTTTCCTTGCCGAATTGATGGGGCAGAGCTTGCCCCCGGCAAAGGCCTAATGCGGTTCGCCACAGGCGAATCAGCGGCCGGTCAAAGCCGTACGCAACAGCCCACAGCGTGGCAATATTGCAGTAGGAAGTCTCCGCCCCCGGAGACTGACAGTAGGGAGAAGAAAATGGCAGCTCAGGAGCAGCAACAACCACAGTCGCGGGAAACCGAGACTGAAGTGGACGTCCCGGAGGCGCCGCCGGCAGCACCCGAAGCGAAGGCCTCGGAGGCGACGCAGGGCGTGGATGACCTCCTGGACGAAATCGACGGCGTGTTGGAATCCAACGCCGAGGAATTCGTCAGGGCGTTCGTTCAAAAGGGTGGCCAGTAACCGGAGCCCCCACAGGTTGTACGGCCCGGCCGCGTGAGGCCGCCGGGCATCGGAACGCAGAGTCGAAGGAGTGCAGCAATGCAGGACCCATCAACCGGCCCCCTGGCCAACCAGGCAACGTCTTCCTTTACGGAGCATCTCCAACGATCCCGTCCCGAGCTCCTGCCGTTCAATCAGTTGTTACCCGCAGGCACCGTGCCGTCGTCCCCACATGCCACCACAATCGTCGCGCTGACATATGCCGGCGGGGTGCTGATGGCCGGTGACCGCAGGGCCACCATGGGCAACGTCATTGCCAGCAGGCACATCGAGAAGGTGTTCCCGGCCGACCAGTACTCTGTCCTTGGTATCGCCGGGACGGCAGGCCTGGCCATCGATATCACGCGCCTGTTCCAGGTTGAACTGGAACACTACGAGAAGATCGAGGGAACACTGCTCAGCCTCGTGGGCAAGGCCAACCGCCTCGGGGCCATGATCCGCGGAAACCTGCCCATGGCCATGCAGGGGATGGCCGTCATCCCACTCTTCGCCGGATTCGACCATTCATCCGGAGTCGGCCGCCTGTTCTCCTACGACGTCACCGGGGGCCGCTATGAAGAGCAGGAACATCACTCCGTGGGTTCCGGATCCGTGTTCGCCCGCGGCGCCCTGAAGAAGCTCTGGAAGCCGAACCTCCCGGAGGAGGCTGCCGTCGCCGTGGCTGTCGAGGCCCTTTACGACGCCGCCGACGACGACTCCGCCACAGGCGGGCCGGACCCTGTCCGGCAACTCTGGCCGGTGGTGTACACGGTTAATCGCGCTGGTCACCGACGGGTTCCCGAAAGGGACCTGGCGGCCATCGCCGGGGCCATTGTTGAGTCGCGGGCCATCGCCGGACGGGAGGCCTGAGATGACGCAGCAGTTCTATGTATCGCCCGAGCAACTGATGAAGGACCGTGCGGACTTCGCACGGAAAGGCATCGCACGTGGCCGTTCCGTTGTGGTCATCAGTTGCGCGGATGGCATCGCCTTGATAGCCGAAAACCCGTCACCCTCCCTGCACAAGATCGGCGAGATCTATGACAAGATCGCCTTCGCCGCAGTGGGAAAGTACAACGAATTCGAAAGCCTTCGACAGGCCGGCGTCAGGTACGCTGACGTCCGCGGCTACTCGTACGATCGCGAAGACGTGACTGCCCGCGGACTGGCGAGCGTCTACGCCCAGAGCCTGGGTGCCGTGTTCACCGCCGAACAGAAGCCGTTCGAGGTAGAACTGGCCGTAGCCGAGGTTGGCCCCACCCGGGAGCAGGATCACCTCTACCGGCTCACTTTTGACGGATCGATAGCCGACGAGAATGGTTTTGTGGTCATGGGCGGCCTGGCTGACCAAATTTCCGACGTCGTCCGTGAGGCTTGGGAGCCGGAAATTACCCTGGCCGGGGCCATGCGTTTGGCATTGCGCGCCTTGGCGACAGACAAGGAAGCGGATGAACTGCCCGCCACCGCCGTCGAGGCAGCAGTCCTGTACCGCGCCTCCGAAAGCCACCGTGGATCGCGCAGGGCTTTCCGGCGGTTGCTGCCCGAGGATATGACCCGGTTGCTCACAGAGGAGACCTGAGATGGACAAGCGAATATTTGGCATTGAAACGGAGTTTGGAATCTCCTATTCCAGCCCGGATTCGCGCCCGCTGGCACCGGAGGAAGTCGCACGGTACCTCTTCCGCAAGGTGGTCAGCTGGGGCAGGTCGTCGAACGTGTTCCTGACCAACGGCTCCCGCCTGTACTTGGACGTTGGTTCGCACCCTGAATATGCCACGGCTGAATGCGACGACCTCGCCCAGCTCATCGCCCATGACAGGGCCGGCGAACTTATCCTGGACGACCTCGTGGACGAAGCCCAGGCGAGGCTTGCGGCGGAGGGTTTCAACGGAACGGTTTATCTCTTCAAGAACAACACCGATTCCGCAGGCAACTCCTACGGCAGCCACGAAAACTACCTCATCCCGAGGCGGGGGGAGTTCTCCCGCCTCGCTGAGATCCTCATTCCCTTCCTGGTGACCCGGCAGTTGATCGCCGGTGCGGGCAAGGTCCTGAAGACCCCGCACGGCGCCACGTTCGCGTTCTCCCAGCGCGCCGATCACATCTGGGAAGGCGTGTCGTCGGCCACCACCCGTTCGCGTCCCATCATTAACACCCGTGATGAGCCGCACGCCGATGCCGAGTTCTACCGCCGCCTTCACGTGATCGTGGGCGACTCCAACATGTCCGAGACCACCGCGCTGCTCAAAGTCGGAACCGTCGACCTCATCCTGCGCATGATCGAGGCCGGCGTCATTATGCGTGACATGCGGATGGAGAACCCCATCCGCAGCATCAGGGAAATTTCCCATGACCTGACCGGGCGCGCACTGGTACGGCTTGCCAATGGCCGGCAACTGACGGCGCTGGACATCCAGCGGGAGTACCTGGCAAAGGTCACCGACTTCGTGGCCAGCAACGGGGCGCACAACGCCCATGTACCGCTCATCCTTGATCTGTGGAAGCGAACCCTGGATGCCATCGAAAGCGGCGATACCAGCACCATCGACACCGAAGTTGACTGGGCCATCAAGAAGAAGCTCATGGACGGCTACATGCGCCGGCATAACCTCGGCCTGGACTCGCCCCGCATCGCCCAACTCGACCTCACCTATCACGATATCTCCCGGCAGCGCGGCATCTTCTTCCTGCTGCAGGCCCGTGGAGCAGCCCGCCGCCTCGTGACCGAGACGGACGTGAAGGACGCCGTGGACGCGCCGCCCCAGACCACCCGCGCCAAGTTGCGTGGGGACTTCGTCCGGAGGGCTCAGGAGCTTGGCCGTGACTACACGGTGGACTGGGTGCACTTGAAGCTTAATGACCGCGCGCACCAGACGATCCTGTGCAAGGACCCGTTCCGCAGTGTCGACGAGCGGGTGGACGCCCTCCTGGACTCTATGAGCTGACTCCCAGCTTCACGGGCTATCCTGAGTAGTGGTCTCCTCTAGAGGGGCCACCTGCTTGGATGCGCAGTGCGTCATTCCAAGTCTCCCTTGCCCCGACGAAAGTGTCTTTTTTGTGCGCCGACTCCTAGCAATTCTCCTTCCTGCCCTGCTGCTGATGACCGCGTGCGGAGGAGGAACAACCCCGGCCAGTGAGCCCACCAGCCAGTCGACGGGAGACCTCTCCAAGCTCGACTCCCTCAAAGTGACGGACAACGGCGACAAGAAGACGCCGGGCGTTGAGTTCGCCAAGCCGCTCACGGTCGCCGAGCCCACCGTGAAATTGGTCAGTGCCGGCACGGGTGACGCTGTCAAGGCCGGACAGACGGTACAACTCACCTATGTCGTGATGGATGGCAATGACGGCTCTTCGCTGGAGGACACCTACGCCAGCGATCCCGAAAAGCTGGACATCAACGATCAGTTGAAGTCTTCCAACGCCGCCATGTACAACGCCATCGTCGGCGCCAAGGTGGGAAGCTACATTGCCATCGCCGCTCCGGGCAACGCGACGGCGTCACCTGCAACTTCTGCCAAGCTGATCGTTTTCAAGGTGGTCGGAGCCCAGGACGCGGCACCTGTTCTGGACAAGCCTGAGGGCGAGACCGTGACGCCGCCGGCAGGGCTGCCCACCGTGAAGGAAGACGACAAGGGCATTCCGCAGATTTCCGTGGACGGGGTTGCCGCTCCGAAGGAACTCATCTCCCAGGACCTGATCAAGGGCAGCGGTGCTGAAGTCAAAGCCACTGACACACTCACGGTGAACTACGTAGGCGTCACCCTCGTCGGCGGAACCAAGTTCGATTCCAGCTACGACCGCGGACAGTCCACCAGTTTCCCCCTCAGCGGCGTCATCAAGGGCTGGACCCAGGGCCTTACCGGCAAGACCGTAGGCTCCCGCGTCCTGCTGGTCATTCCGCAGGACCTGGCCTACGGCGCTGCCGGCCAGGGCGAAGCCAAGGGCGACCTCGTCTTCGTCGTAGACATCCTCGGCGTCAAGTAATCACCGACGCACGTCGACATCCCTGCCGGGTGCTGGCTTAGGCTGGTATCCGACAACCATTCGTCCATCCTGCAAAAGGAGCAACCATGTCATTTGGTCAGCGTGACTTCGACCGCACCAAGCCTGAAATCGACTTCCCGGAAGGTGACGTCCCCACGGACCTCGTCGTCACGGACCTCATTGAGGGCACGGGCGCGGAGGCAAAAGCCGGAGACACCGTCTCCACCCACTACGTTGGTGTCGCCTGGTCCACGGGCGAAGAGTTTGACGCTTCCTGGGGCCGCGGCGCTCCGCTCGACTTCCGTGTCGGCGTCGGCCAGGTCATCCAGGGCTGGGACCAGGGCCTCCTGGGCATGAAAGTTGGCGGCCGCCGTCGACTGGAGATCCCGTCGGAGCTGGCTTACGGCTCCCGTGGTGCCGGCGGAGCGATCAAGCCCAACGAAGCACTGATCTTCGTGGTTGACCTCGTCGCTGTCCGCTAGGACCCGCGTTCCGCGCAAGGCGCGTTGCCCTCCGGTTTTACCGGTCGGTGACGCGCCTTGCTGCTTTCCCGCCGGACTTTAGTAACGTAGCAACCGTGTCTGCATCCCGCACCGAACGACTCCTGAACCTCCTCCTGGCTTTGCTCAATACCAAGGTGGGGCTTCCGCGTTCCGTCCTTCGCGAAAAGGTCTACCACGATTCAGCCGAGAACGACGTCGCTTTTGGGCGCATGTTTGAGCGCGACAAAGTGGACCTGAAGCAGTTCGGCTTCGAAATCGAAACATTGACCGATCCCCGCAGCTTTGGGGCCGACGACCCCGCGTCCACCCGATACCGGATCGGCAAGGACTCCAACCGGCTTCCCGAGGTGAACCTGACACCGGCAGAGAGCACGGTGCTCCTTCTCGCTGCGCAGTTGTGGGAACGCGCTGCTTTGGGTACCGCAGCAGCAAACGCCGTCCGGAAGCTGCAGGCTGCCGGTGGTTTCACGGACGTCGACCTGCCTGCCGGGGTCCAGCCCCGCATCAAGCCCGCCGGACAAGCGTTCGACGACGTCGTGGCGGCCATGCACGGCAGGCATCCGGTCCGTTTCGGCTACCTTGCGGTCAGCACCGGACGCGAAGAAGTGCGTGAAGTGGAGCCGTGGGGTCTCGGGAGCCGGTTCGCCCAGTGGTACCTCGTGGGCTTCGACCGGGGGAGGGGAGCGAAGAGGCTCTTCAGGCTCTCGCGCATGACGACAGCGGTAACGGTCGTAACCGGAGGCAGTTTCGAGCCCCCGGCGGGATTTAACGCCCGGGCCGAGCTCGACGCCCTCAACGAGCTGCCCATCCAACGAGCTATCCTCGACGTCGACAGGGGCCGGCTCCTCGCGCTCCGCAAGAGGGCTGTCCGGCCCGGCTCGACCCCTGCCATCAGCGACCCTGACGGTGACCGTGACCGCATCGTGGTGGAGTTCAGGGATCCTGAGCAGCTCGCCGAAGAGCTGGCATCCTATGGACCACACGCCGTGGTGATCGAACCCGCAGAGTTGCGGTCCGCCGTCGTCCGCCGCCTTAAAGCTGCCTTGGACTTCGACGCCGCGCCTGAGCCACCGGTGATCTTCCCCGAAGCCGGGCCGACGCCGCGGGCGCGCAAGCGTACATCGGAGGACCAGCTGGCCAGGATGCTGCAGCTCGTCCCGTTCCTGGTCCACCACCAGGGCCTGCACATCCAGGAAGTCGCAGACCACTTCGGCATCAGCCGCAAAGCGCTGATAGACGATCTGAAAATCCTGATCTGTTCCGGCTTGCCGGAAGGCTATCCGGACGACCTCCTGGACATCCAATGGGAAAATGACCATGTCTACATTTCCGAGCACCTGGACCTGAACCGCCCCGTGCGCTTCAGCGAAGACGAAGCAGCGGCCCTTCTGACCGGGCTGGCCATGCTGGGGGACCTGCCGGCGCTGGCGGGCATGCCTGAGGACGAACCCGGGAGCGCACTGGAGTCCGTCACCATCAAGTTGACCGGCGCTGCGGGGCAGGCTGGTCGGCTGGCTGGGTCGGTCGCAGGCCAATCGGTGGCACCCGAACAATCTCAGGCCTTCGCCACCATTACCAAGGCCATACGGGACGGCGAGCAGCTCCGGCTGAGGTACTTGTCGCTCCAGCGGGACGAAGTTTCAGAGCGGGATGTCGACCCCCTGCGGCTCTTTTCCCTCGACAACACCTGGTACTTCGAAGCGTATTGCCACAGCAAGGAAGGGCTCCGGAATTTCCGGCTGGACAGGGTTGAGTCCCTGGAGCCGAACGGCCGTCCGGTATCCGGGACGGTGACGGCTCCGGACGCCTTCCCGGCGCGGCTCTACACACCCAGTGATGACGACGTGCTGGTAGTGCTGCAGCTTACCCGGCAGGGCGCGGGGCTGGCTGACGACTACTACGCCGAGCGAACGGCGCAATTGCTCGACGGCGGCCTCCTGGCCGAAGTCCGGTTCGGCAGCGCGGAGTGGCTTCCCATGTTTGTTTCCCAGCACGGCGGGTCGGTGCGTATTCTCACTCCTGGGGCCTTGCGGCAGGCCACCCGCGCATGGATCAACGAGGCCCTGTCCGGATACGACTCTTCGTCGGCCGGCCAGGCTGGCTAGACTACTCAGATGCCTTGGTGGTTCTGGATCCTGTTGTGGATCGCGCTCATTGCCCTTTCGTTGCTCCTCCACGTGACGCTGGGGTATCGGTTGTTCAGGAAATTCATGACAACTGTTCATGAATTGGCTGACGCAGGTAAACGTTTCAGCAACCTTCCACCGGTCCCGAAAACCTCCGATGTTGAAACCCCTGCCGACCGCCCTGAACCGGGTTCCGCCATTTTTGCCTCCCCGGAGCAGATGCGTCATGATTACCTGACGGCCAAAGCCTCCCGACAGGAAGTTCGGCGTCAAAAACGCGTCAAACGCAAAGCCGAGCGGGGTCAGCCACAATCCCTGCACGACATAGAATTCAGATAGACGTAGGATGTATCCAAAAGGAAAGGACCTCCCCACATGAGGCTCGAAGGCTGGCATCTCATCATCATCATCGTCCTGGCTCTGGTGCTTTTTGCCGCACCGAAGCTGCCGTCGATGGCGCGCAGCATTGGACAGTCGATGCGCATTTTCAAGTCTGAAGTCCGGGAAATGAAGAAGGACGGTTCTTCCGAAACGAAGGATACGCAGCAACCTTCCGACGCCGTTGAAGGCAAAGTGGTAGGGCACCCGGATGTGAAGGCACAGAACAACGGCGAAACCGACGTTCCGCCCGCTAACCGCGTCTAAGAAGAAGTGGTAGAAACGAAGGGGCGCAAGGCCAACCCCGAAGCCCGGATGGCGCTCCTTGACCACCTCAAGGAGCTCAGGAACCGGCTCTTCAAGGCTGCTATCGGCGTCATTGTCGGAACCGTGGTGGGCTTCATCGTCTACCAGCCGCTCCTTGAAGCGCTGATCAAGCCAATCAAGGACCTCAACGCCAAAGAGGGCAGGGCAGCCACCCTGAACTTTGACGGCGTGGCCAGTTCCTTTGACCTCATGGTCCAGGTGTCGGTGTTTCTTGGCGTGATAGTTTCCAGCCCCGTCTGGATTTATCAACTGTGGGCGTTCATTGTCCCCGGGCTTCACAAAAAGGAGCGCCGTCTGGCGCTGTCGTTTGTGGCGGCGGCAGTTCCCCTGTTCGTGGGTGGTGTCCTCCTCGCGTGGCTCGTGCTGCCCAACGCAGTGCGCGTGCTGACCGACTTCACCCCGATCGGCGGTTCAAACTTCATCAGCGCCGAGATCTACTTGGCGTTCGTCCTCCGGCTGTTGCTGGCTTTCGGTATCGCCTTCCTTGTTCCGGTGGTGCTGGTTGGCTTGAACCTCGCGGGAATCATCAAAGGTAAGCAACTCGTAAAGAGTTGGCGCATCACCATCTTCCTTGTGTGCCTTTTCGCGGCCATGGCCGCTCCGGGTGCCGACGCAATGAGTATGTTCTACCTGGCCGCCCCCATGTTGCTGCTGTTCTTCGCCGCCGTTGGACTGTGCCTCGTCAACGACAGGCGCCGGGAACGACGCTCCCTGAAGCGTGCTGCTGAGACTGAAGCCACTGCGGACATCGCCACCTCTGCCGCGGATCTGGAGAATCTCTAGACCTCGGCCTACTAGGCTTGAGGCATGTCCTCCACTTCCGGGTCTCCATCACCGTCCGACCGTTATCAGGCCGCAGCCCAGCGGGCGGCCGAGTCGAAAACGTATCTCGGATCCTTTGCCCGTTCGCTTGATTTCGAACTCGACGACTTCCAACGGGACGCGTGTCGCTCCCTTCAGGAGGGACGGGGAGTCCTGGTGGCCGCCCCGACCGGGGCCGGCAAGACAATCGTTGGCGAGTTTGCCATCTACCTTGCCTTGGAACGCGGCCTTAAGGCTTTCTACACCACCCCCATTAAGGCGTTGAGCAACCAGAAGTTCTCCGAATTGGCGGCCAAGTACGGTGCGGCCAATGTGGGACTGCTGACCGGTGACACCACCATCAACGGCGATGCCCCTGTGGTGGTCATGACCACCGAGGTCCTGAGGAACATGTTGTACGCCGATTCGGAGACGCTCGGTGATTTGGGCTTCGTGGTGATGGATGAGGTCCACTACCTTGCCGATCGCTTCCGCGGGGCGGTGTGGGAAGAAGTCATCATCCACTTGCCCAGCGAGGTACAGGTTGCTTCCTTGAGCGCTACAGTCTCCAACGCCGAGGAATTTGGCGCGTGGCTGGACACCGTCAGGGGTGACACCGACGTCATTGTCTCGGAGCACCGGCCCGTTCCACTCTGGCAGCACGTCATGGTGGGCCGCGAGATCGTTGATCTATTTGCCGGGGACACTACGTTCGATGAAATAGCTCCAGCCGTGCCGGGCCCACTGGACCCCGAGGTGCCTGATCTCTCCGAGAACGCCGAGATCCCTGTCGAGGCAAGCGGCCCCCAACGCCGCAAAGTGGCTTCCGCGCGCTCCGCATCGACCAAGGCGAGCCAAAGCCTCGTTAGCCGGGAATTTGAAGTGAACCCCGACCTCCTGGCCATGGCACGCTCGGAAAGCAGGATGAACTCAGCCGGCCGATACGGGCACGGGGGCCGGAGCCGGCGCCGCCAGGACCGCTCCAGGGATGAGCGGCAGCAGTCCGAGCAACGCAGCCCGGTCCGCAAAGCCAGCCGCCCCCAGGTGATCGAAAGCCTGCGTCGCCAGGATCTGCTGCCTGCCATCACCTTCATCTTCTCCAGGGCGGGCTGTGACGCCGCGGTTGCCCAGTGCGCGGCATCGGGGTTGTGGCTCACAACCGAGCGCGAGCAACAGATCATTGCCCAGCGCGTGGACGAAGCAAGCCACGAAATTCCTGCAGACGACCTCGATGTCCTTGGCTTTTGGAGCTGGCGGGACGGCCTGGTCAGGGGCTTCGCCGCCCATCATGCCGGCATGCTCCCTACCTTCAAGGAGGTAGTGGAAAAGCTCTTCGCAGACGGACTGGTCAAAGCCGTGTTCGCAACAGAAACACTCGCTTTGGGCGTCAACATGCCAGCGCGCTGCGTGGTCCTGGAGAAGCTCGAGAAGTTCAACGGCGAAGCGCACGTCAACATCACCGCGGGGGAGTACACCCAGCTCACGGGTCGCGCTGGACGACGCGGCATCGACGTCGAGGGCCATGCCGTGGTGCTGTGGCAGCCCGGAACTGATCCCACCGCCGTCGCAGGCCTTGCTTCGCGGCGCACCTATCCGTTGAACTCCAGCTTCCGCCCCACGTACAACATGAGCATCAACCTGATCGCCCAGTTTGGTCGTGTGCGGGCCCGTGAAATCCTTGAATCGTCCTTCGCGCAGTTCCAGGCTGACCGATCCGTCGTGGGCCTCGCCCGGCAGGTGCGCGGCCGTGAGGAGTCATTGGCCGGGTATGCAAAGTCCATGCAATGCCATTTGGGGGACTTCACCGAGTACTCCAAGCTCCGCCGCGACCTCAGCGATGCCGAGAACTTCGCGGCCCGGGATAACCAGCGTGCCCGCCGCTCCCATGTGACCGACTCGTTGACTCGGTTGATCCCTGGGGATGTCATCAGCATCTACAGCGGCAGATTGGCTGGACACGCAGTGGTCCTCGAGGTGGATCGGAATGCCCGCGAGCCGCGGCCCTCGGTGCTGACATCCGACAACCAGCTCCGGCGTATCGGTGTCCACGACCTGGAGGGGCCCGTGTCACCGGTTACCCGCATCAGGATCCCCAAATCCTTCAATTCCAAAGTACCCAAGGCCAGGCGGGACCTTGCCGCGGCCATGCGCCATGCCATCAGTGAGGACGTACCCCAGAGCCGTCGCAACAGCAGGCACGAGGACTTCGGTTTGGGTGCCCGGCTCCCGGACCAGGAAAAAAAGATTGCGGATCTCCGGCGTGCATTGCGAGCCCACCCCTGCCACGGATGCAGCGAACGTGAGGACCACGCCCGCTGGTCGGAGCGCTGGTGGAAACTACGCAAGGAAACCGATGGATTGGTTCGCCAGATCCAAGGCCGGACCAACACTATCGCCAAGACGTTCGACCGTGTCTGCGACGTCCTCTCGGCCTATGGTTACCTGGAGACCGACGACGCTGGTCATGTGACGATCAGCGCTGATGGCCAGCGTCTCCGCCGCATCTACGGAGAAAAGGACCTCCTTATCTCCCAGTCGGTCCGGCAGGGCGCCATCAACGACCTTGACGCCGCAGAGCTCGCCTCCCTGGCCAGCACCCTGGTGTACCAGGCCAAGCGCGAGGACCGCGGGCTCAGGCCGAAGATGCCCTCGGTTTCGCTCGAGTCGGCCGTGGACATCGTCGTGCGTGAGTGGTCACAGCTGGAGGACACGGAAGAACACCACAGGCTCCCGCTGACCGGGGAGCCGGAACTCGGACTGATGTGGCCCATGTACAAGTGGGCCAAGGGACGCCACCTCCAGGATGTCCTCAGCGGCACCGACCTAGCTGCCGGCGACTTCGTCCGATGGGCGAAGCAGGTAGTGGATCTCCTGGATCAACTGGCCAAAATTCCCCAGCTGGACCCCCGCCTGTCCAGGATCTGCCGCGAGTCCATCGACCTGGTCCGGCGCGGCGTCGTGGCCTATTCCACCGTGGCCTGACGCCACCTCCATGAATTACCGTCTTCAACCGCTCAAGGAGCTTAACGCATGAACCAGCCAGGCGTGCCTGCCGGCCATAACCACGCAGGGACCGGCAAGAAGGTCACCATGTACCGCAATGGTTCGATCTATACAGCTGCGGATCCGTTTGCAACAGCCATGGTGGTTGACGGCGATACCGTTGCATGGGTGGGCTCTGAGCAGGCTGCAACCTCCATTGCGGATTCATCAATGGACATCATTGACCTTCGCGGAGCCTTGCTGGCACCGGGCTTTGTCGACTCGCATGTGCACCTGACAGAAACCGGGCTGGCCCTGTCGGGCCTTCAGCTGGGCGCTGTGCGTTCGGCCAGGGAACTGCTCGACGCCGTTGCTTCCTCGGGTGGTACGGGAACAATCCTGGGCCACGGTTGGGACGAGACGCTGTGGGATGATCCCACGCTTCCTACCCTCGAAGAACTGGATCGCGCATCGGGGGGCCGCCATGTGTACCTCTCACGCATCGATGTCCACTCAGCCCTGATCTCGCCTTCGCTGGCTGCCGAGGCCAACGTAGCGGGACTGGACGGGTGGTCAGGAACCGCGCAGGCAGTGCGCGCGGCACACACGGCAGCCCGGCTGGCAGCCCGAAAGTTCCCTGAAGACCAGCGGCGCGCACATCAGCAGCGGGCCTTGATGGAAGCATCTGCCAACGGGTATGTGGCGTTGGCAGAGATGTCCGCACCCCACATCTGCGGCCCGGAAGACCTTCGCTTGGCGGCATCATGGAATGGGCAGCCGGGCAGTCCCGAGGTACTTCCGTACTGGGGTGAACTGGCTACCTCCGAAGAGCATGCCCGAAGCATCCTGGCAGGCCTGGGTACCGATGTGAGGGGACTCGCCGGGGATCTCAACATGGACGGGTCCATTGGTTCAAGGACGGCCGCGCTGCTGGATGATTACTCTGATGCGCCCGGTCAACGCGGCAGTCTGTACCTCGGGGTGGATGACGCAGCGAAGCACATCGCAGCGACGTCCTTGCTGGGCATCCAGGCAGGCTTCCACGTTATCGGCGACGCCGGACTGGCTGCGGTGCTGGACGCGCTGGACGTGGCCGCCGCCGAGGTGGGGGAGCAGCGCATCCGTGCAGCCGGCCACCGCCTGGAACATGTCGAGATGGCTGACCAGGCTGCCATCGACAGGCTGGCCAAGTACTCCATCACCGTCAGTGTGCAGCCGGGCTTCGACTCCGCATGGGGTGCAGCTGGCGGCCTGTACTCGCAGCGCCTCGGCGCGCGAAGCCAATCCATGAATCCCTTCGCCTCCTTCTACGCCAGTGGAGTCCCCATTGCCTTTGGCAGTGACAGCCCGGTCACTCCGTTGCAACCCTGGTCCAGCGTCCGCGCCTGTTTGGAGCACAGCAACCCCGAGCAGCGGATCTCAGCCAGGGCTGCGTTCCTTGGCCACACCCGGGCCGGCTGGCGGGCCACCAAGCATCGGAACCCCCTGATGGGCCAGCTCGTGCCCGGCGCCCCCGCCAGTTTCGCGGTGTGGGAAGTCGACGAACTCATGGTCCAGGTTGCTGATAGCAGGGTCCAGTCCTGGAGCACGGACCCCCGCGCGCGGACACCCCTGCTGCCTGCCCTGGACACCGGCACCGATCCGCGTTGCCTCCAGACTGTCCGGGAGGGACAGGAGCTGTTCGCCCATGAGGCACTCCGGTCCTAGCCGGCGAATTTTCCGTGGAGCGCGAGTGCTCTGAGCTGGGAATACAGACGGATCCGCAGGTCATTGACTGGTTGACAGCATGCTGTGAGTCCGTAGCATTGAGGCTCAACGGATGATCAACTTAGAGGCAGCACACGGAGCCTAACGGTCCAGCCGTGGCCGGTTTTCCATGTTGGCGGCACATGAGTGGGCAGATCCTCGGTGACCCAGAAAACAGTTTGTCCTGGACTTCGCTTCCCGACACTACTGGCCCTGGGCCTGCGGAGCTGCCCGCACATGTGTTCGGCGCCACAGCCGCCCGAGGAGGTCCCGGCGTCGTCCTATAATGGAGAGTTGCGCCAGAATGCCAGCCGACTGGCTGGTCCGGCACACTGACCGCTCCATCAAGGAAAGGCCTCTTCTTGCGTGTCCTGACGATCATTCCCACCTACAACGAGCTCGAATCGCTCCCCAAGACCCTCGGGCGCCTCCGCGCAGCAGTTCCCGATTCCGATGTCCTGGTGGTTGACGACAACAGCCCTGATGGCACGGGACAGTTGGCCGACGGCTTCGCCGCGGAGGACAGCAACGTCCATGTCCTTCATCGGAAGGGCAAGGAAGGCCTGGGGGCCGCCTACATCGCAGGCTTCAAATGGGGTCTCGCCGCTGGGTACGACATGCTGGTCGAAATGGACGCCGACGGTTCGCACCAGCCGGAGCAACTTCCCCTCCTCCTGGATGCCGTCAAGGACGGAGCAGACCTCGCCATGGGTTCCCGCTGGGTGGAAGGCGGCAGCGTCGTCAACTGGCCGCTCTACCGTCAGGCCATCTCCCGGATCGGCAGCACGTATGCGCGCATCATGCTGGGCGTCAAGATCAAAGACGTCACCGGGGGCTACCGCGCATTCCGTCGCAGCACCCTCGAAGCGCTGAAGCTGGACGAGGTCGAGTCGGTCGGTTACGGCTTCCAGGTTGACCTTGCCTGGCGCGTAGCCAAACTGGGCCTGCGCATCGAAGAGCGCCCCATCACGTTTGTGGAGCGCGAACTCGGTGCCTCGAAGATGAGCGGCAACATCGTTGTCGAGGCCATGATCAATGTCACCAGGTGGGGGCTGGCAGCACGCTGGGCCAAACTCACCCGGAAGTCGCAGGCGGTCACCAAGTAACCGCCACTGCACACCAAAAAGGCCGGCTCCGATTTCCCCTCAGGGAATCGGAGCCGGCCTTTGGTGTAGCTGGATTGCTATGCGGAGCGGCGTTCTCCACGGCGCTCACGCAGAATGTTCAAACGATCCTCAAGGATCTGCTCCAGTTCAGGAAGGCTGCGGCGCTCAAGGAGCATGTCCCAGTGCGTACGGACAGCTTTCTCGTTGGCATCCACGGGACGCTCGCCATCAACCAGGAGTGCTTCCTTGCCGGTCTTGGAAACCCAAACCGGGGGGATCTCGGCTTCTGAGGAGAAGGTCACGAAGACCTGCTCTCCATCTTCGCAACGGTACTCGACCCGCTGGCGCGGTGCCGGCTCAACACCGGATTCGGTTTCCATGCTCTGGGCGCCAAGACGCATACCCCGCAGGCTGCGATCGCTCATGATTACTCCCTCTGTCTGTTCGCGGAGCAGTAACCCCGCGCTAGCCGTAAGCCGTTTTCACGATCCTTACGGACTACTTCTGCACACCTTGCATCACTAATTGCAACGCCTGGCAAAGCTTTTATGTTCCATCCACGCTGAACCAGCCGGACAAATATCCCATTATACGCGGATCGGCGCTCCGTACTCAAAGGGGCTGGACGCGACGAACGGCCAGCCACTGGGGCTGGCCGTTCGTCGCGTGTTGGCGCTGCGTTTACTCGGCGCTCCGGGACGGCGCCACCGGTGCAGTCTCGGCGGACTTGGCTTGTTCGTTGCCGCCAAAGAGACCAGCTACAGGAGACTCTCCCGTAGCGCCCCCGAGGGCACCGCCGATTCCCTTGAGTGCCTCGCCGACTTCGCTGGGAATGATCCACAGCTTGTTGGAGCTGCCCTCGGCAAGCTTGGGAAGCGTCTGCAGGTATTGGTACGCCAACAGCTTTTGGTCCGGGTTCCCCTTGTGTATCGCGTCGAACACCTTCTGGATGGCCTGGGCTTCACCGTCGGCGCGGAGGATAGCAGCCTTCGCATCACCTTCGGCGGCGAGGATAGCGGCTTGGCGCTGGCCTTCCGCTGTCAGGATCTGCGACTGCTTGGTGCCCTCGGCGGTCAGGATGGCCGCACGACGGTCACGTTCGGCGCGCATCTGCTTTTCCATCGAATCCTGGATCGAGTGGGGCGGATCAATGGCCTTGAGCTCGACCCGGGAAACGCGGATTCCCCAACGGCCTGTTGCCTCGTCCAATACACCACGGAGTTGGCCGTTGATCTGGTCGCGGGACGTCAGTGCCTCTTCGAGGTTGAGGCCACCCACCACGTTACGCAGCGTGGTAGTAGTCAGCTGCTCCACAGCCTGGATGTAGTTGGCGATTTCGTAGGTAGCCGCCCTGGGATCGGTGACCTGGAAGTACACCACGGTGTCGATCGAGACCACCAGGTTGTCTTCGGTAATGACCGGCTGAGGCGGGAACGACACGACTTGCTCGCGCAGGTCCAGCAACGGCAGGAGCCGGTCGACGAACGGGATCAGGATGGTGAGTCCCGGATTGAGCGTGCGCTGGTACTTACCAAGCCGTTCAACGACGCCGGCGCGCGCCTGCGGGATGATCCTCACCGAGCGGACCAACACTATGATCACAAAAATGACGAGAACAATCAGCACAATTGCTGCTGCTGTTCCTCCTAAGCCGTCCATACATCTCCTTCGTTCCCCAATTGCGTGGTTTGATGCCGCTGTGCACGGGTGTCCCCGCCGGCCCGGTAACCGGCTGGCGGGCGTCGCGCCCTAGAGCGGGCTGTTTTCGGCAGGCGTGGCGACCACCGCCGTCGCGCCGTCAATTCTGGTGACCTGGACTGTCTTTCCGGCGTCCAGGGTGCCGGCGGCGCTGCGGGCAGTCCAAACGTCGCCGCCTATTTTGACGAGTCCACTGGTGCCGGTAACGGCTTCAATGACCAGGGCAGGTTGTCCGATCAGGCGGTCGATGTTGGAACGCTGCTCTTCGGGCCCCTTGTGCAGGTGCCTCAGGGCAACGGGTCGCAGGAAGACGATCATCAAGAGTGAAACCACGCAGAAGACGACGATTTGCAGCCATAGTTCGGCACCGGCGAAGTCGGCCACCAGGCCTGCAACGGCTCCGCCGCCCAGCATGATGAAGAAGAGGTCGAGAGTCAGCATCTCCACCACTGCAAACGCGAGGAAGAGGGTGAGCCACAATGCCCACCAATTCTCGCCGAGCCATTCGAACATCGGTTCCCCCTTGGTCCCGGACCCCTTCAGGAGGGATCACAGTCGCTGTTCTTCCATCCTAGCCCGGCGCGCCCTCCCACGTCAGGACACGGTGAACACGCTGATCCGGAACATGGCGGTGGTGGAAACGGAACCGTCGAAGGCGGCCAGTTCAGCCAACCGGACGGGGGTCAGGTGGTGCCCCGCAGGTCCCATGAAAGCAAGGTCCGCCATCTCCGGCCCGCGCAGTGTCAGCGGGATATCCAGGTCCGTACTGGACGTTGACGTGAAATGCCCACGCAAGGACTCGGCAAGCCGTTCCGCTTTGCCTTCTTCAATTCCAAGCATGCCCGCGCGCTCGGCGATCCCCTCGAGGTGGCCAGGCCGGGGAGTCACTACCACGAGCGTCCCCCCGGGACGGAGGACACGGGCGAACTCCGCCGGATTCCTCGGCGCAAAGACCACCATGACGGCGTCCACGGTGTCATCGGCCAAGGGCAAGGGGCGCCAGATGTCCCAGACGAGGTTGGCCACGTCCGGATTCAGCCGGGCAGCCCGCCGAAGCGCGAACTTGGAGATGTCCAGGCCTACGGCAGAAGCGCTGGATCCCTGTATGGCCCGATGCAGGTAATGGCCCGTTCCCGTCCCAGCGTCAAGGACCAGGGACTCCGGTCCGTGGAGCACGGTCCGCACCGACTTCGAAACTGCCTCTGCAAGATCGTCATAGTGTCCCGCGTCAAGGAAACGCTGCCGTGCTGCAACCATGGCGGCGGAATCGGCTTCGAACACCGTGCCTTTGCCGGTCAGCAGGTTGAAGTATCCCTGCCGTGCCGCATCGAAAAGGTGCCCGGAAGGGCAAGAAAGGGTCCTTAGCGGCTTCTCAAGTAGCCGGAACGGCCCATGGCAAACAGGACAGCGGAGGGCCGCAACGGCATCAGGCAACATGGCTCCAATCCTACGGCGGGCCGGAGTGTCTGGTGCCGGCGCCGCAGCCGTCGGGCTAGGCTCACCAACGTGAAACCAGAGCAACTGCCTTTGCTGAACTCCGTGTCCGCCCCCGCAATCCACCCTGATGGCAGCAAAGCCGTCGTGTCCGTCACCAGGCCCGACTTCGAAGCGGACAGCTACGTGGGACAGCTCTGGACGGTTCCCCTGGACAGCACCAAACACTCACGCCGGATCACCCGTGGGTTCCGTGACACCTCCCCGGCGTTCTCGCCCGACGGACTGGTCCTGGCCTTCATCCGCAGCGAACCAGACGGTAAGCCGCAACTCTTCGTGGTGGAAGCGGCCGGCGGGGAGCCCCAGCGGATCACGGACCAACCGCTGGGAGTCTCCGGCTTCAGGTGGGCGCCGGACTCCCACCGCATTGCCTTCACCTCGCGCGTACCGGAGCAGGGGCGCTACGGAACAGTCGACGGCGTCGGTTCCGGAGCTGAGGACGCCCGCCTGGTCACCGCAAACCAGTACAGGATGAACGGGCTCGGCTATACCGCCGACCAGCGCCAGCAACTGTTCATCGTGGAGGTACCGGAGCTGGGCGGAGAACCGGCCGTCACCCCGCGGGGCAGGGCCGCGCACGAACAGCCGAAGAATCCATCCAAGGGAATTCCAGCGGCAAAGCAGCTCACGTTCGGCGATTCCGACCATGAGTCCCCATGCTTCTCCGCTGACGGCAGGGAGCTCTACTTCGTGGCGGCCCTCCATGAAGGACACGACGACGACCTCGTCACCTCCGTGTACCGGATCGCCACCCACGGAGGCCAGCCGACCGCCGTCGAACCTTCCAACGCCGGACTGCAGACCGTGACGGACGTCCTCGCATCCTCCGATGGGCAGTGGTTGTTCTATCTTGCGCAGGATATGGGTGACACGGGCCGGGACTTCGTCGCGCGCAACACTGCGCTCCACGTCATGCCCGTCGGCGGGGGAGA
Source organism: Paenarthrobacter sp. CAP02 (assembly GCF_040137855.1). Taxonomy (NCBI): domain Bacteria; kingdom Bacillati; phylum Actinomycetota; class Actinomycetes; order Micrococcales; family Micrococcaceae; genus Paenarthrobacter; species Paenarthrobacter sp. CAP02. Next base: position 242,307 of record NZ_JBEEII010000003.1, on the reverse strand, counting down.
GGCAGTAACCCTGACCGACGTCGAACATTTGGACGTGTCGGGACCGTTGGAGCCCAGTGGTCCTGACAGTGTGCTGGTCCTGAACAACGCGCTGGGCAGCGTTGAACTCTTGGAAGTGTCTGCCGGAGGAGCAATCACCCCGCTGGTGCACGGGGCCAGGGTCGTCCTCGGCGCCACGGTGGCAGCGAACGGTGAAATCGCGGTCAGCTTCTCCGACGCCGCCACAGTGGGCGACGTCGCAACCTTGGAACGCGGTGAAATCCGTCTCCTCACGGACTTCTCGGCCACACTCCGGAACGAGTCGCGGGTTATTGAGCCCAGGGAATTCGAGGCACCTTCCGGAGACGGGCACCCTGTCCAGGGCTGGGTTGTGCTACCAGACGGGCCCGGCCCACACCCGGTCCTCCTCAACATCCACGGCGGGCCCTTTGCCCAGTACACCGGAGCGTTCTTCGACGAGGCACAGGTATATGCTGCCGCCGGTTACGCCGTGGTGATGTGCAACCCCCGCGGTTCGTCCGGCTATGGCCAAGCCCACGGACGTGCACTCAAGGAACGCATGGGCACCGTTGACATGCAGGATGTCCTCGCTTTCCTTGACGCCGCTTTGGCTGGCTTCGGCGCCCTGGATAAGGAGCGGGTGGGAATCATGGGAGGCTCATACGGCGGTTTCCTGACCGCATGGATCATCGCGCATGACCACCGGTTCAAGGCCGCGATCGTTGAACGCGGATACCTGGACCCTGTCAGCTTCGCCGGTTCCTCTGACATTGGCTGGTTCTTCGGCGCGGAATACACCGGAGGGATGGCCGCACAGATGGCGGCGCAAAGTCCAATGGCTGTTGTCACTGACGTCCGCACTCCCACCCTTGTGGTGCACAGCGAGAATGACCTTCGTTGCCCCATTGAGCAGGGACAGCGGTACTACTCGCAACTCAAGGCGCAAGGGGTGGAAACAGCCCTGCTGGTCTTCCCTGGTGAGGATCACGAACTGTCCCGTTCCGGCACCCCGCATCATCGGAAGCAGCGCTTCGACCACATCGTTCGCTGGTGGGCGCGGTACCTTCCCACGGCTTCCAATCACCTCGCGGATTAGGTCTTTGCCGCGTCCCGGGGCCGGTTCCGGGTCAGGGCTGGAAACCGAGAGTCCTGCGTGCTTCATCGATATCCGGTGCAGCCCACCGCGCTGAATGCTCCGCATTGCTGGACAGTGACCGTAATTCGGCACGGTCCAGGTAAAGGGTTCCGTGGAGGTGGTCCGTTTCATGTTGCACGATGCGGGCCTGCCACCCGGAGAACCACTCTTCCACGGGCTCGCCGGCCGTATCCGTGTATCGCAACTCGACGTTCCGATGGCGTTTCACCACAGCCTGGTATCCGGCGACAGAAAGGCACCCCTCGAAGAATGAGGCCGTCTCCGATCCCAGGGGCTTGTACGTCGGGTTGATGATGGCGAAGAACTCCAGCTGCTCCCGGTGCCGCACAGCTGCTGACGCCGGATCAACCTCGTATTTGTCCTCAAGGACGGCCAGTTGAAGGGGGATGCCCAACTGCGGGGCAGCCAAGCCCACGCCCGGAGCGTCATGCATGACCTCACGCATCCGATCAACGAGTGCCAGCAACTCAACGTCGTCGATCTGGCCATCAAAGGGGGCCGCAACATGACGCAGGACAGGATGACCCGCCTGGACAATTGCCGGAAGCCCCTCTGCGTCAAGCAGCCTTCGGACAGCATCCCTGATCTGCGTGGGGTTGAAGTCGGTGGCGGGGCTGGGCGCCTCGGGATGAGGTTGATGCGTCATGCCTTGAGCCTAGCGCGGAGGTGTCCGCGACGGTGGGCTAGGCTCGACGGATGAGCCATTCCACTCCTTTGGACCAGGTCCTTGCCTTCGTCAGGACCGTAGAAGCCGGCGGCGGGGCTGCAGAACTGCGGCCGTTCCTCGCCGAGGACTTCACGCTCACCGAGTGGCCACACGCACTGTCCAAATCAGGTTCCACCCGCAACCTGGCCGAGACGCTCTCCGGGGCGGACCACAGCAAAGACATCGTTGCCAAGCAAACATTCGACGTTGTCCGGACCACCTGCCAGGGTGACCGGGTCGTGCTCGAAATGAATTGGTCGGCCACGCTGCTTCTTGACCTTCCCCATTGGGATCGCGGCGACACTATCCGGGCCCGCAGCACGGCCGTCTTCGAGCTCCGCGACGGGCTCATCATCAGCCAGGACACCTACGACTGCTACTACACCGCGCCGGAATAATCAGCGCATGGTGAAGCGCCGCTCCACCAGCGCTGCCACAGCAGGAAGCTCCAAAGCCGCAGCAAAAAGCCTGTTCCGGGTTTCCATGACGGCCGGAGGCAGCGGCCTGCCCAGCGCCATGTTCAAGCCGGCCTGCCGCGAAGCCCGTAACGCTGTCCTGCGCCTGGTTACCTCAAACCGTGCAAGCCGACGCCCAACATCATTCCCCATGAGGGAAGCGTGCATTATTGGCGCGAGTTCCGCCGCATCCAGCCATCCCAGGTTCATGCCCTGCCCACCAATCGGACTGATCTCATGGGCGGCGTCACCGAGCAAGACCACCCGGCCGTGAACCATCCTCCGTACCAGGCGGGACCGTACTTCAAAGGCACTGATCATGGTGTTGCTGGCCGGGTCAAGCACCTCGCCGGTCCTGGCCCCCACCAGACCGGCCAGCCCGGCCGCCGTCGAGCCTTGATCCGGTTCACCCAACCGCACCACCCACCTTCGCACCCCGCCCGGCAGCGGAAACGACTCCACAATCCCTTCGGGTTCCAGATACAGCACCGCATCGGAGCCATGACCGGTGGCGTCAGAGAAGTCACCCATGATGTAGCTGTCCGGGTAGCTGCGTGCCGGCAGTTCCGGCAGAATCTGCCGGCGAACAGTTGAATGGGCACCGTCGGCGGCTACCACCAGGCGGGCCGTGAACTTTTTCTCTCCGGCGGGTATGGCCGCAGCCACCTCCACCACTCCTGAACTGTCCTCGACGAGGCTCATGACGTCGGCCCCGCGGATGATCGCTCCAGGATCAAGGCGCACTACGGCCTCCTCCAGGACCTTTTCGGTGAGGGGCTGCGGTACGGCGAGGATAAACGGAAAGTCGGGATCGCCGGAGAACGGCAGTTCGGCCACCCGCTTTCCGCGGCTGTACGCAAGTCCACGACGGATATGAACTCCGGCCTCTGTCAGTTCAGCCGCCACTCCTGCGCGTGCCAGCTGGCCCAGCGCCGGGGGGTGGATGCCGATGGCGCGGGACCGATGGCTCCGGGCGGGCCGCCGTTCCAGAATCCTGACCGTATGCCCCTGTTGCAGCAACAAGGCGCCCATGAACAGGCCTACGGGCCCGGCGCCGACCACCACAACGTCAAACACTTTCGCCCTCCTGACTGGCGCCTGCGGCATCGTAGACGAGCAGGGTGTGCCAGGGGCCGTTGGCTTCCACCGTCCAGTTGCCGGGAACGGCTGCCCTCAGTTCCGCACGGGTATAGCTGCGTTTGATGGACACCAGGCCGTCCCCGCAGATGTAGGAGCCGAGGCCCAGGGGCCAAAAGCCCGCCATGAACAGCAGGTAGGAGATATTGCTGCGTACCAGATCGTTGTGGAGGACGAGTCGCCGGCCCAGGAGCTCTGAGTCCCGTAGCACTCCGGCGAGCTGATCGGCGTCGAGGTGGTGAAGGATGTGGTTGGACATCACGACGTCGAAGGTCCTGCCCTCGGCTACCAGCTGGGAGCTGTGCGCACGCCGGTAGGTGACACCCTCGACGCGGGGCGCATGGAGGGCAAATTCGTGCGCCCGAAGGTCCGGGTCGATCGCAGTCACCTCGAGCCGGAACCCATCGCGTTGCGCCCATCGCGCCAGGCTCCGGGCAACGTCACCGCTGCCGCAGCCGACATCCAGCAATGACACCGGATCCGTCGTGGACATCAAGGGCCGGATCCGTTGCACATAGGTGCGATGCCAGCCGGACAAGAGACTGTTGACCACCGGAAAGCGCGCGTAAGTCCGGTTCAGGCGCACGGGATCGCAATCCGGCCTGTCCATTTCCTCTACGGCCTGCAGGTCCCTGTCCTTAAAGGAACCCCACGGGCTCACAGTGCGGGGGAGACCAGCGTGAAGAGGCCAGTTTCCACCGTCAGGCCTGGACCAAACGCCATGGAGCAGATGCGTTCCTCACGTTCGGCTGCGTCCTGTTCCAACATGTACTTCAGGACGAACAGGACGGTGGCGCTGCTCATGTTGCCGTACTCCCGCAGGGTCTCGCGGGCCGGAACCAACTGCTCTTGGGTGAGTTCAAGCTTTGACTCGACCTTGTCCAGGATGCTGCGTCCACCCGGGTGGATGGCCCAGTGCGTGATGTCGCGGTAGGGCAGGCCTGCCAATTGGGGTTCCTTGGCCAGCAGCGGCTCCAGCGCCCCAGTGATGTGTTCCTCGATGATGTGGGGTACGTAGGACCCCAAGACCATTTCGAAACCTTCGTCGCCTATGTTCCAGGCCATCGCTTCTTCGCCCACAGGGGTGAGGACGGTCTCGAAGTGGTCCAGCCTGATGACCGGATCCGGGCCTTCCGGTTCACGGGCGGTGACGATGGCGGCGGCAGCTCCATCACCAAAAATGGCCGAACCCATGATCGTGTCGGGATCATTGGAGGTCCTGACGTGCAGCGAACAGAGTTCCACGCAGATCACCAGGACCACGGCCCCAGGGTCAGCCTGGCAGAATTGCTTCGCCGCCTTGAGCGCCGGGAACGCTGCATAGCAGCCCATGAAGCCCAGGTGGTAGCGCTGTACAGCGGGGTTCAAGCCCAGTGCCCGCACGACTTTGTAGTCCGGTCCGGGATTGAAGAATCCTGTGCACGAAACGGTGATGACATGGGTGATATCGTCCAGGTCGATTCCGGCGGCCCGGGCCACCGCTGACTTGCCGGCCTCCACGAAGAGCTTGGTGGCCTCGGTGGCAAAGATCTCGTTGCGGACCTTGGTGCTGGGGCTCAGCACCATGTTCGTTTCCGGGTCGAAGAACCTGGGATTCTCCGGATGGGAGTCCAGGCTGAGTTCTTCCACGGCCGTATAGCGGGTGTCGATCGCGGCAGAGTCAAAGCACGTGGAGACAAGCCGTGTTCCGAGCCGGGTAAGGCCCGGTTGGGACGCAAAAACTTCCCGTGCTTCCTGCTGGACAAGGATAGTTGGCGGAACTGCGGTTTCGAGGGACCTCACATATACCGGCATGCTCCATTCTTAGCGAGTAATGCGTGGAAGACAATGGCAGAATCGAAGCTACTGGTCGAGGTTGGCCGGTGAGAGCCAGGGGCGCCAACAGGGGACTGTTGGGCAACGCCGCCTAACAGATGGAGAAATCATGAGTATTGCCACGGGCACGCACACGTCATCTCCCGCGTCGCACGTCGCCGACACCCACGATCTGATCAGGGTCCAGGGTGCACGTGAGAACAACCTGAAAGACGTCACCATCGAGATCCCGAAGCGCAGGCTCACGGTCTTCACAGGTGTCTCCGGCTCCGGAAAGAGTTCCCTCGTCTTCGCAACCATCGCTGCTGAGTCCCAGCGAATGATCAACGAGACCTACAGCGCTTTCGTGCAGGGCTTCATGCCGTCCCTGGCCCGGCCCGACGTCGACATGCTTGAGGGCCTCACGACGGCGATCATCGTCGACCAGGAACGGATGGGCTCCAACCCGAGGTCTACGGTGGGTACAGCCACTGATGCCAATGCGATGCTCCGCATCCTTTTCAGCCGCCTCGGCCACCCGCACATCGGTTCGCCCAACGCCTATTCCTTCAACGTGCCAACGGTGAAAGCCAGCGGCGCCATCACCGTGGAGCGCGGGGAAGGCAAGACCAAGACGGAAAAAGCTACGTTCAACCGGCTGGGTGGTATGTGTCCGCGGTGCGAAGGCATGGGATCTGTCAACGACTTCGACCTGACGGCCCTGTATGACGACACGAAGTCACTCAGCGAAGGGGCGCTCACCATCCCGGGTTACACCATGGACGGTTGGTACGGGCGCATCTTCAGCGGCTCAGGGTTCTTTGACATGGACAAGCCGATCGCAAAGTTCACCAAGAGGGAACTCCAGGATCTCCTGTACCGCGAACCCACGAAAATCAAGGTGGAGGGCATCAACCTCACATATGAAGGCGTGATCCCCAAGATCCAGAAATCGATGCTCAGCAAGGACGTCGACGCCCTGCAGCCACACATTCGTGCCTTCGTTGAACGTGCCATCACCTTCACCACCTGCCCCGAGTGTGACGGCACCAGGCTCAGTCCCGAAGCCAGGTCTTCGAAGATCAAAGGCAAGAGCATCGCCGATGTTTGCACCATGCAGATCAGCGATCTCGCCGATTGGATCCGGGGAATCGACGAGCCCTCTGTTGCTCCGCTGCTGAAGGGCCTCCAACACCTCCTGGACTCCTTCGCCGACATCGGTCTTGGCTATCTTTCCTTGGATCGCCCGGCAGGAACCCTGTCCGGGGGCGAGGCGCAGCGGACCAAGATGATCCGCCACCTGGGGTCCTCCCTGACCGACATCACGTACGTTTTTGACGAACCAACGATCGGTTTGCACCCCCACGACATCGAGCGCATGAACCAACTCCTGCTGCAGCTCAGGGACAAGGGCAACACAGTCCTTGTGGTGGAGCACAAGCCCGAAACCATCGCCATTGCCGACCACGTGGTTGACCTTGGACCCGGCGCAGGCAGCGGCGGCGGATCTGTCTGCTTCGAAGGCGATGTTGAGGGGTTGCGCGGCAGCGACACGATCACGGGCCGGCACCTCGACGACCGGGCGGGCATCAAGGCCTCGGTTCGTCCTGCCACCGGCAAACTCGAGGTCCGCGGCGCGTCCACCAACAACCTCAAGAATGTCGACGTCGACATCCCCCTGGGCGTCCTCTGCGTCCTGACCGGCGTGGCTGGTTCGGGCAAAAGCTCCCTGATCCACGGCTCAGTAGCCTCCCGTGAAGGGGTCGTCGTCATCGACCAGGGCGCCATCCGGGGTTCACGCCGCAGTAACCCGGCTACGTACACGGGCCTGTTGGAGCCGATTCGAAAGGCGTTCGGAAAGGCGAACGGAGTCAAGCCGGCGCTCTTCAGTTCCAACTCGGAAGGCGCATGCCCCACCTGCAACGGCGCCGGCGTGATCTATACCGACCTTGGCGTCATGGCTACGGTGGAGTCGACCTGCGAGGAATGCGACGGGAAACGATTCCAGGCGGCTGTCCTGGAATACACCCTCGGGGAGCGCAATATTGCAGAAGTGCTTGCAATGTCCGTGGTCGATGCAGAACGCTTCTTTGCCGAGGGTGACGCCCGCACTCCCGCAGCCCACAAGATCCTGGAACGCATGGCCGACGTCGGGCTCGGCTATCTGACACTCGGCCAGCCTCTCACTACGTTGTCCGGCGGTGAGCGCCAGCGCCTCAAGCTGGCCACCCAGATGTCAGAGAAGGGCGACATCTATATCCTGGACGAGCCAACCACCGGCCTGCACCTTGCCGATGTCCAAAACCTCCTGGGCATGCTTGACCGCCTGGTCGAGTCCGGCAAGTCGGTCATTGTTATCGAACACCACCAGGCCGTCATGGCCCATGCCGACTGGATCATCGACCTTGGCCCGGGTGCAGGGCACGACGGCGGAAGGATCGTTTTCAACGGAACGCCGGCTGACCTCGTGGCCGCCAAGGGGACGCTGACGGGGAAGCACTTGGCTGCCTACGTGGGTGCCTGAGCTCTTGGTCAGTTCGCTGGTACGTCCGTTCGTCAGGAGCCCGCGGTGCTTGCCGTGTCCCAGTCGATGTGGTGGTGATACAGCCAGTCGAAATTGTCAGCGGACTTGCGTGAGAGGGCACGGAATACCAGCGGCAGGGTCATGTCCTCGAACACCCGCTTGAATTGGCCCCTGATCTTCGGTGCCGCATTCCGTCGCCCCCCACTGGACCACCAGCTCCGCCCGGTTCCTGCGTTCGGCTTCGTAACGGGCCAGGGCTTCAGGTATCGGTTCCGGCCCGGCGCCACGCAAGGCGCGCCCCAACGTGACGGCGTCCTCTATGGCCATGGACGCTCCTTGTCCGGAGGACGGCGAGGCCGCGTGGGCGGCGTCTCCCACCAGGACCATTCTTCCGCGCCACCAGCGCGGGATGCCCGGAAAGTCGGAGGTCCTATACGGCCGGATGACGTCATCAGTCGCGGCAACGATCGCAGCCATGGGTGTGCGATCGCGTTCCACGAGCTGTGTCAGCCACGCTTTGCGGGCCCCGGCATCCAAAGCGGCAGGATCTTCCGAGGACCGTTCCAGCGGGTTGGCGAACCACCACACCCGCCCGTCGGGATCCCGCATGTAGCAATAGAAACAGCGTTTTCCAAAAACCATCTTCATGCGGCCAACCTCCACATCGATCGTCCCCGGAGGGAGGACTCCGGCTGGCACGATGCCGCCGGTGTTGAGCAGCGGAATGCTCCTGGGCGCAGGGGAGGAGGGGTCGATGAGGTCCCTCACCTTCGACTTGAGTCCATCGGCACCGATCAGGACGTCTCCGGCGGCTGAGGTTCCGTCGGCGAAAACTGCGGTCACGCCGTCGGGCCGTTCTTCCACCGCGGTGAGCCGTTTGCCGTAGCCGATACCGATGCCACGTCGGCTGGCCTCTTCGCGGAACATGCCGTATAGCTCCGAGCGGGTCATGGTTCGGGCGGTGGTGCCGTCCGGCAAGGAGCCGCCATAGTCGAAGTCGATGAGGTGCTTCCCGTTGCTGCCCAGGTACATGGACATCAGGGGAGTGGGGAAACCCAAGCGACAGGCGTCGTCTTTGAGGCCAAGTGTTTCCAACGCGTCAAAGCCGTTGACGGCAACTGTGAGGAAGCCGCCAATACCGTCGGAGGGTGCGTCGTAGGCTTCAAAGATGACCGGCCGATGTCCGGCTTTCTGTAGTGCAATTCCGGAGGCCAACCCGGCGATCCCAGCTCCAATGACCAAACAGTTCATCATGTCGTGCTCCATTTTATTTCGTTCGGACAAACGAAATATATAGCTGGAGCGTGCGGACTGCAATCCTTTCGGGAAAACGAAATAACTTGCTAGCCTCGTCGCATGGAATCCGAAGCCAAGCACAGCGCCCACCGGCAAGCCCTGATGGACGCCGTTTTCACTTCCGGAAGGGAGCTTTCGACGGCCGCCGTCATGTTCCACACCAAGCTGTCCGAGCTGCGCGGGTTGTCCGCCACGGAGGGTAAAGCCATCGATATCCTGTTGCGCTTTGGGCCCATGACAGCAGGGGAATTCGGACAGCATTCAGGGTTGGCGCCTGCCTCAGTCACCGGCCTCATGCAACGGCTGGAGGCCAAGGGAGTCGCCAGAAGGGTCCGGAGCGACGAGGACAAACGAAAGGTACTGATCGAGCTGATCGGCGACCAGGTCACCGCTGCGACACCGTATTTCGTCGACTTCATGGACGGACTCGGGCGCCTTCTTGAGGGGTACAGCGACGACGAACTGCGGACCATCGCCGACTACTCAACCAGAGCTGCGAAGATCCAGAAGAAAGCTGCGTCGCGCTTGGGCAATCCGGGAACTGCCGGGACCTAAGGGCACCCACTCCGGCTCTCAACATTAAGTGCCGATAATCTACATTATGTAAAGTAAAGGTAAATCGGGGCTCCCCTCAGGCACCAGCCATACCCGCGTGGATCTCTTTAAGATCCTGCACTGTTTCATGGCAGCGATGACACACAGCCACATGGTGATCGAGCCTCTGCCGCGCGGCCTTACGAACGGCGTTCCTGACGAACTTGCCCAAGTGTCGGGAAAAATCGATGCAGGGATCGTCCGGCGAGAATTGCACATGTTGTTGGAGATACGCCTGCCGGAGCCCTTCACGCGCCCTGACAAGCAGCGAAGAAACTCCATTGGGGCTCAGTTCCATGACCCGCGCCGTACCCGCAGGTTTCAGGCCTTCAACTTCCGCGCACCACAGAACCGCCTGCCATCGCACAGGTAACGAGTGGAAGGCCCTCATCAGGGTCGTGGATTCGAAAGCCTTGATGCTCGAGTCCTCGCTGAGAACCAGGGAATCCACGGCGCTGCCGTAACCAAGCGTTGCACGTCGTCGGCCCTGGATGTTGCGCCGATGTGCAATTCGCCTGACAGTTGTCGTCAGGTACGCCTGGAACGACTCGCGGGGCCCGCCTCCTTTGGCCAGTGATCCAAACACCGAACCAAAGGCTTCTGCCACGACGTCGTCCGGATCGTTGCCGGTGTCGCACTCCGCGCGGGCCACGTAACCGGCCACCGCCAAATGGCGACGATACAGCTCGGCGAACGCCGCGAGGTCCCCCCGACGTACAGCGGACACCAACAAGGCATCGGACCAGCTTCCATCGGCCTGATGCGCAGCCCCACCTCTCCCCCACGCTTTCCGTACGTCGGCGGCATGAGCCTGCGCAGTGATGGCAGCCGGGTCGGCGGTTTGAGCGGACATGAGAGGGGCCTTTCAGGTGGGGCGGACCCAAACCTAGGCAACAAGTGGTTGAATACACTCAAAACGCAGGTTTTTTGCTGAAAGAGCAGGAAAAATGCAGGAATATCATCTTGACGAGCGGGATCTTCGGCTTCTGCACGCCCTCCAGATCCGTCCCCGTGCTCCGTGGGCCGCTTTGGCGCCTGTAGTCGGAGCCGACGCCGTGACATTGGCCAGGCGCTGGAGTGCGTTGGAAGACGCCGGACTGGCCTGGATCACGGCCTATCGGGGGCCCGGAGCGAGATACACCGGCGCCATCATCGAGATTGATTGCGCGCCTGCGAGTATTGCTTCCGCCACTGCGGACCTCGCCGACGATGACGAGGTCCTGTCGATCGACCAGACAGCCGGCGGTCGGGACCTCGTACTGACTTGCCTTTGCCAGTCCGATGCTGACCTGGGCCGCTTTGTCCTGGACAGGCTCCCCTCCATTGCCGGCGTCACGACTACCCGCACCCACCGCGGCATCAGGTTGCTTGCGGACGCGCAGCAATGGAGACTGCGTTCGCTGCAGGAACGGGAAATCACCCGGCTCGAGCTTGGACTCCCCCAGCCCACTGCAGCCCAGCGGGGTGTTCCTTCAGAAGTGGAAAATAACGTTGCCGCAATTCTGCGCGACGACGGCCGCGCGTCCGTCGCCCACATCGCCAAGAGTGCCGGTATCAGCCCTGTCCGCGCGAAGAACGCCCTCTTAGCGCTCCTTGCCGAAAAGCGCCTCATTGTGCGCTTGGAGGTGGCCCGCGCCTATGCTCCCTGGCCCGTATCAGTGTGGTACTTCCTGCGCGTTCCCGTCACGCAGGTTGAAGCAGTCGCCGGACGGCTCGTGGGCCTCCAGGAGGTCCGGTTCGTAGCCACCACTGCTGGGCTGTACTCCATCTTGATGATGGTCTGGCTTCGCCGCATTGAGGACATGACCGTCCTGGAACGGCAGCTCGGCGAAAGGCTTCCTTTCGCCGAGATCATGGACCGCTCCATCGTGTTGCGCACACCAAAACACATGGGCAAGCGACTTACCACGGACGGCCGGCGGATCAGCTGAAGCCACGTGGATGCCCCACCGGGAATCCGGGCGGGGCATCCAGTGAAGGCGGAACCGTGGAGCTACTGCTGCTGTTCTCCTGCGATGTTGATCAACCAGTTGATACCGAACTTGTCGACGCACATTCCAAAAGTGTCGCCCCAGGGTGCCGATTCGAGCGGAACGGTGACCGTACCGCCGTCGACGAGCTTGTCCCAGAAGCCACGCAGCTCAGCTTCGTCTGACGCGTCACCGCTGAGGGATACAGAAATGTTGTCGCCGGGGTTGTACTCCATGCCGTTCGGCGTGTCAGCCGCCATGAGGGTCAGGCCGCCAGGAGTTACCAGCATGGCGTGCATGACCTTATCGGCTTCGGCTGGGTCCTGACTCCCGGGCATGTCACCGAAAGTGCTGATGTTCAGCTCACCGCCAAAGACGGATTCGTAGAACGTGATTGCGTCCCGGGCATTGTCCCGAAACGAGATGTATGGGTTGAGGCGCGTTGTCATCGGTCGGTTCTCCTCAGGGTTGCCAGGTGCGTGAATACGGCACCCTGCGCACATGCTAGCAGCGCGTCCAGCGCCTGTCCCCCATGGTTACCCAACGCCGTCGTAAGCCCTTTGGAGCTCATTGATGTCGAGCTTGCGCATCTTCATCATCGCTTCCATGGCGCGCTGGGAACCTGCCGGGTCCGGCCCATTGAGGATCCCGGCCATAGCGGTAGGAACAACCTGCCACGACAGGCCAAACCGGTCCTTCAGCCAACCACACTGACTCTCCACTCCCCCGACGAGCAGGGCATCCCAATAGCGGTCCACTTCCTCTTGGGAGTCGCAATTGACCACCATGGAAACCGCCTCAGTGAACTTGAACATGGGGCCTCCGTTGAGGCCCATGAACTGCCTGCCCTCGATCTCGAATTCCACGGTGAGTGCCTTGCCGCCGGGCCCAGGCATAACCTCACCCATGGACGAATTGTCGAACGTGGAAGTGTAGAACTCCGCTGCCTCCTCAGCCTGGCCGTCGAACCACAAACAAGTGGAAATCTTCTGCATCTGCCATCCCTCCAAGGAACCGGGGAACTCCTTGTCCCCCGTCCGAGGCTAATACCGGGGCTTTCACCCCCACAATGGCCCGGAGCGAATTCCCGCCTGATCGCAATGGCCGCTAATGTCGGAGGCATGCCTTCCCCATCCAAGCCGTGGCTTCCAGCCGCAATCGCCGACCTTTTGTTGATTCTTGTCTTCGCAGCCATTGGTCGCGATGCTCATGCCCGTGGCGACATTGTCCTCGGAGCCTTCACCACGGCGTGGCCCTTCCTTGCCGGCGCCGCCATCGCGTGGATGGTCCTGCGTGCATGGCGGGCGCCGCTCTCCCTATGGCCGGTCGGCGTGGGCGTCTGGCTCAGCACGGTAGTGGTGGGAATGCTCCTGAGGGCAGCCACCGGGCAGACAGTCGTACTGCCGTTCATCGTGGTAGCACTGATCAGCCTCGCTGTTTTCCTGCTTGGATACCGTGCGCTGGTGGCCTTGGTGGTGCGGGTCGTGCGCAAGCGGCGCAGCCGGGTGTGATCCAGCCCGGGACATGGTGGATGCACTAGGCTGGAAAGCGTCCGCAATGATGCTTTTCCGGAAGGGCCCCACGTGATCACTGCTTTCGTCCTGATCAAGACCGACGCCTCGCGCATCCCGGAGACGGCCGAGCAAATCTCCGCCATCCAGGGCATCAGCGAGGTCTACTCCGTGACGGGCGAATGGGACTTGATCGCGGTGGCCAGGGTTTCAAAGCATGAAGAGCTTGCCGACGTTATCGCCGACAAGCTTTCAAAGGTTGGTTCTGTGGTCCACACCACCACGCACATCGCGTTCCGCGCGTATTCGCAGCACGACCTCGATGCGGCATTCGCACTCGGCTTCGAATAAACAGGACCGGGTCAGCTGTCAGCTCTGGCTGAGCGCTGTCCACTTCTCCAGGACCGCGGCTGCCTTACCCGAATCAACAGATTCAGCTGCGCGGGCGAACGCGGCACCCATCCGCTCCACCAGGCTGCCCTGGGCATGAAGGTCGAAGGACACCAGCCCTGCTGCCGCGTTCAGGAGAACAGCGTCGCGCACGGGCCCGACCCTACCGTCGAGGATCTCCCGGACAACGGCAGCGTTGGCTGCGGCGTCGCCGCCCCGGAGGTCGGCCACGGTAGACGGACCTATTCCCAGGTCCGCAGGAGTGAAGACCTGCTCTGTAACAGCTCCATCCCTGATTTCCCATACCGTGGACGGCCCGGTGGGCGTGAGCTCATCCAGTCCGTCGTCACCCCTGAACACCAATCCGCGGCTTCCACGCCGGGCCAGAACTCCAGCCACCAACGGGGCCATCCTGGCATTGGCCACACCAACAGCAGATGCCTGCACATGGGCCGGGTTGGTCATCGGCCCCAGGAAATTGAAGGCTGTTGGAACGGCCAGCTCCCGCCTTGGGACGGCCGTGTGACGGAATGAAGGGTGGAAAACCTGGGCAAAACAGAATGTGATTCCTGCCTCTTCGGCGTTCCGGGCCACCTGCTCAATCGAGAGGTCAAGGCGCACGCCCAGGGCTTCCAGGACATCAGCAGAACCGGACGTCGACGATGCCGCCCTGTTGCCGTGCTTGACCACCTTGGCACCCGCACCCGCAGCAACGAGCGCGGCCATGGTGGATATGTTGACCGTATTGAGGCGGTCGCCTCCCGTTCCAACGATGTCCAGCTTCTCCCCGGTGATCCCGATGGGATTGGCGTGCTGGACCATGGCCTCGACAAGGCCGGCCAACTCTTCGACCGTCTCGCCCTTTGCGCGCAAGGCCACAAGGAAGCCGGCGATCTGCGACGGCGTGGCTTCACCGGACATGATCGTATTCATGGCCCATTCGGTGTTGGCCACCGCAAGGTCGTCGCCGTTGATCAGTGCTGAGATGAGCCCTGGCCAGGTGTTGCTGGCTGCAGGTGCCGATGCCGGAGAAGTCACTCCCTGATGCTATCGAGCCAGCCACGCCGATGACCAATGTGAACCGGGCCGGGAACTTTTCCGCGCGATTTCGCGTCTTTGTAGAAAAAGTCTCCCGAATCGGTGGGTTGCATTGGGAACTCTGGACTTTTACAGACATAATGTCCTTGTGACATCTGCGACCCATGCCCCCAGTACCCCGGCGCACCCGACGCTGAACCGCCCCAACTTGGTTTCTGTTGGAACCGTAGTTTGGCTGTCCAGTGAGTTGATGTTCTTCGCCGGCCTCTTTGCCATGTACTTCACCCTGCGCTCCACATCGGGAACGATGTGGGCCGAGGAGACGGCCAAGCTCAACTTCCCGTTTGCGCTCGTCAACACCATCGTCCTTGTGGCAAGTTCCTTTACTTGCCAGATGGGCGTCTTTGCCGCTGAGCGGCTGGAGCCCCGCCGCACCGGCAGGCCGCTTCAGTTCACGCGCTGGGGCATGTCGGAATGGTTTGTCCTCACGTTCATCATGGGTGCCTTCTTCGTAGCCGGCCAGACCACGGAATACGCCATGCTCGTCTCCGAGCACGTTTCCCTGTCGTCCAACGCCTACGGCTCCGCCTTCTACATGACTACAGGCTTCCACGGCCTTCACGTCATCGGCGGTTTGATCGCGTTCCTGTTCATCATTGGACGCGCCTTTGCAGCCAAGAAGTTCGGACACTTCGAAGCGACGTCGGCAATCGTCACCTCTTACTACTGGCACTTCGTCGACGTCGTGTGGATCGGCCTCTTCCTGGTCATCTACGTCCTCAAGTAAGCCCCAGCTTTGACTCTTTTTCTACAAGAGGCAGAATTTAAAGAAGCGGCTCCCGGAGCCGACGCAGGATCGAAAAAAGGAACCACCACGTGAAGGCACTCTCGCAGAAGCGACGTCACCCACTGGCAGCCATAGCGCTGCTGTTGATGGGCCTCCTCCTCACTGGTGGGCTTTACGCCGTTGCCACAACCGTCAACCAGGCCAAGGCCGACACCACTAGCTACAGCGCCAGTGACGTAGAAGAAGGCGGAAAGCTTTTCGCCGCCAACTGCGCCACCTGCCACGGTATGGGTGCAAGCGGAACCAACGACGGCCCCTCGCTGGTCGGCGTGGGTGCTGCTGCTGTTGACTTCCAGGTTGGTACCGGTCGTATGCCCATGCAGATGAGCGGCCCCCAGGCCCAGAAGAAGCCCGCCCAGTTCAATGAGGAACAGACCAAGCAGCTCGCTGCTTACGTTGCCTCCCTCGGTGCAGGCCCGGCTATTCCCGAGGAAAAGCTCCTCGACGGTAAGGGAGACGCAGCCAAGGGCGGCGAACTCTTCCGCGTCAACTGCGCGATGTGCCACAACGCAGCAGCCGCTGGCGGTGCGTTGACCCGCGGCAAGTTCGCTCCCGGCCTGGCAGGTGTCACCGAAGCCCACATCTACGAAGCCATGGCCACGGGGCCGCAGAACATGCCCGTCTTCAACGATTCGAACATCACGCCTGAAGACAAGCGCGACATCATCACCTTCCTGAAGACGATTGAAGCCAATGGATCGCCCGGTGGAGCTGAACTTGGTTCCCTTGGTCCGGTATCCGAAGGCCTCTTCGTTTGGGTTGCCGGCCTGGGTGTCATCATCGCCTTCACCATCTGGTTGACGTCCCGCACGTCCTAGCCTGCAGGCAAAAAACTTCTGCTGCACAGTCAGCAGTTTGAAACTGAAAATAACTCGGCCCCGGCCGAGACAACGAGAGAAGGATGAGGCGAATTATGGGCAACCATAGTGACGGCAGTCCGAACCACTCGGGCACCGTAGCTACGGCTGGTCAGAATGAGGTGGAGAAGTTCCAGGATCCTGGACTTCCTCCGCATCGTTTGCGCCTGGCTGACACGGACCCGGTAGCCGCGAAGCGCGCCGAGCGTCAGGTAGCCATTCTGTTTGGCACCTCCGTCATCGGTACGTTGGTCTTCCTGGTGGCGTACTTCGCCATCGATTTGGGCGACGACACCACCATTGCGACCATCCGCACCCAAAACCTCCTTCTGGGACTGGGTACGGCTTTCGCCATGCTGGGTATCGGAACGGGCATCGTGCACTGGGCCAAGGCCCTGATGCCCGATCATGAAGTGTCGGAAGAGCGTCACGCCATCCGCACCGAGGAAGACCGCCAGGCTGCGGTCCGTATCGTCGACGACATCGTAGAGGAGACGGGCATTAAGCGCCGTCCTCTGATCCGCAACACCCTCCTGGACGCCGTTGCATTGGCTCCCCTGCCGGCCCTCGCCATCTTCGGCGATTTGGGTCCGCGGCCGGACAAAGCCCTTGCACACACCATGTGGGCACCCGACGGCGACAAGCTTAAGCGACTCACCCGCGACCCTGATGGCACCCCCATCAAGGCTTCCGATGTGACCATTGGTTCGGCATTCCACGTGATTCCCGAGGGGCTCAACGAGCTGCACGAAGGCAAGTTGAATGAAAAGGCAAAGGCAGTTGTCCTGCTCATGCGCCTCGACCCGAACTCGTTGAACCCCTCCAAGGGCCGTGAAAACTGGAGCTACAACGGCATCGTTGCATACTCCAAGATCTGCACGCACGTTGGTTGCCCCGTTGCTCTCTACGAGCAGCAGACGCACCACCTCCTGTGCCCCTGCCACCAGTCCACGTTCGACCTTACGCAGGAATGCAAGGTCATCTTCGGGCCGGCCAGCCGTCCGCTCCCCCAGCTGCCCATCGCAGTTGACGCAGAGGGCTACCTCGTCGCAACCAGCGACTTCAGAGAACCTGTAGGACCGAGTTACTGGGAGCGTGACGAGCATGAGCGCCTCATCAACAGCTGAAGCCCCCTTCGTTCCGAAAACCAAGGTTGGTAGTTTCACCAACTTCGTTGACGAGCGCGTAGGCGGCTCCGGCATCCTGCGTGAGTTCGGCCGGAAGGTCTTCCCGGACCACTGGTCATTCATGTTTGGCGAAGTGGCACTGTACTCCTTCGTCATCCTTTTGATGTCGGGTACCTTCCTGACGTTCTTCTTCGATCCGTCCATGGCGGAGACCCACTACCAGGGCTCGTACACCCCGCTGTACAACGTCGAGATGTCGGTCGCTTACAACTCGTCGTTGAACATCTCGTTCGATGTGCGTGGCGGGCTCTTCATGCGCCAGGTCCACCACTGGGCAGCACTGCTCTTCGTGGCCTCCCTCGGCGTTCACATGCTGCGTGTCTTCTTTACCGGTGCGTTCCGCAAGCCCCGTGAAATGAACTGGGTAGTGGGCGGCGTCCTGCTGATCCTGGCCATGGCAGCCGGCTTTACGGGCTACTCGCTCCCTGATGACCTCTTGTCCGGTAACGGCCTGCGCATCATCGACGGCGTGATCAAGTCCATCCCGGTGATTGGTACTTACATCTCGTTCTTCCTCTTCGGTGGAGAATTCCCGGGAACGGCCATCATCGGCCGACTCTACGTACTGCACATCCTGCTGGTGCCGGCACTTATCCTCCTGATGATTGTCATCCACCTCTTCATGGTCGTCGTACACAAGCACACCCAGTACCCCGGCCCCGGCCGTAATGACGGCAACGTCGTCGGCTACCCCCTCGGCCCGGTATACGCAGCCAAGGCCGGTGGATTCTTCTTCATCGTCTTCGGCGTCCTGGCCCTGATGGCTGCAGCATTCACGATCAACCCGATCTGGAACTACGGCCCGTACGATCCTTCGCCCGTTTCGGCTGGTACACAGCCTGACTGGTACATCGGATTCGTGGACGGCGCCTTGCGTCTCATGCCAGGTGTCGTGAACAACTTCCACTTCGAGTGGATCGTCTTTGGCCACACCCTGACCCTGAACGTGCTGCTCCCGGCCCTCGTGCCTGCCGGCATCATCTTCACCGTTCTGTTTACGTACCCCTGGATCGAACGCTGGGTCACCAAGGACAACCGGGAACACCACGTCCTCGACCGTCCGCGTAACGCTCCAACGCGTACCGCAATCGGCGTTGCAGGCTTCACCTGGTACTGCGTTATGTGGGCAGCGGCTGGTTCCGACCTCATTGCAACGCACTTCCACGTGTCGTTGAACGACGTTACCTACTGGCTCCGCACGCTGTTCTTCATTGGCCCGATCATCGCGTTCATCGTGACCAAGAGGATCGCTTTGGCTCTCCAGCGCAAGGACCGCGAAATTGCACTCCATGGCCGCGAAACCGGCCGCATCGTGCGCCTCCCGCACGGTGAGTTCATCGAGGTTCACGCCCCGTTGGACGAGTACAAGCGATACAAGCTGGTTGGCTTCGAGTCACCTGCTCCCCTGCCGGCCCAGCCGAACGAACACGGTGTTGTCACCCGCAAGGAAAAGCGCCGCGCGGCACTCTCCAAGTGGTTCTTCGAGGACCGGGTCGCACCGGCAACCCCGGCCGAACTGGAAGCAGCACACGCTCATGGCCACCATGAAGCAATCACCTCCGGTGAAGACCAGAAGAGCCTGAGCCACTAGCGCCCAGTAGCCTCTGTCAGATCACGTAAAAAGCCCGGCTGGATTTCTCCAGCCGGGCTTTTGCGTGCCCTGCATTGCACCGGTACAACAGCGACGGCGGTGGGCCGGCTTTGGCTGGCGTCCTCGCTTAGGGCGTCCTGTAGCCCGACGAGTAATTACGGGTAGGGCGGACGCCAGGACGCTGGAGGGGTACCCACAGCTTGTACCGGTCTGCCCGGTAATACGACACGGAGTAGTCCACCATCGCCCGGGCCACGAAGGCATGGCGCTGGATCTTGAGGAGGGGCGAACCGACGTCGACGTTAAGAAGGCGGGCCGTGGAGGGTGATGCGGCGGTGGCCTCAATCATGTCCTCGCCCCACTCCATAACCAGTCCGAAACGTTCGCTCAATACGTTGTAGAGCGATGTGGGTGGGGCCTCGTCCAACAAGCCAGGCACACGGTGGGCTGGGATAAAGTTCTCATCAACGCTCATTGGCTCGTTATCTGCCAGCAGCAGGCGCCGGAACCGGACCAGCGGCGTACCCTCATCCAGTTGCAATTCGCGTGCCAGGAAGGCACTTGCAGCGATCTGCTCAAAGCTGAGGACCTTAGCGGCCGGAACCATGCCTCGTCGCTGCATCTCCTCGCTGTAGGAGGTCAACTTCACTTGGAGATCCAGTTTGGGCTTCTTCACGAAGGTGCCGAGGCCGACGACGCGCTCTATGACATCTTCGCCGACCAAGGCGTCAATTGCTTGGCGCACAGTCATTCGGGCCAAGCCGAAACGTTCGGAAAGGTCCCTCTCGGACGGCAGCGAAGACCCGGGCGGACAGGACTGTGCGATGAAGGTCCGGAGGATTTCGCGTAGCTGGACGTAGATGGGTGTTCCGCTGGTCCGGTCTATATCCCCAGCGATACTCGCCGCTTCAGGCACGGCCGCTATCCATCATGTGAGTCATGGCTTAAGGATAATTCACTGGCACGTCAGGTCTAGACCACTGCCTTCGGTACGTACTGGTAACGGCTGGGGCAGCTACGCTTATATGGATCATTTCACGCGGAGCATCCGTCGTAACAAAGGAGTTGAGGTTGCCGGAGCTGAAGACCTACGTCGCTGCCGGGATCGGACTGCATGCGCGGGCCGCCGCCGTATTCGTTCGTGCTGTCACGGAGACCGGGCTCCCTGTGACAATTCGGAAACGGGAGGGTCGTCCTGTTGACGCACGCTCATTGTTGGAGGTCATGACAGAGGACTTTGCCCACGGCTGCGAGGTTTTCCTGGAAGTAGCTCCAGAGGCCCTCTCTGACGACCACAGCATTCCGAACGTCCAGAGTGCCCTTGTACAACTTTCGTCCGTCCTGGAGGCCTCCGAGGGCCACTGAACAGAGCTCCAGCTGCTCGGAACAACCTGCGGGCAAATAAAGAGGGCCCCACCTTTCGGTGGGGCCCTCTTTTGCTCTCAGGTACTGCTAGTGTGCGTGGTCGCCACGGCTGTATTCAAAGACCCAGCCAACGAGTGCCACCAGGGCCAGACCACCGGCAATGTAGGTGATCCAGAAACCGACTGCGAGACCCAGGAAGCCGCCTGCGCAGGCAAGGCCGAGAACCAGCGGCCACCAGCTCCAGGGGCTGAAGTGCCCCTGTTCGCCTGCGCCCTCGTGAACCTCTGCATCGGGACGGTCTTCCGGACGCATGCCGACACGCTTGCCGGTGAAACCAAGGTATGCGCCGATCATGCCCGCAAGGCCACCGACGAGGAGGATTCCCAGGACGCCGACCCACTCAGACCAATTGGTCAGGAAGCCGTAGGCGATGGCTACGGGGACGAAGAAGAAGACTCCGGCTCCGAAGAGCCACGATTCAATTTTCATTTGTTGACGTCCCTCTGGTCGGCGTTACCCAAAACAGCTGCTGCGGGTGACGGGGCCTCTGCGGTGTGGATCTGAGCCAACTCGGGGTGGTGCAGGTCCAGTGCCGGGCGCTCGGAGCGGATACGGGGCAAGGAAGTGAAGTTGTGGCGCGGCGGCGGGCAGGACGTAGCCCACTCCAGCGAGGCACCGAAGCCCCAAGGATCATCAACTTCAACCTTCTTGTTGCTGCGCCAGGTGATGTAGACGTTCCAGAAGAACGGCAGCAGCGAGGCGCCCAGTACGAAGGAGGAGATAGTGGAGAACTGGTTCATCCAGGTGAAGTTATCCTGCGGCATGTAGTCGGCGTAACGACGCGGCATGCCCTCGACACCCAGCCAGTGCTGGATGAGGAACGTGCCGTGGAAACCAAGGAAAAGGAGCCAGAAGTGGATCTTACCCAGGCGCTCGTTGAGCATCTTGCCCGTCCACTTTGGCCACCAGAAGTAGAAGCCGGCGAACATGGCGAACACAACCGTACCGAAGACCACGTAGTGGAAGTGCGCCACCACGAAGTAGGAGTCGGAGACGTGGAAGTCCAGCGGCGGCGACGCCAGGATGATGCCCGTCAGGCCACCGAAGAGGAAGGTCACCAGGAACCCGATGCTCCAGAGCATAGGGGTTTCAAAGGTGATTGAGCCCTGCCAGAGCGTTCCGATCCAGTTGAAGAACTTCACGCCCGTCGGTACCGCGATCAGCATGGTCATGAAGGCGAAGAACGGCAGCAACACCGAACCGGTCACGTACATGTGGTGTGCCCACACGGTGACGGAGAGTGCAGCAATGGCGATGGTGGCGTACACGAGGCCCTTGTAGCCGAAGATCGGCTTGCGGCTGAACACCGGGAAGATCTCGGAAACAATGCCGAAGAACGGCAGGGCGATGATGTAAACCTCGGGGTGCCCGAAGAACCAGAAGAGGTGCTGCCAGAGAACGGCACCGCCATTTTCGGGGTCAAAGATGTGGGCACCGAAGCGACGGTCCGCGCCGAGCGCGAACAGCGCAGCTGCCAGCGGCGGGAAGGCCATCAGGACAAGGATAGCCGTCACAAGGGTGTTCCAGGTGAAGATCGGCATACGCCACATGGTCATGCCCGGTGCACGCATGCAGATGATGGTGGTGATGAAGTTGACGGCACCAAGGATGGTTCCGAAGCCTGAGAGCGCGAGGCCAAAGACCCACAGGTCTCCACCGACACCAGGGCTGAACGTGGTGTTCGACAGCGGAGCATAGGCGAACCAACCGAATGACGCAGCACCCTGGGGGGTGATGAAGCCGGAGACGGCGATGGTGGAACCAAAGAGGAAGAACCAGAAGGCCAGGGCATTCAGACGCGGGAAGGCGACATCGGGAGCACCGATTTGCAGCGGCATGATGACGTTGGCGAAGCCCGCGAACAGCGGGGTTGCGAACATCAGCAGCATGACGGTGCCGTGCATCGTGAACATCTGGTTGTACTGCTCTTTGGTCTGCAGGATCTGCATTCCGGGCTCAAAGAGCTCGGCGCGGATCAGCAGGGCCATGACACCACCGAGGCAGAAGAACACGAAGGACGCAATGAGGTACATGTACCCGATGGTCTTGTGGTCGGTGGAAGTGATCCAGTTGACGACGATGCGTCCCTTGGACTTGGGTACTACCGGAGCTTCAAGAACCCCCGGCGCGGATTGAGTGTACGTAGCCACGTCGCTCCCCTTACTTGGATTCGTTCAGGTTCGGGTTGCGGTCGTATTCCGCACCGAGGAGACCCGTGTTGCCTTCTTGGCGAAGCTTGTCCATGTGCGACTGGAATTCAGACTCGGAGACAACCTTGACCCGGAAGAGCATTTCGGAGTGGTATTCACCGCAGAGCTCGGCACACTTGCCATCGAAGGTGCCCTCCTTGGTGGGGGTGAACCTGATGTAGTTCGTCTTACCAGGGATCATGTCGCGCTTCTGGAGGAATGCGGGAACCCAGAATGAGTGGATGACATCGCGGGAGTTCAGCTCCAGGTCCACGGACTTGCCAACGGGCAAGTACAACGTGGGGAGGAGTTCCTTGTCGACATCGTTGCCGGTCAGGTGGGCCTGGACGCCGGCCTCGTGGAGGTCCTCGTTGACGACCTCGCCCTTTTTGTAGTTGAAGTCCCAGGCCCACTGCTTGCCGCGGACGTCAACAACGACGTCGGCAGGCTGCGAACGGTCATCGATCGCACGCTGGTCCTGGTCGGTGAAGTAGAAGAACACCAGCACCATGAACAGCGGAATGGTCAAGTAGAAGACCTCAAGCGGCAGGTTGTAGCTGAGCTGCTTGGGGAATCCCGTGGTGCCCTTGCGGCGACGGTACGCGATGATGCACCAGACCAGGAGGCCCCACGTGATGATACCGACTGCCAAGGCGGCGATCCATGAGTTGACCCAGAGGTCCATGATCCGGTCAGTGTGGTTGGTCGTGCCGCGCTCTGTTGGCAGCCAACCCTTCTCTACCTCTGGTGAACATCCGGTCAAAACCAACGCGCCGGCGACTGCCAAGCCAGTGATCGAGGTGATCTTTATGCGTCGGCTGCCGGTTCGGTTCTGCGAACTCACAGACGGCCCTTCCTCTTGTTGCTGTCTCCCGGCAGGCCGAAGGCTCACCGGGCACACTAAAAGTTTTACTACCCGATGTAGAGCTTACCGCTATCAAGCGGTTTTCGCGCACATGTCGGCGCCGTGGCTCCCAACGCGTTTCACCGCGTCGGAAGTGGCGCCGACGTGCAGCGACGGCTCACATCAGTGGAATGAATCACCGCAGGCGCAGGAGCCGCCCGCGTTCGGGTTATCAATGGTGAAGCCCTGCTTCGAGATGGTGTCTTCGAAGTCGATGCTTGCGCCGCTGAGATACGGAACGCTCATCTTGTCCACCACGACCTCGACGCCGTCATAGTCACGCACGGCGTCGCCGTCGAGCAGGCGCTCGTCGAAGTAGAGCTGGTAGATCAAGCCGGAGCATCCGCCGGGCTGGACTGCAACGCGCAGCCGAAGATCGGTGCGCCCTTCCTGCTCGAGGAGGCTGCGGACCTTGCCTGCGGCGACGTCGGTCAGATTGACCTCGTGCGTGGCCAGTTCGTCGTTTGCGACGACCTGCGTTCCGGTGCTGTTTTCGTTGGTTGCAGTGCTCATTGGCCTACCTTCTTATGAAGCTCTTGGCGGCGGCGCCGGGACGCTGCCTGCCCTTACCCAATTACGTACGGGTTATAGCTAATGCTACGTCGCGCAGACGCTTAGCTATAACTCCTGACGTAACCACCTGCGGCATTTGGTTGTTCCCGGCCTGCACTTTCGGTTCAGCCCGCGAGGCCCTCGGCATTGAGCCTGGCCAGCATGAGAGCCTCTGCCACCACAGCATGGCTGAAATCGCCGATATGCAGTGACTCGTTGGCACTGTGGGCCCTGGAATCAGGGTCTTCCACCCCGGTCACCAGGATCTGGGCTTCCGGGTACATTTCCAGGAGGTCTGCGATGAAGGGAATGGATCCACCTATTCCCATCTCGACAGGCTTCACTCCCCAGGACTCCCCCAGCGCCCAAAGGGCCACCCGGGCCGCAGCTGATGAGGTATCGGTGGAGAACGCATCGCCCCGCTCCCCCGGCGTGAACGTCACCTTGGCACCGAACGGAGCATGGGACTCGACGTGCCGCCGCAGGGCGTCCATGGCAGCCTCGGGGTCCTGGCCGGGCGCCAGCCGCATGCTGAATTTGGCTCGCGCCGCCGGAATGAGGGTGTTGGAGGCAACGTCCACTGCCGGAACGTCCATGCCAATGATCGAAAGAGCGGGCTTGGTCCACAAGCGGGAAGCGATGGTGCCGCTCCCGGCGAGCCGCACGCCGTCGAGCACTGACGCGTCGGCGCGATAGTCGGCTTCGGCGAGGTCCACGGCCACCTCGTCCCGGCCCACCAGACCGGCGACAGCGACGTTGCCCTCGTCATCGTGGAGGGTGGCAATGAGCCGCGACAGGAGGGTCGGGGCGTCTAGCACTGGGCCGCCGAACATCCCGGAGTGCACCGCGTGGTCGAGCACGCGGACTTCAAAAGTGCCGTCAACGAGGCCGCGCAGGCTGGTGGTCAGGGCCGGAACGCCCACTTTCCAGTTGCTGGAGTCTGCAACAACAATGACATCAGAACGCAGGAGTTCGCGATGCTCCTCGAGGAAAGTCCTGAAGGTGGGCGAGCCCGCCTCTTCCTCGCCTTCGAAGAAGAATGTCACTCCGAGGCCGAAATCCTCGCCCAGGACTTTGGTTGCTGCACTGTAGGCCGCCAGGTGGGCCATGATGCCTGCCTTGTCATCAGCCGCACCGCGACCATACAGCCGACCGTCACGTTCCTCAGCAACAAACGGCTCCGACTCCCACAGTCCACGGTCTCCGGGGGGCTGTACGTCGTGGTGGGCGTAAAGGAGGATGGTCGGCTTGCCTTCCGCCGCGGGACGGCGCGCGACGACGGCGGGCCCGCCGGGGGTGCCGTCACTTTTGTCGCAACGAAGGATGCGGACGTCCTCCATGCCTGTTGCCTTTACCAGTGCGGAAACAGCTTCGGCGCTCTTATCCAGTTCCGAGGGGTCGAAGCTGGACCAGGCAATTCCCGGTATGGCGACCAGGTCTTTCAAGGATGCCAGAGTGGCATCGAAGGAGTCATGGACCGCCCGGGTCAGTGCCTCCACCGGGGTAGCGCCGGAGTCCAGGGGCTTGTTCTGCGGGGTCTCCGCATGTGCTGAAGTCATGGGCCACACTTTACCGCCGGGCGTTCTCCCGGCGGGGCAGGCACGGAGTGGCCATTGGGGCATGGGCAACCCGGGGCGTAACCTGCGCCACCTTGGTGCGGGGTATTCTGTAGGGGTGTTCGGACGCAAAAAGGAAGAGCCCAGCGCTCAATCAGTAGTAGACCAGGCCTATGCCACCGCCCAGGAGCCCGTAGCCGGAAAGGGCGCGCCCACGCCCAAGCGGAAGGACCAGGAAGCAGCCCGCAAGCGCCCTCTGGTGCCCACCGACCGTAAGGCATCAAAGGCAGCAGAGCGGGTGGCCATCCAGGACCAGCGCCAGAAGATGCGGCAGGCCCTGGATACGGGTGACGAAAAATTCCTGCCACTTCGGGACAAAGGGCCCCAGAAGAGGTACGTCCGCGACTACGTCGACGCACGGTTCAGCCTGGGCGAGTACCTGATGTTTGGCGCCCTGTTGTTCGTTGTCATTTCACTGATCATTCCCACCACGAGCGCGGGAATCAGCTACGTCCTGGTGGGCTTCTGGATCATGTTCCTGGCTGTATTCATCGATGCCTTCATCCTGTCCCGCAAGCTGCGGAAGAAACTCACCGAGAAGTTCGGCGAAGTGGAGCGTGGCTCTGTCTGGTACGGATGCATGCGAGCCCTTCAGTTCCGCAAACTCCGCCTGCCCAAGCCGCAGGTGAAGCGCGGACAGTACCCGGCCTAAGGCCCCAACCCCTGTCAAACGTATGAAGACCCCGGACCAATGGTCCGGGGTCTTCATCGCTTAACCGCAGTCTTAGTGGCCTGAGCCCCGCCGAAGCCTTACAAGGCCCTTGTTGATTCGGGACGCCCAGAACGGACCTTCGTAAAGGAATGCCGTGTAGCCCTGGACCAGGGTGGCGCCGGCCTCAAGGCGTTCCTGGACGTCCTCGGCTGATTCGACGCCGCCGACCGCGATCAGCACAAGGTCATCGCCCACAGCCTGCTTGAGTCTGCCAAGCACCTCCAGGGACCGCTCCTTGAGGGGCGCTCCTGACAAGCCTCCGGCACCGATGGAATCCACCTTCGCGCTTCCGGAGACAAGCCCCTCACGGGTAATCGTTGTGTTTGTCGCGATGATTCCGTCCAGCTTGAGGTCAAGTGCAAGCCGGGCGACGTCCTCGATGTCTTCGTTGGACAGGTCAGGCGCAATCTTGACCAGAAGCGGTACGTGGCGCCCCGCAGCTTCGTCGGCAGCATCTCCAACTGACCGCAGCAAAGGACGCAGCGTCTCCACGTTCTGCAGCAACCGCAGGCCCGGCGTGTTGGGCGAACTGACATTGACTACCAGGTAGTCTGCGGCGGGGGCGAGGCTCCGGGCGCTCACAAGGTAGTCCTCCGTGGCGTCGGCGAGGTCCACCACCTTGGTCTTGCCAATGTTCACCCCGATGATGGGCCGAAGATCAGGATGGTTTTTCTGCAAAGCAGCCCGAGCAGACTTGAGCCGGGGCGCAACGGCAGCGGCGCCGTCGTTATTGAATCCCATCCGGTTGATGACCGCACGGTCCTCTATCAGGCGGAACAGGCGTGGTTTCTCATTACCCGGCTGCGCTTGGCCCGTGATGGTACCCACTTCGACGTGGCCGAAGCCCAGCTCCGTCAGGGCCTCGATGCCGTGGCCTTCCTTGTCGAAACCCGCCGCAAGTCCGAAGGGCGAGGGAAAGCTCAGGCCCAGCGCCTCGGTGCGGAGCGAGGCATCCGGGGCAGTCATGCGGGCAAGGACCCGCCCCGCGCCAGTACGGTGGGCGGCACGGATTCCCTGGAATCCGATCTTGTGGGCCTTCTCGGCATCCATCCAGGAGAAGGCCAACTTAAAGAATGTGGGGTAAAAACGCATGGTCTTAGTTTTGCTGTTCGCGGACGACTCACCAAACCCATGACTGTGCCGGGCGCTAGCATGTACGCATGCCGCCAGAAAACAGTGACGCACGTCATCTCCGCAGGAGCCGCAGGATCACCGCCGATGTCGTGGTAGTTGGTGCAGGCCTGTCGGGACTGGTGGCGGCCGCCACAGCATACGCGGCGGGCAAGACGGTGGCCGTCCTGGACCAGGAGCCGGAAGCCTCGGTGGGCGGCCAGGCCCATTGGTCCTTTGGCGGCCTCTTTATGGTCGATACGCCGGAGCAGAGGCGGCTCGGCGTACGGGACAGCGCTGATCTCGCACTTTCCGACTGGCTGGCCTCCGCGGCTTTCGACCGACCGGTGGATTCGAACGCCCGGGAATGGGCCGAGGCCTA
Source organism: Paenarthrobacter sp. CAP02 (assembly GCF_040137855.1). NCBI lineage: Bacteria > Bacillati > Actinomycetota > Actinomycetes > Micrococcales > Micrococcaceae > Paenarthrobacter > Paenarthrobacter sp. CAP02. The sequence continues at coordinate 214,364 of NZ_JBEEII010000003.1, read as the reverse complement.
TGTGGACTTCGCCGCCGGTGGGAAGCGGGCCTGGCTGAAAAGCCTCGGCGTTGGCATCTTTCCGTTGGTCCAGTGGGCGGAGAGGGGAGGGTACGGGCCGCAGGGCCATGGAAATTCAGTACCCCGCTTCCACGTCACCTGGGGCACGGGACCAGCCCTGGTGGAACCCTTCCTGAGGAAGGTGCTCGAAGGCGTCGAAGCCGGAAGGGTGTCGCTTCACTTCCGGCACAGGGCGACAGCCCTCACCATCACGGCCGGTTCGCTGACCGGCGTCGTCGGAGATGTCCTGGAACCGTCGACGGCGGTGCGGGGCCAGGCGTCATCCAGGCTCCCCATTGGGGGCTTCGAGGCTGCAGCCGGAGCGGTGGTGGTGACAACCGGGGGCATAGGCGCCAACCACGTGGCAGTCCGACGCCAATGGCCAGGAGGGCGACCACCCGCGGAGATGCTCAGCGGCGTCCCCGCCTCAGTAGACGGTGATTTCCTTTCAGTGGTGCAATCCGGCGGCGCCGCCATGATCAACGGCGACAGGATGTGGCACTATCCCGAAGGTATCCACAACTACGATCCCGTGTGGCCGATGCACGGTATCCGTATTCTTCCCGGGCCATCATCCTTGTGGCTCGATGCTGAAGGACATCAACTGCCGGCACCATTGTTCCCGGGGTACGACTCCCTGGGCGCCCTCCGTCACATTGTGGCAACGAGCCATAGCCATTCGTGGTTCGTCCTCAACCGCACCATCGCCCTCAAGGAACTCGCCTTGTCAGGTTCGGAACAAAACCCTGACCTGACCGGCAAGGACGTCAGGCTCCTTGCGTCGCGGTTGAGGGCTGGCAGCGACTCTCCCATCCAGCGGTTCCTGGACCACGGCGTGGATTTCCTGCAGGCAGCCACCCCCGGGCAGCTCGCGTCGAAGATGAACCAGCTGGCCGGAGGCGACCTCATACAGCGGGAGTCCTTGGAGTCCGTGATCAGCGCCCGGGACCGGCAGGTAGCGAGTGGGCTCGGCAAGGACCCGCAGCTTGCGGCCATCAGGGCAGCGAGGCGGTTTGCCACCGACAAGCTGATGCGAGTGGCTCCCCCGCACCGCCTGACCGACCCTGCCCACGGGCCTCTCATCGCCATCCGGCTCTCGGTATTGACCCGCAAGAGCCTGGGCGGACTCAGGACAGACTTGGCCTCCAGGGTGCTCGACGATAGTGGACAGGCAATCCCAGGGCTCTACGCAGCCGGGGAAGCTGCCGGGTTCGGCGGCGGAGGCATCCACGGTTACCGGGCTCTGGAAGGGACATTCCTGGGCGGCTGCCTCTTTACCGGAAGGGCGGCCGGAAAGGCGGCAGCCGCTTTTGTCTAAGCTGGAGCCATGGAATGGACCGCTGACATCCTGGGAACCGGCTACCAGTCCTGCAGTATCGACGCCGCAGGCCCGGATGGCGTGATCCGCCATGCCACGCTGATCCGACACGACGCGGATCCGCTGGACCAGGCCGGAAGCGGCAAGGACGGTTCGGTGCGACGACTTGGCGTTGTCCTGTTCCTCCATGGATGGAGCGACTACTTCTTCAACACCGAGCTCGCCGAGTTTTGGTCGCGCCAAGGCTATGAGTTCTATGCCCTGGACCTGCACAACCATGGACGAAGCATCCAGCCCGGAGATCCCGGTGGCTATGTCGCCAACCTGGCCGACTACGACGCCGAAATCAACCAGGCCATTAGCGCGATTCACCAAGGACGTTCCGGATCCACGGCGGAGAGCCTGACACTCATGGGCCACTCGACAGGCGGGTTGGTAGCCGCCCTCTGGGCCAGCCGACACCCCGAACGAGTTCAGTACCTCATTCTCGACAGCCCCTGGTTGGAGATGCATGGGAGTTCCATGGTCCGGCGGACAGCGAACGCCATGGTGGCGCCTTTGGCGAGATTCCGTCCCGAAACGGTCCTGAAACTGCCGGAGCGTGGTTTCTATTTTCGCAGCATCAGCAGCTCCGCAGAGGGAGAATGGCACCTGGACGAAAGGTATCGGCCGCCCTTGGCTTTTCCTGTCCGGGCGGGCTGGCTCCGCGCCGTTTTCGCCGGCCAGTCGCAGGTGGCCCGCGGCCTGAACCTGGAAATGCCGGTTCTGGTCCTGATGTCCTCAGCCAGCGCAAACGGCATGATGTGGCGCGAGTCCATGCGCCGTTCAGACGCTGTGCTTGATGTAGGCGTGATGGCTTTGCGGGCCATGGCACTGGGCCGGACTGTGACTCTGGAGCGTATCGACGGAGGCCTCCATGACGTATTCCTGTCGGCACCTGCCGTGAGGAAAGACGCCTACGCCCGCCTGGCCCGATGGATCAGGGGATTCATGCAGGACAAAGCACCGGATGACCACCACGAGGGGGATAGATGAGCGACGCAGGGAAAACCGGTGCCGGATGGGAAAACGACATCCTGGGCCACGGCTATGAATGCTTGGACCTGCCACTTAAGCCGGATGAGGAGGGACAGGTCAAGGCGACGCTGGTCAGGCACGCACCTCCCGTCGCCCATCCCGCCCCGCAAGGTGTCCTGGACTTCCTGGTGTCCTTTACCAAGCGGCATCGTCGCGCCACCCCTGCGGATCCCGGAGGTGCCCCGCGGGCGGTCCTGTACCTCCACGGATGGGCGGACTACTTCCTCCAGACCGAGCTCGCCGAATACCTCACAGCCTCCGGTTTCCACTTCTACGCGCTGGACCTGCGGAAGTTTGGCCGCAGCCTCCTCCCCGGACAGACTCCCGGATACACCTCCGACCTTGGTGTTTACGACGAGGACATAGGGGCAGCCTTAGTGGAAGTCGAACGGGACGTGATGGCCCGGACCGGCAACTCCACTGCACCCACCATTCACATGGTGGCCCACTCCCTGGGCGGTCTCATCGCTGCCCTGTGGGCTGACCGCAACCCGGGCAGAGTGGGCACCTTGGTACTGAATTCACCGTGGCTCGAACTGCAGGGAAGCAGCCTGGTCCGAAGTATCGCCATGCATCTGGTTGAACCTTTTGCCCGCACGGACCCGAAAAGGCCTTTCAGGTTCCCCGAGATGCCGGCGTACTGGGAAAGCGTCAGCAACGAAGCCCACGGCGAGTGGATCCTGGATCCGGTCTGGCGACCACGGGCGTCCTTCCCGATCCGGGCGGGATGGACCAAAGCCGTGCTCGCCGGTCACGCTGCCGTGGAACGTAAGCTCAATATTGACGCGCCAGTGTTGGTCCTCTTATCCGGACGGACCCGGATCCAAGCGGAATGGACGGCGGACCTCATGCGGGCCGATGCCGTCATCGACGTCGAGGAAACATCCCGTCGCGCGCTGGGCCTGGCTCGGCGCACGGCCGTCTTCCGCTATCCCGGAGCGCTTCACGATGTGTTCCTGTCCCGGCGCACGGTACGCCAGCAGGCCTATCGGGACGTCGCCGTCTGGCTTGCGGCATACCCCTACTGAGCAGGCACACCTCGTATTAGCGCGGCCGTGCTATTTGGTAGCGGGGGCGGCATCAACCGCACCACCGTAGCGGCGATCCCGCTTGGCGTAAATCTCCACGGCCTCCCAGAGCGTCCGCCTGTCGACGTCCGGCCACAGAGTGTCCATGAAAACGAACTCCGCGTAAGCCGACTGCCAGAGAAGGAAGTTGGAGAGGCGCTGCTCGCCGGAGCTGCGAAGGAAGAGATCCACATCCGGAAGGTCGGGTTCATCCAGGTACTTCTGGATGGTCTTCTCCGACACAGAACCAGGCTTCAAGCGGCCCGCCGCCACGTCCTGGGCAATGGCCGAGACCGCGTCAGCGATCTCCGCGCGTCCGCCGTAATTAACACACATGGTCAAAGTGCACGTGTCATTGGCCCGCGTGTAATCCTCGGCCTCTTCCAGTTCCTTGATCACCGAACCCCACAGCCGTGGCCGACGACCGGCCCAGCGGATCCGGACTCCCCACTCGTCAAGCTGATTGCGTTGACGACGTAGCACGTCCTTGTTAAATCCCATGAGGAACCGGACTTCATCAGGCGAACGCCGCCAGTTCTCGGTAGAGAACGCATAGACGCTGACGTACTTGATGCCCAGCTCGATCGCACCGGCCATGACGTCCAACAGTGCCGGCTCCCCTGCCTTGTGCCCCTCTACCCGCGGCAGGCCCCGCTGGTTTGCCCAGCGCCCGTTGCCATCCATGACAATGGCCACGTGCTGCGGTATGAGCTCACTGGGTATCTTTGGTGGCACTGCCCCGGAAGGGTGTCCATAGGGCGCAACCACTGGCGCCGTCCTCGCTACTGTTGACTTGTTCTTTTTGCCAAGTGCCACTGTCAGCTTCGCTCCACATGTTTGAGTGATTTCACGGCACGTTCCAAATGCCATTGCAGGTAACTGGCCACCAGCCCCGCGCTTTCCCTGCGATGCCGGGGATCCGAGACATCGGCAATGCTCCAATTGCCTGTCAGCAGCGCTCCGAGGAGTTGTACCGTTTCCGGTGCGGGAGCCGGAGAACCCGGAGGACGGCAATCGCTGCACACCATTCCGCCCACCGGCGCCGCAAATGCAGTGTGGGGGCCGGGACGGCCACATCGGGCACAATCCGTAAAGCTTGGCGCCCAGCCACCGGTCGCCAGGGCGCGCAGGAGATACGAATCCAGAATGAGTTCGGGCGGGTGGTCCGAGCGGCTCAAGGAGGCCAGTGCTCCAACCAGCAGATTGTATTGTGCGGTCCCCGACTCGGTGTCGGCATCCGTCAATTTCTCGGCTGTCTCGGTCATTGCGGCCGCAACGGTGAACCGGCCGTAGTCGGCGGCTATGGCGCTTCCGTAGGCTCCCTTGGCGACTGCCTGGGTCACGATATCGAGTGTCCGGCCGGACACGAGTTGCAGGTCGGCGACCATGAACGGCTCAAGGCGCGCTCCAAACCGGCTGCTGGTTCTCCGGACTCCCTTGGCGACGGCCCGGACCTGCCCATGGTGCTTGGTCAGCAGCGTAATGATCCTGTCCGCCTCGCCCAGCTTGTGGGTACGGAGCACTACGGCATCGTCCCGATAGGACCGTGCTGCAAACGACGGATTGGCCACAACTAATCTTTGCACTTCGCGCCGGTCGGGCGTGACCGCCGGACGGTGTGGTGACTGAAAATCCAGCCACCACACCGCGGGGATCTATGCCTGGGCGTCGCGGACTGCCCGGTTTACCGCCGAGATCAGGGCCTTCAGCGATGACGTCGTGGTGCTGGGATCAATCCCGACGCCCCAGAGTACGCGTTCACCGACAGCGCATTCGACGTACGCTGCCGCACTCGCGCTGCCGCCTTCGGACAGTGCGTGCTCGCTGTAGTCGAGCACCCGGACGTCCACGCCGTCCTGGTGCAGGATGTCCAGAAGTGCGGCGATGGGACCGTTGCCGTGACCTGTTCGGCGTACTTCGGCACCGTCGATCCTGAGGTTCGCGTTCATGGTCATGGCACCGGACTCGTCAGTCTCGGTGCTCACGCTGCCCAGGGTGTAGCGGCCCCATTGCGCCTGTTCTTCGTCAGAGGGGAGGTACTCGTCCTGGAAGATCTGCCACAGCTGGGCGCCACTGACCTCGCCGCCCACAGCGTCGGTGCGTCGCTGGATGACACCGGAGAACTCGATCTGGGCCCTGCGCGGCAGGTCCAGGTTGTGCTCATTCTTCAGCAGGTAGGCGACGCCACCCTTGCCGGACTGGGAGTTAACCCGGATGACGGCTTCGTAGCTTCGGCCGAGATCCTTGGGGTCGATGGGCAGGTACGGAACCTGCCACGTGAAGTCATCCACCGACTTGCCGGCAGCTGCGGCATCCTTCTCGAGAGCCTCGAAGCCCTTCTTGATCGCGTCCTGGTGCGAACCGGAAAACGCGGTAAACACGAGGTCTCCACCATACGGGGAGCGCTCCGGCACCGGCAGTTGGTTGCAGTACTCCACCGTGCGGCGTACTTCATCGATGTCGGAGAAGTCGATCATGGGATCAACGCCCTGCACGAACATGTTCAGGCCCAACGTCACCAGGTCCACGTTGCCGGTGCGCTCTCCGTTGCCGAACAGGCAGCCTTCAATCCGGTCGGCACCTGCCAGGTATCCCAGTTCAGCAGCAGCCACGCCAGTCCCGCGGTCGTTGTGCGGGTGCAGGGAGATGATGATTCCCTCGCGCGGGTGCAGGTTGCGGTGCATCCACTCGATCGAGTCCGCGTAGACGTTGGGTGTCGCCATTTCCACCGTTGCCGGCAGGTTGATAATGACTTGCTTGTCCGCGGAGGCCTCAAAGACATCGGCGATGGCATTGCAGACGCGGGCAGCGTACTCGAGCTCGGTGCCCGTGAAGGACTCCGGGGAGTATTCGTAAGTGATGTGCGTGTCCTGCAGCGTCTCTTCGTACTTCTTGCACAGGCGGGCACCCTGCAAGGCGATGTCCATGATGCCGTTTTCGTCCTGGTTGAAGACCACCCGGCGCTGCAGCACGGAGGTGGAGTTGTAGAGGTGGACGATGGCCTGCTTGGCGCCCACCAAAGACTCGTAGGTCCGCTCAATCAGGTGCTCGCGCGCCTGGGTCAGGACCTGGATGCTGACGTCGTCAGGAATGTGGCCGCCTTCGATGAGCTGCCGAACGAAGTCGAAATCTGTTTGGGATGCCGAGGGGAAGCCAACCTCGATCTCCTTATAGCCCATCTTGACCAGCAGCTGGAACATCTTCAGTTTGCGTGCTGGACTCATGGGATCGATCAGTGCCTGGTTTCCGTCCCGCAGGTCGACCGCGCACCAGCGAGGGGCCTTGGTGATGACTTTGTCAGGCCAGGTGCGGTCCGGAACATCTACAGTGATCTGGTCCTGGAACGGCAGGTAGCGGTGAATCGGCATACCGGAGGGCTTTTGTGCATTACGCATGATGTGGCCTTTTCTGTAAAGAACTAAGTGAAAGCTTAGCCGGACACAACGGAACTCCGCGGCGAGGATGGCCCAGCGTCAGATAGCTTTCAGGCCTCGCCGCGGCAGCTAAGAAGAAGCATTTCCGCACGCACAAATTCACAGTAACACGATGCGTATGATGACAGTGCAACACCTCATGCAACGTCCACTATGCAGACGCCACGACGGTGGAAACGCCGGCTGCAGCGTCCACACAAGGAGCCACAGTGCCACAGTCGGGGATCACTCTTTCCAACATCGACCACAACGTCCGGCCCCAGGACGACCTTTACCAACACGTCAATGGTGCGTGGCTCAACAGCACGACGATCCCGGACGACCGCCCGCTGGAAGGAACCTTCACCGCGCTGAGGGACGGTGCCGAGCTTGCCGTGAAGGCGATCATCGAAGAAGCCGCCGCAAAAGCGGACTCAGCTACCGGCGTCGAACAAAAAGTCGGCGGCCTCTACGCCAGCTTCATGGATGAAGCGGCTGCGGAGGAAAAGGGCTACGAGCCGGTCCGCGGCAGGCTCCAGGAGGTTGAATCCGTAGAATCCCCGCAGGAATTGGCAGCGCTCATCGGGCGGTTGTTCCGATCCGACGTCTCAGGCCTATTCTCCATCTACCCCGCGCCGGATGCCGGCAATCCCGAACGCATCCTTCTCTACATCGGTCAGGGTGGCCTGGGGTTGCCTGACGAATCGTATTACCGCGACGAAAAATTCGAAGAGATCGTGAAGGCCTACGGTAAATACATTGCCGCCATGTTCAACCTTGCGTCCATCCCCGACGCAGAGGCCGCCGCCGGGCGCGTGGTTGCCCTGGAACGGGCGCTGGCCGCGCATCACTGGGACAACGTCACGCTTCGGGATCCGCAAAAGACCTACAACCTCAAGACCGCAGACGATGCACGGGCGCTGTTCCCCTTGCTGGACACCTGGTTTGAAGCGGCGCGCGTGGACCAGGACAAGCGGAGCGAGCTGGTGGTGAGCACGCCGGACTTCTTTACGGGAGCCGCTGGACTCCTGGAATCCGAGTCCCTGCAAACGTGGAAGGAATGGCTGACCCTGCGCATCCTGAGCTCGGCCGCCCCGTATTTGTCGTCCGGTTTTGTCGAGACCAACTTCGACTTTTATGGGACCACGCTCAGCGGCACGCCCCGCAACAAGGAAAGGTGGAAGCGCGGCGTAGCCGTGGTGGAAGCTGCCCTCGGCGAAGCAGTAGGCCAAATCTACGTTGAGCGGCATTTTCCTCCCGGGCACAAGGCCCGGATGGAGACACTGGTGGGAAACCTCATCGAGGCCTACCGGGACAGCATCTCAGCGCTCACCTGGATGAGCGAAGAAACCAAGGTTGAGGCCCTCAAGAAGCTCCAGGCCTTCCGGCCCAAGATCGGCTTCCCCGAGAAGTGGATTGATTACTCGGCCGTCGAGATCGACCCCAATGACCTATTGGGCAATGTAGAGCGTGCACACAATGCCGACGTCGACAGGCACCTAGACGAGATCGGCAAGCCGGTGGATCTCACCAAGTGGCTCATGACGCCACAAACCGTCAATGCCTACTATCACCCGATGCTGAATGAAATCGTGTTTCCCGCCGCGATCCTCCAGCCGCCATTCTTCAATGCCGATGCAGACGACGCCGTGAACTACGGCGGTATCGGAGCCGTCATTGGACATGAAATCGGCCACGGATTCGACGATCAGGGGTCCCAGTTCGACGGAACGGGCGCCCTTCGGAACTGGTGGACCGAAGAAGACCGCACTGCCTTTGAAGCCCTCACCACCAAACTGGTGGCACAGTACGACGCCCTCTCCCCCTATGCCGCCCCCGACCACAAGGTGAACGGAAAACTGACGCTGGGTGAGAACATCGGCGATCTGGGTGGCCTCGCGATCGCCTACAAGGCCTACCTCCTCAGCTTGAACGGGGCGGAGCCTGAAGTCATCGACGGGTTCACCGGACAGCAGCGGTTCTTCATGTCATGGGCAGCCGGATGGCGCCAGGTAATCCGCACTGAGGAAGCAATACGGAGGTTGGCCACCGACCCGCACTCCCCCAACGAGTTCCGTACCAATGCCATTGCCCGCAACCTCGACGCTTTCCACCAGGCGTTCTCCGTGGCCGAGGGCGACGGAATGTGGATGGAACCCGGAGAACGGGTCAGTATCTGGTAAGCAGCCGGCGACATAACCAAAGAGGCCGGGCCATTTGGCCCGGCCTCTTTAGGCTTCAAAAACTATTGGTCGATATACAGAGGATTGACCTGCTGGCAGACGGCGTCGCTGGCCGTCTGGTTAACAACGTCCGGCGGTACCGAAGCAGCCCCATAGACCAAGCCCGTTCCGAAGTCAGTGCCCACATAGAGCTGAACACCGGCGACTCCGGCTGCCTCCTGGACCTGCGCGGCAGGAATACCGTAGAGGGTCGCCACATCGGCGGCCACGTCCGCAAAACCGGCTCCGTAATAGACCACGGTCCGGTCCACCGGGTTGGCCAGGTAGGACACAGCCTGGGTGAAGCCATTGCCCGTGAGGACGGCCGTCAGTTCCTGGGCCCTGGTGGCTACTCCGCTGCCATTGGCAACCGCAACCGGCTGGATGGCCTTGTTATAGGCGGGCACGGCTGGCGTCGTAGCAGTTGGCTGGGCTGCCGGGCTTTGGGAAGCGGCCGGGCTCGAGGTCGCACCCGGCGTGGTGAGGTCAAGATCGGCCCGCAGTGCCGAGAAAAGCTGCGATGCCTGTGGTTCGGCCAACTCCAGTCGGTTCGGATCGACGGCAGCCGGCTGGGTGGGAACAGCAACGAAGGCCACCTTTGAGACATCTATGTCCTTCAGGCGCCCGCCGATCGTCAGCAGGGACGGCACGGAAGCCAGTCCGTTGTCGACCGTGAGGTTCTGCGTTACGACGTCGGCAATTTGCAGCAGCCGCTGCGGGTTGCCCAAAGTACCTTCGTCCTTAAGTTTCCTGGTCAGGGACGAGAGGAATGCCTGTTGGCCCTTGATCCGTCCGAGGTCGCCACCATCACCAAATGCATGCCTGGTTCGCAGGAACGCCAATGCCTGTTCGCCTTCAACCAGGGAATTGCCCTTGGGGAGGCGGAGGCGGGAGTCCGGATCGAAAACGGGATCGCTGACACAGACGTTAACGCCACCAACAGCTTTGGAGAGCTCCTTGACAGCGTTGAAGTCCGCCATCATGAAGTGGTCGATCTCCAGGCCGGTCAGTTTGTTGACCGTATCCACAGCGCAGCCAATGCCGGCTTCTGCCATGGCTTCATTGATCATCACGCCACTTCTGGCAGGGAAGGTCTGGTTGTTGGTGTGGTCCGTACACTGCGGCACATCAACCAACAGGTCGCGGGGAAAGCTCATGACATTGACGCGCTTGTTGTCCGCCGAAATGTCCAGCAGCATCATGACATCGGAGTGGCCGTAGCCGGTGGAGTCCTCTGAGGTGCCGTAGTCGGAGTTCTTTCCGTCACGGGTGTCCGACCCAAGAATGAGGATCTGCAACCGGTCGGTTTTGTCATTTGCTGCCGCAGCCCCCGAATCCCGGTTTTCGCCGGCGCTGAGGGGAGCCTTGGTGATGTTCGACTGAAGGCGGATAAACCAGAATGCGGCAAAGGCGACGCCGGCAACCAGCGCCAAGGAAACCACGCCGGTCGTAATTTTCAACCAGAGCGGCAGCCCCTTGCGTTCCTTCATGTGCCGGGGAGTGCCATCAGCATCCTCCCCATGGCGTCCCGCAACGGGGCCGGCGGTGCCGGTGCCCTGCGGGCGGGCGTCACGACGTCGCACTATTCGGTTTACCTTTCCTTAATCACCTGAATCTCCGCAATCATAGTTGCCAATTCTGGGAAGTTCCCTATCGGAGGAGCACTGCGCAGGATCGTGTCACGGGAAACCTAGAACCCGAGTTTCACCAATTGCTTGGGGTCGCGCTGCCAGTCCTTGGCCACCTTGACGTGAAGATCAAGGTAGATCCGGGTGCCCAGAAGGGTTTCGATGCCTTTTCGGGCGTTCGTTCCCACTTCCCGCAGGCGGCTCCCGCCCTTACCGATGATGATCGCCTTTTGGGACGGCCTCTCAACGTACAGGTTGACACGGACGTCCAGCAGCGGGTTGTCCTCGGTTCGGCCTTCGCGGGGAACAATTTCTTCGACCACTACTGCCAGGGAGTGCGGAAGCTCGTCCCGGACACCCTCCAAAGCAGCTTCCCGGATCAATTCGGCGATCATGACTGCCTCGGGCTCATCAGTGAGTTCGCCGTCAGGGTACAGCGGCGGCGACGACGGCATGTGGCTGATCAGGACATCGGCAACCGTTGAGACCTGGAAGCCATCCGCCGCGGAAACCGGGACAATGTCTGCCCAGCCCTGTTCACCCAGCACATCCCGGCCCAGTTCAGCGACGGCAAGCAACTGCTCGGTCAATGCCTGGCGGTCCACCAGATCGGTCTTGGTCACGATGGCGACGATCGGCTTGCGACCCACTGCGGCCAACTGTGCCGCAATGTACTTGTCGCCAGGGCCGATTTTCTCATTGGCCGGAAGGCAGAATCCAATGGCGTCAACTTCGGACAGGGTGTCTGCCACCAGATCGTTGAGGCGCTTGCCCAACAACGTGCGCGGCCGGTGGAGACCTGGCGTGTCAACGAGGATGAGCTGAGCGTTGTCGCGGTGCACGATGCCACGGATGGTGTGGCGCGTGGTCTGCGGTTTTGCGGACGTGATCGCAACCTTTTGTCCCACCAAGGCGTTGGTGAGGGTTGACTTGCCGGCATTGGGCCGGCCGACCAGCACGGAGAAACCTGCGTGGAAGCCACCGAAGTCCTGATCGGCGTCGAATTTCTTATTTTGCTTGCTCACGTGGAACTCCCTGTTGCGTTGAGTCGGCGTCTTCGAGGAGGTCCTCAAAGTCAGTGTCTTCCTTTGGGATGGCTGCCGCAATGATGTGGCTGACCCTGTTTCGGCGACCCTCAAGCCTATCTGCCCGCAGCGACACTCCGTTCACCTCCACGGAACTTCCGACAATGGGTACCTGCCCCAGTGCCTTGGCGAGGAGGCCACCCACAGTGTCTACCTCATCGTCGTCGAGGTCCATGTCGAACAGCTCGCCCAGGTCATCGATGCTCATCCGTGAGCTGACCCGGTACGTGCCATCCCCCAGGTCGATGGCCTCTTCAGCGGCGGCGTCGTATTCATCCACGATCTCACCCACGATTTCCTCGATCAGGTCCTCGAGGGTAACGAGGCCGGCTGTGCCACCGTACTCGTCAATGACAATGGCCACGTGGGTGGATTCCTGCTGGAGTTCGCGGAGGAGGTCACTGACCGGCTTGGACTCCGGAACGTAACGGACATCCCTGGCCAGCGAGTCGACGTCGTGGGCCTGGAGTCCTGGCTCCGTGCGGTGCAGGGCCGCGGCCACGTCCTTCAGGTAGAGAATTCCACGGATCTGGTCCGTGTTTTCGCCGATTACCGGGATTCTTGAGTAGCCCGAACGCAGGAACAGGGCCATGGCTGTCTCCAGGTCCGTACCGGTTCCGATAGTGACAATGTCAGTACGCGGAACCATGACGGAGCGCACCAGGGTGTCCCCGAAGTCGAAGACAGAGTGAATGAGTTCTGCCTCGTTGTCTTCGATCATGTCGGATTCGGCTGCCCGGTCCACGAACTCGCGGAACTCTTCTTCGCTGACGAACGCGTCATCGCCGGCTGGAGCGCCGGGCGCCACCGCCTGTCCCAGCGCCACAAGCCATCCGGGAATGGGTCCGAGGATCCAGCAGAGGAACCTGATCAGGGGCGCGGTGAACCGGACTACCGGTCCTGAGTGCGCCCTGCCCAATTGCCGGGGGGAAACCCCTACCAACACAAAACCGATGACGGCCATAATGCCGGTGGCCGCGAGGCCCGCAAGCCATACGTTGTCCAACAGGCTGTGAAGGACGACGGCGACCGCCACCGCAGCCGCCATCTCGAACCACACCCGCCAGAACCGCAAGGCGCGCATGTGCGCGATGGGGTTCCTCAGGATGCCGCCCAGGGCCTTGCCCTTGTTTCGGCCTATGGATTGTTCGGCTTCATGCCGGGGCAGGAAGTTGAAAGCAGCCTCCGCTGCGGTCAGCAAGGCGACGAAACTCAGGAAAACCAGCGCCATGCCGACCAGGATGATCGAGGTCACTGCATGGTCTCCATGGGCGCATCCTTGCCCAGGAATTCAGACAGCAACTCACGCTGCAAACCGAACATCTCGGCTTTCTCCTCAGGCTCTGCATGGTCGAAGCCAAGCAGGTGGAGAATGCCGTGGGTGGTAAGGAGCAGCATCTCGTCCTGTGTCGGGTGTCCCGCGTTGCGCGCCTGCACCTCCGCCACCTGCGGGCAAATGGCGATGTCCCCAAGCATGCCTTGGGGCGTCGGCTTGTCCGGAGTACCCGGCGTCAGCTCGTCCATCGGCACCGAAAGGACGTCCGTGGCTCCGGGCTCGTCCATCAGCTCGATGTGCAGCTTCTCCATGGCAGGCTCGTCCACCAGCAGGATGGACAGCTCGGCCTGGGGATGGATGTAGAGACGCTCAAAGATGAAGCGCGACAACGTCACCAGCTGGGCCTCGTCCACCGCGACGCCGGACTCGTTGTTTACTTCGATGCTCATTTACGTTCTCCACGCTTGTGATGGCTGTTGGCGTCGGCGCGATGCGCGTCATCCCAGTTGCTGTAGGCCGAGACGATGTCGGCTACCAAACGGTGCCTGACGACGTCGGCGGCTTCAAGGATCGAGAAATTGACGTCGTCGATCCCCGTGAGGATTTCCCGGACGATGCGCAGGCCTGACGTCGCCCCGAACGGAAGGTCAATCTGGGTGACGTCTCCGGTGACTACCATCTTGGATCCGAAACCGAGTCGGGTCAGGAACATCTTCATCTGTTCGGGTGTGGTGTTCTGCGCTTCGTCAAGAATGATGAAGGCGTCATTCAAGGTGCGGCCACGCATGTAGGCCAGGGGCGCTACCTCGATGGTCCCGGCGGCCATCAACCGCGGTATGGATTCAGGATCCATCATGTCGTGGAGGGCGTCGTACAGCGGACGAAGATAGGGATCGATCTTGTCGCTCAGCGTCCCGGGCAGGAACCCCAGGCGCTCCCCTGCTTCGACGGCGGGCCGCGTCAGGATGATCCTGCTGACTTCCTTCGTTTGCAGCGCCTGGACGGCTTTCGCCATGGCGAGGTAGGTCTTGCCCGTACCGGCGGGCCCGATCCCGAAGATGACCGTGTTGTCGTCGATGGCATCAACATAGTTCTTCTGGTTCAGCGTCTTGGGGCGGATGGTCTTGCCCCTGCTGGAAAGAATGTTGTGGGTCAATACGTCTGCAGGATTTTGCACTGATTGGGTGCGCAACAGTGAGACAAGTTGCTGGAGAACGTCAGGGGTCACCAGCGTACCCTTTGACACCAGCCCACGGACTTCCTCAAGCAGGCGCATCACCCGGGAGATATCGGTGGACGGACCTGTCATGGAGAGCTCGTTGCCACGGACGTGGAAACTGACGCCTTCGAACTGATCCTCGATGTAGCGCAGGGCTTCATCGTGGCTTCCCAACGAGTGAACCATCTGGTCGGAGTTGTCGAACGTGACAATTTCCGTGCGCGTGCCCGGTAAGGTGTGCGGGAACTCAGTGGGCGGCAGGTTGCCGTTTCCGGTCCTGAGCCGTCCGTTCAAAGATTCACTCATAGTGTTGGCCGTAGGGCCTGTTCTCCTCCGGTTCGATGGTGTCCTGGCAATAATCCTACGCCAGCCCGTCCCTGATGGACCTCATCTGAGCCGTCCGTCCAAGCCACTAAGGGATGGCCGACATTTTGTCTCAACTCTGCATCAAGCCGGTATCAATCATGTTTCAGTTGCTCCGGGCCCCCTCATTCCCGGCCGGCAGCCGTCGGTGGTGTGCCAAGCTGGCATAGCGGGTGGACAAAGCACCCCGCAGCCACGCCGACCCGGCAAAGGGTCTCCAACGATGCACCGCAGGACAGGAATCCCCATCAGCAAGCCAGGAAACACCGCGCAGGGCGCACACAGGCGGAAGAAGTCCGCTTTTGCCGTGCCCGCGATGGTCTCTGTGCTGCTGCTCACCGGCTGCATCGCCGACGGGGCGGGAAACCAGGTTTCACCGAGCTCCCCTTCGCTCTCCGTGCAGGAGGCCCCGGCAAGCAACGCCCCCTTGGAAACCACGCAGGCCTCCACCAAAATCCCCGTGTACTGGATCGGCCGCAGCAAGGATGAGGTCTACCTCTACCGCGAGTTCCGGGACATCGACGGTGACGACAATCCCGTAACCACCGCCTTGCGGATCATGATGGCGGAAAAGCCATTGGACCATGACTTCTTCACGCCGTGGCAGCAACCCAGCAGCCTGGCTACTTCCATATCGGGCAAGAACGTCATCACAGTGGACGTCTCCCGTGATGCTTTCAATTCGAATCTCGACGCCGCCATGGCTCAGCGGGCCGTTCAGCAGTTGGTCTACACAGCCACTGCCGCGGCGTCGTCGTCGGGCCTTATCAATTCCGGCCAGCAGATCCAGGTGGTCATCCTGGTGGACGGCCACCCCGATTACATGGCGTTCGGGCAGGTGAAGCTGGGACAGCCGATGGCCCGTGACGCCTCCCTCGTGGCACCGGTGTGGATCATCGATCCGCAGGAAGATGTCACGGTGCCGCCGGGCGCAGTGAAGTTCAACGGCCGCAGCACCGACAGCTCCAAAACCATCGCCTGGCAGATCCTCAGGGACAACGGCAAGGCCGAGAAAACGGGTCTGCTCAACGGACAGGCCAAGCCAACGGGCGAGCCGGGCCAGTACGGCGTCTTTTCTTTCAGCGCGACGTTGAAAGCCGGCAAGTACGAGCTGCGGGTCTCACAGGTCGACGCCGCAGGCAAAGTCATCGACTCCAGTACCGACACGCGACTGTTCAGCGTCGGCTAGGACCCGCCGGCGTCCTACCAGCGGCCAAGGACATCACTGGCGAGAACGACGGCGGCTGGTCCCGCCGTCGACGACCGCAGGACATGGTGTCCCAACAGTGCCGTAACGGCTCCGGCGTCACTGAGCCGGGTGACTTCACGGGGTGAGATTCCGCCCTCCGGCCCAACGATCAGCAACACTTCCCGGGGTGATCCCGGATCTGAGCCATCCGGCACGCCCGACTCCTCCAGGACGGTCCGCAAGGGGTTCTTGGCATCTTCGTGCAGGATGATGGCCAGGTCCGCAGCAGCGACGACTTTCGCCAAGGCCGCGGTATCCACGATCGGGCGAACCTGCGGGATGTGTGACCTCCGTGCCTGTTTCGCTGCGGCGCCAACCACCGATTGCCACTTGGCATGTGCCTTGGCGGCCCGATCACCCTTCCATCGGACAATGGAGCGTTCGGACTGCCACGGAACCACCGCGTCAATGCCGAGTTCGGTGGCCGTTTCGACGGCAAGTTCGTCACGGTCCCCTTTGGCAAGCGCCTGGACGAGGACCAGGCGAACGGCCGGCTGCTCTTCGAAGACGACGTCCGAGGCCGTCACAGCCAAAGTGCCGGAACCGGCCTCGGAGACAGTACCCGTCAGACGGGTACCGGCGCCATCGGCGATGTCTACCTGTTCACCCACTGCCAAGCGTTTGACGGTGACCGCGTGGCGTGCCTCCGGGCCTTCCAGGACAAAGACAGAACCAGGCCCCAGGTGGCTGAGGTTGCCAGCCTGGGTGAAGAAGACGGGGTTGCTCACCGCTACAGGTTACCGAGCTTGTCCCGCAGTTTGGCGAACATGCCGCCGCTGGCAACGAGCTTTCCCTCGGTGAACTGCTCTCCGCGCAGTTTGGCGAGCTGCTGGAGCAGCTCCTCCTGGGCGGCGTCGAGCTTGGTAGGCGTTTCGACGTGCAAATGCACCTTGAGGTCGCCTCGTCCATAGCCGCGAAGGTGGGTGACGCCAAGCCCGCGAAGAGTGATGATTTCGCCTGACTGGGTTCCCGCCTTGACGTCGATGTCCTGCGCTCCGTCGAAGGTGTCCAGCTGAAGTTCCGTGCCCAGGGCGGCGGCTGTCATCGGCACGCTCAGGGTCGCGTGCAGGTCGTCGCCTTCACGCATGAACATGGAGTCGTTGTTGACCCGGATTTCGACGTAGAGATCGCCGGCCGGTCCGCCGGCGGGGCCGGCTTCGCCCTGGCCGGACAACTGGATCCGGGTACCGGTGGCCACACCGGCAGGAACCTTGATGGTGAGGGAACGACGACTGCGGATGCGACCCTGCCCGCTGCACTCGTTGCAGGGATCCTTGATGACCGTGCCGAAGCCCTCGCAGGAGCCACAGGGTGCCGTGGTCATGACCTGGCCGAGGATGGACCGGACAGCCCGCTGGACCTGGCCGCTGCCACCACAGATGTCACACCGTTCAGGATGGGTACCAGGGCGGCAGCAACTGCCATCACAAGTGGGGCACACAACGGCCGTGTCGACTTCGAGCTTCTTGTTGACGCCGAATACCGCATCCTTGAGGTCGATGCGGACGCTGATGAGGGCGTCTTGGCCGCGCCGGACCCGGGAAGCCGGGCCGCCATGGCCGCCACCGCCGCCAAAGAAGGTGTCGAAAATGTCCTGGAAGGCGAAGCCCTGTCCGGAATAGCCGCCGCCGAAGCCGTTTTCGGTTCCGTTTTCGTTACCGGTGGCGTCATAGACACGGCGCTTCTGCGGGTCCGACAACACCTCGTAGGCGTGGGTCACTGCCTTGAACTGCTCCGCGACATCTTCCCCGGGGTTGACGTCCGGGTGAAGTTTCCGCGCCAACTTGCGGTACGCCTTTTTGATCTCTTCCCCGGTGGCTTCCGGAGAGACTCCCAAAACGTCATAGTGGCTGCTCAAAGTCGGTATCTCTTCCTCGTTGTACTGCGGATGTTTCCTCGGGCCGGTGTTCAGCCGCCGAGAATGCGGGAAAGGTATCTGGCCACGGCCCGGACTGCGGCCATGGTGGTGGGATAGTCCATGCGGGTAGGGCCAAGGATCCCAACCTTGGCTCCGGAACCGTAGCCGGTGGCCACGACGGAAGCCTCGGCCAAACCGTCGTACGGGTTCTCCCGGCCGATGCTTACTGACACGCCCCGCGGATCATCGCCCATATCGGACAACAACCGCAGCATGACGACTTGTTCCTCAAGGGCTTCAAGCACCGGACCGATGCTCAAGGGGAAGTCCACATTGGAGCGGGCCAGGTTGGCGGTGCCTGCCATCAAGATGCGCTCTTCGCGGCTGTTGTCGCTCAGTGACTGCAGGCCGTGCGCAAGAGTCTGGGCCAAGCCGCGAAGCTCGGGCGGGCAGAGGGCCACTACCGATGGAAGGACCTGTGGGAGAAGGTCCAGTTGCGTCCCGGCTATACTTCCGAGGAACCGGGACCTCAGCAGCATCAATGCCTCGTTCGCAACATCTGATCCGGCATCGATGACCTTCTGGCCAACGCTGCCTGTGTCCGCAATGAGGACCACCAGGACCTGCTTTGGCGCAAGCAGCACGAACTCGACGTGGCGGACGACCGCCCGGCTCGAGTGCGGGTACTGCACGACGGCGACCTGGTTGGTCAGCTGGGAAAGGAGCCTTACGGTCCGCTCAAGAATGTCGTCCACGTCATCCGGGCCCTCGAGCAGGGAGTGGATGGCACGGCGCTCCGCCGCGGAAAGTGGCTTTACCTGGGAGATACGATCCACAAACAGGCGGTAGCCCTTGTCCGTGGGAATGCGTCCTGCGCTGGTGTGAGGCGCCGCGATGAGGCCCTCTTCCTCCAGGACAGCCATGTCGTTCCGGATAGTGGCACTGGAAACACCGAGGTGGTGGCGCTCGACAAGGGCTTTGGATCCAACGGGTTCCCGGGAATGCACGTAGTCTTCAACGATGGCACGCAGCACTTCCAACTTGCGTGGCTCACTCATTGCTCCACCTCCTGACGACGTCCGTGGTCGTGGCGACCGGTGACTGCGGCACGCCCGCCGGCGCCTCCGCACTTAGCACTCAACATGCCCAAGTGCTAACAAGTCTATTATGGGCCACCCCGTTGCTAGCATTGAAAACGCCCTATTCAGCTTCCAGCGTGCAGGTTCGGCAGCCTCGCAACCCAAACGGCTCCCCCACCCACCAAGTACTCAAAGGTAGGAAATATCCCTTGGCTTTCGACAACTGGGGTCCACAGGATCTGACCGCTCCCGCCAAACGCCAGCTTCCGGAGGTAGCGGTCCAGCGGGGAATGGTCCTCGAGGACGTCCAGTCAGGCTGGGTGGGTGAAGTGACCAGGGTGGAGAAAACCGGCGGCATGCATATCGTGTCCCTGGAGGACCGGCGAGGTAAGTCCAAATCGTTCCAGCTGGGATACGGCTTCCTGCTTGAAGGCCAGCCTATCCGCCTGATGCCTCCGGCAGTCCGGCAGTCGCCGTCGTCCGTCCAGACGGGCCGGACCGCCTCCGGTTCCGTGCGGGTGCAAGGCCAGCGCGCGCAGGTGGCCAAAGCCAGCCGCATCTGGGTGGAAGGAAAGCACGACGCCGAACTGGTCGAGAAGGTCTGGGGTGACGATCTCCGGGTCGAAGGGATCGTGGTTGAACCCTTGCATGGCGTGGACGACCTCGCGTCGGCCATCGCGGACTTCAACCCCGGCCCGGACCGCCGCCTCGGGATCCTCGTGGACCACCTCGTCCAGGGATCGAAAGAATCCCGCATCGCCGCCGAGGCCATGGCGTGTCCCGGAGCCGCTGGGAATGTCCTCATTGTGGGACACCCATACGTGGACGTGTGGCAGGCCATCAGGCCCAAGGTCCTGGGTATTGAGCAATGGCCCACAGTGCCGCGCGGCATGGATTGGAAAACGGGCATCCTCCGCGCGTTCGGCTGGCCGCATGAGACCGCCGAGGACATCGGATTGGGCTGGCAAAGGCTGCTGGGCGCCGTACGGAGCTACGCCGACCTTGAAGCATCCCTGCTGGGCCGTGTTGAGGAAGTCATCGACTTCCTGACGGCCCCCTAAAGCAGCCACCCCGAACCACCGCAACAGCAGTGCCAACGGGGAGTTGGTCCAGAGAAGCGGGCTCGTGCCGGTATTCTGGGACAGCAACACCGCAGCATCTTTACAGCAAAGGGAAGACACCGTGGCAGAGAACGCTCCTGAAGAACCGGGCAGCGCCGCAGGGCGGCCCCAGTACCATGGCGCGCCAGCCAATGCACTGCCCCTGACGGCCGGCGAAGACCGGCAATGGGCTACCTTGGCGCACTTTGGTGGCATCCTGGGCTGCTTGCCTTCCCTGCTGATCTACCTGATCTTCCGGGACCGGGGACCCTTCACTGCACAGGAATCCAAGGAAGCGCTGAACTTCACCCTTCCTCCGACCATCGCAGCGGTCCTCGCCAACATCCTCGTACTGCTTCCAGTGGTCGGCAACATTTTCGCCGTGATCGCGACCGGCATTTGGGTAGCCCTGACGTGCTTCTCAGTTTCAGCCGGAATCCGCGTGAACCACGGCCAGCCGCACCGCTACAAACTGAATTTGCGCTGGATCAAGTAGCTGCCTGACCAGCAGGAGAGCCCCGGCAGTGCTGCCAGACGGCCGTGAGGCTCAGTCCGGGAGGATCCTGCGGACCACTGCGTCTGCCAGCAGGCGACCCTTCAACGTGAGGACCAAGCGGCCCTTGAAGGCCTGGATTGGGTCAACCAGTCCGTCTGCGATCAACCCGGCCATTGCGTGCCGTCCCACGGCGTCCATGGCATCGACAGCCAGGCCTGTACCCAGACGGGCTTCGAGCATGATGCGCTCCACCTCGCGCGTGTCAGGGTCCAGCGTCTCCCTGCCTGCCGCCGGCGAGCTTCCCGCTCCCAGTCGTGAAGCATAAGCCGTTGGATGCTTGACGTTCCACCAGCGCACACCGCCTACATGAGAGTGCGCGCCGGGGCCCACGCCCCACCAGTCATCTCCACGCCAGTAAGCAAGGTTGTGGCGGCATGCCTGCTCCGGAGAGCGCGCCCAGTTGCTGACCTCGTACCAGGCCATCCCCGCCGCTGAGATGAGTTCATCGGCAAGTTCGTATTTCGCGGCGTGGTCGTCGTCGTCGATGCCGGGCACCTCGCCTCGACGGATTTGCGCAGCAAGCTTGGTGCCGTCTTCCACGATCAACGCGTAGGCGCTGATGTGGTCCGGTTCGTACGACAAGGCCGTTTCGAGGGAAACCCTCCAGTCCTCCATGGACTCCCCCGGGGTCCCATAAATGAGGTCCAGGCTGACGGCGAGTCCGGCGTCGCGGGCCCACTGCACCACCAACGGAACGCGGCTGGGTGTGTGCGTCCGGTCCAGCACTTTGAGGACATGCGGCACTGCGGACTGCATGCCGAAGGAGACCCTGGTGAATCCGGCGTCCGCGAGCAGCTTCAACGATTCGGGCGTGACGGAGTCAGGATTGGCCTCGGTGGTCACTTCCGCGCCGGGTTCCAGCCCCCACGTCCCAACCGCGGAACGCAGGATCCTTGCCAGGTCCTCGGCTGGAAGCAGGGTTGGGGTACCACCGCCGAAAAAGACGGTACTCAGGGGGCGCGCCGGAACCGACGAGGACTCGAGCGCCTTTGCGGCGAAGTCGAGCTCCGAGATGGCGGTACTGGCATATGCATCCTGCGAGGCACCACCGCCCAGTTCCGTCGCGGTGTAGGTATTGAAATCGCAATAGCCGCAACGCACGGCACAAAAAGGGATATGGACGTACAGCCCGAACTTGCGGTGCTCGACGCCCGCCAACACCTGCGGAGGCAGAACGCCATCCGCAGGTGCTGGATCGCCCAAAGGAAGGACGCTGGGCATTTACTTCTTGGCCTTGTCCTTGGACTCGTCGGTGGTCAGGGCGGCGATGAACGCCTCCTGGGGCACCTCCACGCGGCCCACCATCTTCATGCGCTTCTTGCCTTCCTTCTGCTTCTCGAGCAGTTTGCGCTTACGGGTGATGTCACCGCCGTAGCACTTGGCAAGAACGTCCTTGCGGATGGCCCTGATGCTTTCACGCGCAATGATGCGCGAACCAATGGCCGCCTGGATCGGCACTTCAAACTGCTGGCGCGGAATAAGTTCGCGGAGCTTGGCCGTCATCATCACGCCGTAGGCGTACGCCTTGTCACGGTGTGTGATGGCACTGAACGCATCTACTTGCTCACCCTGGAGCAGGATGTCGACCTTCACGAGGTCGGCGACTTGTTCGCCGTCGGCCTTCCAGTCCAGCGAAGCGTACCCACGGGTCTTGGACTTCAGGAGGTCGAAGAAGTCGAACACGATTTCAGCCAGCGGGATCCAGTAACGGAGCTCCACGCGGTCCTCGGACAGGTAGTCCATGCCCTTCATCTGCCCACGACGGCTCTGGCACAGTTCCATGATGGAGCCGACGAACTCGTTTGGCGCAAGGATGGTGGCCGAAACCATTGGTTCACGGACCTCGGAAATCTTTCCCGTGGGGTATTCGCTGGGGTTCGTCACGTGGACAACTTTCTTGTCCTCGAGCGTTACCTCGTATTCCACGTTGGGAGCGGTGGAAATGAGGTCCAGGTTGTACTCACGCTCAAGGCGCTCCCTGGTGATTTCCAGGTGCAGCAATCCGAGGAAGCCTACGCGGAATCCGAAGCCCAGCGCAGCCGACGTCTCGGGTTCGTAAACGAGCGCGGCATCGTTGAGCATCAACTTTTCGAGGGCATCGCGAAGCACCGGATAGTCGGTGCCGTCCAACGGATACAGGCCGGAGAAGACCATGGGTTTTGCGTCCGCGTAACCGCTCAAGGACTCCGATGCAGGTTTGGCCAGGTTGGTGACAGTATCGCCCACCTTGGACTGGCGAACGTCCTTCACACCGGTGATCAGGTACCCCACTTCACCCACGCCGAGACCCTTGGACGGTGTGGGTTCCGGGGAACTCACACCGATTTCCAGGAGCTCGTGAGTGGCCCGGGTGGACATCATCTGGATTCGCTCACGGGGGTGCAGCATGCCGTCAACCACCCGGACGTAGGTGACCACGCCACGGTAGGTGTCATACACGGAGTCGAAAATCATGGCACGGGCCGGAGCGTCCGGGTCACCCACGGGCGCGGGGAGGTCTCGGACAATTTTGTCCAGCAACGCCTCGACGCCCACGCCGGTCTTACCGGAAACCTTGAGGACGTCTTCGGGGTCGCCACCAATAAGGTTCGCCAGCTCCGCAGCATACTTCTCCGGCTGCGCTGCCGGAAGGTCGATCTTGTTCAGTACCGGGATGATGGTGAGGTTGTTTTCCATGGCCAAGTACAGGTTGGCCAAGGTCTGGGCCTCGATACCCTGCGCGGCGTCGACCAGGAGAACCGCGCCTTCACAGGCGGCCAAGGACCGGGAGACCTCGTAGGTGAAGTCCACGTGGCCGGGGGTGTCGATCATGTTCAGTGCATAGCTGGTGCCATCGAGCTCCCAAGGCATGCGAACAGCCTGGGACTTGATGGTGATGCCGCGCTCACGTTCGATGTCCATACGGTCCAGATACTGGGCCTTCATGTCGCGCTGTTGAACGACGCCGGTGTACTGCAGCATGCGGTCGGCCAGGGTGGACTTACCGTGGTCGATATGGGCAATGATGCAGAAGTTCCGGATGATGGCCGGATCTGTTGCGGCGGGCACCGGTGCGGTGCGGGCCATGGGAGACACGCAGGATCCTTACTGTCGATACTCACACGGCAATTCCGCGAACTGGGCATAGGCCAGCCGGAATGAGCCGCGCATCTGATCCTCCAGTCTCCCACGAACCAGCGGTTCACCGTACATTGCCGGCACAGACCGGTACCGGCCCGGTTGTAGCGTTGTCACATGGCTATCGACTTGCGCCCCCTGGGCAAACTCATCCTGCGATCGCTCAAGGCATGGGGAAGCGGCAACACCAAACCGGCCACCGGCCCCAGTGGAGCAAAAACGCAAACCCGGCCTGCCGGCGTCGGCGGCCCCTACCCCGGCGACTTTAGCGGGCCGCTCCGGCCCAAGTACTCCCCCAAGCCGGATGGGCAACCGGACCCGGGCGAGATCGTGTGGGGATGGGTGCCCTATGAAGAGGACTACAGCCGGGGGAAAGACCGTCCCGTGCTGCTCGTAGGTGCTGACGCCAAGTGGCTCCTGGGCCTGATGCTGACTTCCAAAGACCACGACCACGGCGCCCGCGCTGACGATTACGTCGACATCGGCGCCGGAGCCTGGGACCGGCAAGGGCGACCCAGTGAAGTCAAAGTGGACCGCGTAATCCGGCTCGACCCGGCGTCCATCCGCCGGGAGGGTGCGGTGCTGGACAAGGTCCTGTTCAACGAGGTCTCCCGGGCACTCCGCGCGCATCAGGACAGGCGGTGACTTCAAAGTCGCCGTCAGGGCGGACCGTCTGCTATTCTTTATAGCTGTGTGTTCGTGCAGGTCGACGGCCACACATGGTTGGCTGCCATAGGCATCCCCACGCCGCTCAGTCGATGGCCAACCTGAAAACCCTCTAGACCATTTCCGCATTAAAAAGAGAGTTCATACGTGGCTAATATCAAGTCCCAGAAGAAGCGCATCCTCACCAACGAGAAGGCTCGCCTGCGCAACAACGCAGTCAAGTCCGAGCTGAAGACTGCCATCCGCGCCGTCAACACCGCCGTTGAGTCTGCTGACAAGGATGCTGCTGGAACTGCACTTGTTGCTGCCAGCCGCAAGCTGGACAAGGCTGTCAGCAAGGGCGTTATTCACAAGAACAACGCTGCAAACCGCAAGTCGGCGATCTCCAAGAAGGTCAACGCACTCTAAGGTTTTTCCAGTTCGACTGAGCTGATCACAAGGCCGGCGCCCAATGGGTGCCGGCCTTTGGGTTTAACGCGGTCAGCGTCGGCTGGCCGATGTGGCAATAACCGTCACTGCGTGTTCCACCGCGTACACGGGATCGCGGGAAAGGCCCTTAACCTGGGCGTCCGCTTCCGCGATGACCTGAATGGACCGGATGAGACCCTCCGGCGTCCATCGTCGGACATCCCGTTGGGCCTGCTCCACGAGCCAAGGCTGCATGCCCAGGTTCCTGGCGATAGTGGCCGGGGAGCCGTTGGCTCCGGCCACTTTGGCCAGGGTACGCAACTTGGCCGCCAGTGCCGCCACCAAAGGAACCGGATCCACGCCTGTCGCCAGAGCGTGACGGAGCGTTGATAGTGCCACGGGACCATTACCGGCCATTGCGGCGTCCGCAACCTTGAATGCGGTGGCTTCAACTCTTCCGCCGTAGTACCGCTCCACAGTCGCCGCATCAACGGCGGTGGTGGCATCGGCGATCAACTGGCTGCAGGCTGCGGCCAGTTCAGACAGGTTGGCGCCCACAGCATTAACCAGTGCCATGACAGCCTCGCCTTCGATGCGCCGGCCCCCGGCCTTGAATTCGGAGACAACAAAGGCGGTCTTGTTGGCGTCCTTCTTGAGCGGCTGGCAATCTACCACTGGCCACCCAGCCGACTTAACGGCGTCGAGCAGTTTCTTACCGCGAACGCCACCGGCATGCCTGAGGACCAACACGACATCCTGGTCGGGGTTCTGCAGGTATCCCAGGCCATCGGCGAGGAAGGCGTCGTTCATGGCCTCCAAGCCCTCGATTTCAATGAGCTTTCCCTCGCCAAACAGTGACGGGGTAACGGTCATTGCCAACGAGCCGGCCTCATAGGAGCCTGCGTTGAGCCGGCTCAACTCCACCTCCGGAGTAGCCGTCCGCACGAGGGACCGGATGCGGTCCATGGCGCGGATGCCCAAGTACTCCTCGGGACCCGTAACCAATACCACGGCCGCAGGAGTGATCTCCCGCCAGCTGACGTTGTTGGCCGAGGCGGTTTTGGCCCGGTTATTTTGGGCAGCAGCCAATGGTGGTTCCTTCCGGACGTTTCCTTGCAGGATTCAAGTCTGCCATGCCCGGGCGGGAGCTTCGGACGGTTGCCCCCATGCTCACACCGTCCCGGGGCAGGCCGCACGGATTGCCCTCATACGTTCTTCAGAAGGTGTTCGAAAAGCTCGTGGTGCCGATCCCCGTACCACTGATCTGGTAGCTGAGGGTCGTGGTTTCCGTAGGTCCTTTCCTGGTGACCCCGAGGCCGAACCGGAGCGCCGCAGGGTCAACTGTGGTGCTGACGCAATGGAACTGCCGGGTCGCGGAGGGGGCGTTGGTGCACGTCCAACCGTCGGGAGCAACCAGCTTTCCTGGAATCATGTCGGAGCCTTCGGACACTGTGAAGACGGCTTCCGCTGTGCTGGGAGCGGCGCCGCCAAGGTCGAAGGTAATGGTCACATTGACATCCGACGCTGTTGTGCCTGCTTCGGTGCTGAAGGTCGCGCTCACCACGGGTTGCGGCTGCGGGGTGACAGAAACCGATGGAAGGGGCGTGCTGGACGGACCGGGTGTTGGCGCTGGCGTTGGAAGCAGCGGAGGCAGGGAACCAGGTGCTCCCGGAACGGCGGGTGGCAACGGAAGAATGGGAATACCCGGCGCGGCCGGGGAAGACGGTTGGACAGCCGGTGGCCGCTGCACGTCCGGGAGCAGTGGAAGCACCTTGGAACTGCCGGCCTTTGTACTGGCCGCAGAGGGCTTCCCTGGAAGAACCGGAACCCCTTCCTGATCCTTTTTTCCGGGATCAGCTATGTCCTCGACGACGGCGGGGATCGTTTCCGGCGTGGCTGTGGGCTTGGCCGGGTTTGCAGTCACACCTGGCAGGGGGCTCGTCGCACCGGCAGGTCCTTCCAACGATGGCGAACCTGTGACTCCCAGCGCTACGGCCGCACCCAAAACCACCGCAGAGCCCGTGAGCACACCCGCGCCGATTTTCCATGTCAAAGACCATTGCCTGGGCGCAGCGTGGGAACCCTGCCCCACCGCCGTCGCTCCAGAACCTGAAAGAGCCGTTACCGCGGAGGTGAACCCAACACCGGTCATCAGGGGGAAGAGGACGGCGCGCATTGCTGATTGGACGTCGTTAAGGTCCAGCAACAACGCTGTGCATCGAGCACACTCGTCCAAATGTGCCTGCATCTTGTCCTGGGATCGCCGACGCAGTCCATTGCGGGCATACACACCGAGCTGCGACGAATACTCCTCGCAGTCCTGTCCCACGGAAGAATTGACATGCTGCTGGAGGTAGACCTGACGTAGCCGTTCCCTGGCCCTCAATGCCAGGGAAGAGACCCCGTTGGGGCTCAGCCCCAGCATTACCGAGGCGGCTGCCGGCTTCATTCCCTCTATATCCACATACCAAAGAACCGCCTGCCATCGCTCAGGAAGCGCCTTGAACGCCCGGGCGACCGCTGCGGACTCGAACTCCGCCATGACGGGGTCCTGCTGCAGCTGCATGGAATCGAGCACGTATGACTCGTCCGTCGGCCGGGTGCGGGACGCTGCCTGGTTGGCCTTGAACGAGATACGTTTGACGGCGGTCAGCAGATACGCCCGGAAGAACGTATCCGGCCCCTTTCCTGAGGTCAGGGACTGAAAAACGGAGGCGAAGGCGTCGGATACAACATCATCCACATCTGCCCGGTTATCGGCCTGGTTCGCTGCGACATATGTGGCGATGCCTCGGTGCCGCTCGTACAGCACATCAAATGCAGCCGTGTCACCGGAGCGCACCCGCGCCACCAAGTCGGCATCGCTGTCAGCCAGACCGACTCCGGCACGTCCCTCACTGTCCGCTGGAACTGTTCCCTCCATACCGGCCCCGAGTTCGGACGCGGATCATCCAGTGGACCAACCTGGTCATCGCTGACCAAAGCTTTATGGGGCCACGCTGCTGCAGCCCCGTCGCAGTCGCCGCATCCATGCGCTGCGCTCCACGGGGCCAGCTTACGATCAGACGGTGAATTAATACACAACGCCCTGATGAACGTCCGGACGTAGGAGGCTTGGCCTCACTCCCCCTGCGGGAAGCCATTGCTTCCAGCAGCGTCACGACTTCGCTGTGGAGGGCCATGACAAAAGCCTGCAGAGTCGTCGGATGAAGCATCATCCATGCCGACAGGACCGTTACTACCGAGAAAACAGCCATGGCGACCACACCCGCCGGACCTTCTGCCCAAGGCAACGCCGCGCCCGGCAACCCAGCAAAAAACCTGGCCAAGGCCGCTACCGCCCCCGCACAATACCCAGCGATGGCCAGCGGGGCCACCGCCACCCAGGGAACAAAGGCCGCGAGTGGCACCGCAATGGTCCCCAGAATTGTCACGGGAGCCACCAGCGGGCCGGCCGCCACGTTCGCGACGAGCGCGTACGGGGTGAACTGAGGCTGCAGCGCAGCAATGACGGGGCCGCACAGTAACTGCGCCGCTAACGGCACTGCAACAGCCGTTGCCAGCCATCGGGGCACCTGTGGTGGAAACCATGAGCTTATGCGGCTGGCCAGTAAAACAATGCCCAAGGTGGCAAGCACAGACAGGAGAAAGCCGACCTTGCCGGCAAGCGAGGGGTCAACGAACAAGAGTACGGAACTGGCAATGCAGAGAAAGGTCAATGCCCGTCCCCTCAACCCACCAACCAAGGCTGTCACCCCAACGCACCCCATGACCGCGGCGCGCAGCACGCTGGGGTCCGGTCCCACCAACACCACAAACGCGAAGAGCCCAAGGCAACCACCTGCCGCAGAAAGGGGCCTGGACAGTCGAAAGTACCTCGCCAACAGAACGAACCCGCCCAACACCAGGCTGCAGTTGGCTCCGGACACGGCTGTCAGGTGCGTCATGCCGGTAGTTTTCATGTCGACACCAAGACTCTCCGGCAGCGCGCTCGTGTCGCCAGTGACCATTCCAGGTAACAACCCCGCCGCGTCCGGGGGTAGCCATGCGGTAGCTTCCACGAAGTGTTTCCGCAGGTCACCCGCGACACCGCGCACGTCGAAATCCGCCCCTACGGCGACAGGGGCAGACGCCGCCGAGAGCAAGCCCGCTTCCGGTTGACCTGTTCGCGCTTCCTTGAGGGAGCCGGTTGTCCTGACCCGGTCTCCCGCACGTACGTTCTGCCAGCGATCGTCACCCACCACCATCACATCGGCCTCACCCCGCACCCTGGCGCCGGAGTACGTGGCATCGATGAGGCGGGCATCGACGGTCCACCGGTCCCTCGAGGACTGTCCCGGGGCAGGGATCTTGCTGGGGCTGCCCGTGATGACCAAGTGTGCGACGACGCCGTCCCCTGACTCGACTGCCGGCGCGAGCGGACCGTGTTCCTGCTTGGCTGCACTCACAGCGCAGTGGACCGCGACAGCAGCCCCCACGACGCAGGCAAGCGCAAAGGTAGCTGCCATGGTCCGTTGGGACCGGCGCCTGTGGTGCCGCCCTCCAAGGAGCAACCCTCCCCCGGCCACAAGAAGCCCCGACGCCAGGACTGCACAGCCCGCCGCACCCAATATCCCACCACAAAGCGCCGCGGCCCATGAAACCAGCACTGTGGGCACAAGCCTCAGATCCAGGCGGCGAGGAGAAGTTTCCGCCTCAGCCACTGTCCACCGCCACGAGGTCCTTCAATGACTCCATCAGTTTGGGCCCGATCCCATCAATTGCGTCGAGTTCATCCACGGAGGCGAAAGCACCGTGCTCCTTCCGCCAATCGACGATGCGTTGGGCCATCACCGGCCCCACTCGTGGCAATGTTCCGAGTTCTTCCACGGAGGCGGTATTGATGTTGATCCTGGCAGCGCCTCCCGCAGTGGCACCCGCAGCTGTGCTTGCAGCCCCGGAACCGCCAGTACCCACAGCTGGTCCCCCCTGAGGTGGCTCCCCGAGGGCGGGTACATGGACCTTGGTGCCGTCCCTGAGGACTTCCGCGAGGTTCAGGCCGCCGAGGTTCGCGTTCGGCGAGGCGCCACCTGCCGCTTCGATGGCTTGAAAGACGCGGCTGCCTTCGGGCAGTGACACTACGCCTGGCGCTTTCACGGCACCTGCTACATGGACCAGCACAGTCCCGGATGCATCACCGTCAGGGCCTGTCGCGGCAGTGGGTACCGTACTGCTGCCCGATTCACTGGACGGACTGAGGGGAACAAATGTCGGGGCCGCTGCCGGGGACATCCACCATTGAAGCGCGATGAAGCCAACAACCAGCACGGCCAGAAGAGCCGCAACCCGCCAGGGTGTCCGCCATCGGAGGCGGGCCGGGGCCACTGGTTCAGGATCTGCTGCGTCTTGGTTCCCCGCGTCTGGAAGCTCCAACAACGGAGGCGCCGTAGGGCCGGTAGCCACGCGGTCCACGAAACGCTGCCGGACGGCCTTCGCTGCGGCATCCGGCGACGGGTCCTGGCTCCACCGTGGCATGGAACGAGCCTATGGCCAGCACTCCGGGCCGGAACCCGGGGAAGTTTCTTATGTGGAAAAAACGGGTCCTCAACCCGCGGGTGTACTGCTTTCCCCAACGATGACAGCCAGCACGCCCAGGCCCGCGTGGGCAGCCAGGACAGCCGGCAGCGCACTGATTTGCGGTGCCGGGCACTCCGGGCATTTCTGGTTCAACCGTGCGGCCAAGGCTTCGGCCTCTATTTGATTGCCGAAGTGGTGCACGGCCAGGCGCTGCTGGCCCGCCGGCCGGGAGGCAACATCGGCGGCTACGATTTCCTCGAGGCGGCCTATGGCGCGGACAGCGGAACGCACCTTTTCGAGCGGAACGATCTTGCCGCCGTCGACCGCCAGAATCGGCTTGATGGCCAGCACGGTTCCAAGCAGCGACGCTGCCGCCCCAATGCGTCCGCCACGCCGCAGCTGCTCCAAGCTGGGGACATAGAAGTAAACCTTGGTCCGCTCCATGCGCCGCTCCGCGAAACCGCGCACTTCAGCTGCCTCGCGACCGTCGGCCGCAGCCACCACGGCGCTCTGGACACCCATGCCTTGCGCCATGCCAACCGTGCGCGAGTCCACCACTTCCACCGGAATGCTGACCCGGGCCGCAGCCAGCCGGGCTGCATCGGCAGTGCCAGACAGCTCTGAGGAGATGTGGATGGACACCACGGCCTCGAAACCCCGGCGCTGGGCAAGGAGGTAGGCCTGTTCAAATTGTCCGGGCGATGGCCTCGAGGTTTTGACCGATGCCCCTGACGCCAAAGCCAGCGATAACGTTTGGGTGATGTCGTCTTCGCCCTCACCGTAGATCTCGTTCCCCACCATAACGGGCATGGGAACGACCGCCAGGCGCCCGTCGGCGGTGAAGGCGGATACCCATTCCGGTGGCAGGGCCGCCGCTGAATCCGTGACGACAGCAGTCTTAACGACAGCGGTCAGCGGCTCGCCGGGAGCAGGAACCGGAGCTGTGGGTTGCCGGAGGCGCGCCACTCTTTCCTTGAGCCATATCCAAGCGGGTGGTTCTCGCTCAGGCACGCGACCTCCAAAGATGATGGCCGGCCGCCGGCAGAATGCCGGCGGCCGCACAATCCCTGCTAGGCGGGGACGATGTTCACCAGTTTAGGGGCCCGTACGATCACGGTGCGGATACCGCGGCCGTCCAGGGCACGCTGGACGTTCTCCGAAGCCAGCGCAAGTTCCCGGAGGGCGTCTTCGGTGATGTCCGGAGAAACGTCCAAGCGGTCGCGTACCTTGCCCTGTACCTGGACCACAGCCGTCACGGTGTCCTGAACCAGCAGCGCGTCGTCGTGCTTCGGCCAGCCTGCATTGGCAACTGATGCCGGGTGGCCCAGCGTGTTCCAGAGGTCCTCGGCTGTGTACGGAGCGAAGAGGCTCAGGATGACCGCAACGGCCTCCACTGCTTCGCGTACAGCCGGATCGGCAGCGCCGGCACCGGAGTCAATGGTCTTGCGGGTGGCGTTGACCAGCTCCATGAGGCGGGCCACGACCACGTTGAACTTGTTGTTGTCCAACAGTTCGGCGGCATCGGCGATGGTTTTGTGCGTCACCGTACGCAGGGCGCGGTCACCGCCGGCCGGGTCAACGCCGGGCTCGCTGCTGACATCCTGGCCGAGCCGCCAGGCACGCGCCAGGAACTTGGCAGAGCCCGACGGCGACACGTCCGCCCAGTCGACGTCGTCTTCCGGTGGGGAGGCGAAGACCATGGTGAGGCGGACGGCGTCGACGCCGAACTTATCCAGCTGTTCGCCCAGGTCCACGCCGTTGCCGAGCGACTTGCTCATGGCCTTGCCGCCGTTGAGCACCTGGCCCTGGTTGAGCAGCGCGGAGAATGGCTCGTTGGCTTCGATCAGCCCAATGTCTTTGATGACCTTGGTGAAGAAACGCGCGTAGAGCAGGTGCAGGATGGCGTGTTCGACGCCGCCTACGTACTGGCCTACCGGCATCCAATCGTTGATCTTGTCGGGATCGAACGGTCCCTCGGTGTAGTCGGGCGAGACGAACCGCAGGAAGTACCAGGACGAGTCGACGAAGGTATCCATGGTGTCGGTGTCACGCTGCGCGGCACGGCCGCAGTTGGGGCAATCGACGTTGACCCACTCGACGGCGGCGGCCAGCGGCGACGTGCCCTTGGGCGACAGTGCCTCACCGCGCAGGTTGTCGGGCAGCCTTACCGGCAGCTGATCATCTGGAACGGGAACTTCGCCGCATTCCCCGCAGTGGATGATGGGGATGGGCGTGCCCCAGAAGCGTTGGCGGCTCAGCAGCCAGTCACGCAGGCGGAAGTTCACGAACTTCTCGCCGGTTCCCAGCTTCTCCAGGATGCTGATCGCTGCCGGGATGGCTTCAGACTTTGACAGGCCATCGAGCTCGCCGGAGTTCTTCAGGGTGCCCTCGCCGGCAGTTGCAACTCCGGTCTCCGAGGGGTCCTCGTCACCGGTGTCGAGCACGGCCCGGACAGGCAGGCCGAAGGCCTTCGCGAAGTCGAGGTCGCGCTGGTCGTGCGCAGGGACGGCCATGATGGCGCCGGTGCCGTAGTCCGCCAGGACGTAGTCGGCAGCCCATACGGGCAGCTTCTCGCCGTTGAGTGGGTTGATGGCGTAACGGCCGGTGAAGACGCCGGTCTTCTCCCGTTCCGTGGACTGGCGCTCGATTTCCGACAGCGCCTTGACCTTCTCGCGGTAGGCCATGAGTTCGTCGTGCTGTTCCGGCGTCACCAGGTCCAGTGCCAGGTGCGCGTCAGCGGCAACGACGAAGAACGTCGCACCGTAGAGGGTGTCCGGACGAGTGGTGAAAACGGTGACTTCACGTTCGGCGCGGTCTGCAGTGGCCTCGATGACGAACCGGACGTGCGCGCCTTCTGAACGGCCGATCCAGTTGCGCTGCATGGCCAGGACACGCTCGGGCCAATGTCCCTGCAATTGGTCCATGTCCTGCAGCAGGCGGTCTGCGTAATCGGTGATCTTGAAGTACCACTGGTTCAGGGACTTCTTGGTGACCGGCGTGCCGCAGCGTTCGCAGGCACCGTTGACGACCTGTTCGTTGGCCAGGACGGTGAGGTCCTTCGGGCACCAGTTGACGGGCGAGTCCTTGCGGTAGGCCAGGCCACGCTCATAGAACCGCTTGAACAGCCACTGCGTCCAGCGGTAGTACTCGGGATCGGAGGTGTGGAGGCGGCGCGACCAGTCGGCCGAGATGGCATAACGCTTGAAGGACGCAGCCTGCGTGTCGATGTTCGCGTAGGTCCACTCGCTGGGGTGCGCGTTGCGCTTGATGGCAGCGTTTTCGGCGGGCAGGCCAAAGGAATCCCACCCGATGGGGTGCAGGACGTCGAAGCCCTTCTGGCGCAGGTAACGTGCTACGACGTCACCCATGGCGAATGCTTCGGCGTGGCCCATGTGTAGGTCGCCGGACGGGTAGGGGAACATATCCAGCACGTAGCGGCGTTCCCGCGAGCCGTCGTCGACAGGCGTGAAGACCTTGAGGTCTTCCCAGACCTGCGGCCATTTGGCTTCCATCGCAGCGAAGCTGTAGACGCCTTCTTCAGGCACCTCGGCTGCGGCTGTCTGTGCTGTTCCGGTCTCTGTCTCCGGCTGAACGCTCACTGCTGCCCTCTTCTGTTCTCGATGGCGGTTTTGCCTCCTGCTGCGGTCCCGGATAGCCCCGGACACACAAAAGCCCCTCAACAATGGAGGGGCGGCCGCACGGCTGGTAAAGCCGGGCGGCTAGCTAAGCAGAAGGATCTCACGCATACCAATACCTTACCCCACCAAACCCATGGGCTGGGTGTAAGGGGGCCGGACGCCAAAAGAGGTTCCGGGGACTCCCCGCCATGGTGTGGTGGGCACCGCGAAGCGGGCGGGCGGGAGTCCCCGGAACCTCTGTCAGGAGAAGGCTACTTAACGTCCTCGTCGACCCAATCCATGGACTTGGTCACTGCCTTCTTCCAGAGCCGCAACTGGCGCTCCTGCTCTTCGGCGGGCAGCTGCGGCTCCCACCGCTTGTCTTCGCCCCAGTTTGCACTGAGCTCGCCGAGGTCGTTCCAGAAACCGACTGCGAGGCCTGCCGCGTACGCGGCACCGAGGGCCGTGGTTTCCACGACCTTCGGACGGACTACCGGGACGCCGAGGATGTCTGCCTGGAACTGCATGAGGGCATCGTTGGCGACCATGCCGCCGTCGACCTTCAACTCCGTGAGCGGCACGCCCGAGTCGGCGTTGACGGCGTCGAGCACTTCGCGGGTCTGGAAGGCTGTGGCTTCCAGGGCTGCGCGGGCGATGTGGCCCTTGTTGGCGAAACGCGTCAGGCCTACGATCGCACCGCGGGCGTCTGCCCGCCAGTAGGGTGCAAAAAGGCCGGAGAACGCGGGGACGATGTATACGCCACCGTTGTCTTCCACTGCAGCGGCGAGTTCCTCGACCTCCGGGGCTGAACTGATCATGCCCAGGTTGTCGCGGAGCCACTGGATCAAGGAACCCGTGACGGCGATGGAGCCTTCCAGTGCGTAGTGCGGCTTGTTGTCGCCCAGCTTGTAGCCGAGGGTGGTGAGCAGGCCGTTCTTGGAGTGGACGATTTCCTCGCCGGTGTTGAAGATCAGGAAGCAACCGGTGCCGTAGGTGTTTTTCGCTTCGCCGGCTTGGAAGGCCGCCTGGCCGAAGGTTGCCGCCTGCTGGTCGCCGAGGATGCCCGCAACCGGGGTTTCGCGCAGCAGCTGCGAGGTGTGGACGTGCCCATAGACCTCGGAGGAGGACTTAATGGTGGGCATCATGGATGCCGGCACACCGAAGATGTCCAGGATTTCCTGGTCCCACTGCAGTGTTTCGAGGTCCATGAACATGGTGCGTGAAGCGTTGGTGACGTCGGTGACGTGAACACCACCGTCGACGCCTCCGGTGAGGTTCCACAGAACCCACGCGTCGGTGTTGCCGAAGAGGAGGTCTCCCGCTTCGGCACGTTCACGGGCACCGTCGACGTTGTCCAGGATCCATTTGATCTTGGTGCCGGAGAAGTAGGTGGCCAATGGCAGGCCGACCTTCTGCTTGAAGCGCTCCGGTCCCCCGTCCTTGCCGAGTTCGTCGACGATGGACTGGGTACGCGTGTCCTGCCAGACGATGGCGTTGTAGACCGGCTCGCCGGTGTTCTTGTCCCAGACCACTGCGGTTTCGCGCTGGTTGGTAATGCCGACGGCGGCGATATCGTGCCGTGTCAGGTTCGCCTTGGACAGCGCGGAGCCGATGACCTCGCGGGTGTTGTTCCAGATCTCGGCGGCGTTGTGCTCCACCCAGCCGGCCTGCGGGAAGATCTGCTCGTGCTCCATCTGGCCGGTGGACACGATGTTTCCCGAGTGGTCGAACACGATGGCCCGGGAGCTGGTGGTGCCCTGGTCAATGGCGATGACGTATTGGTTCATGGTGACGTCCTTGTCTGTTGTTGGTTACTCAGTGGCGTTGTGAGGGTGTGCGGAGTGTGCGTCGATCGAAAGCGTTTTAGCCGGCAATGGCGGGCATGATGTCCGGGACCCAGAGGGCCACGAGTCCGGCAAGTGCGCCACCGACCAGCGGTCCGACGACGGGAATCCAGGAGTAGGCCCAGTCGCTCGAGCCCTTGCCCCTGATGGGCAGGACGGCGTGTGCGATGCGGGGGCCAAGGTCACGTGCAGGGTTGATGGCGTAACCGGTGGGACCACCCAGGGATACACCGATACCAACAACAAGCAGTGCTACGGCCAGCGGGCCGAGGCCGGAAGGTGTGCCGCCGAAGGTCAGGATGACGAAGACCAGGACGAACGTGCCAATGATTTCGGTGATGAGGTTCCACGGGGTGGAGCGGATGGCCGGGCCGGTGGAGAAGGTTCCCAGCTTGTTCGCTGCCAGGGGCTCATCATCGAAGTGCTGCTTGTAAGCGAGCCAGCAGACAACGGCACCCAGGAAGGCGCCCAGCAGTTCGCCACCGAAGTACGTCAGGGTCGACCCGAAGGTCACTGCCACATCCGGGGCGTACTCTTTGCTGCCTTTGACCAGCAGGCCCAGGGTGACGGCCGGGTTCAGGTGCGCACCGGACTTTGCGGCCACGAAAACGCCCGCGAAGACCGCAATACCCCAGCCCCACGTCACCATTAAGAATCCACCGTTGTTGCCCTTGGTGCCTTTGAGCGCAACGTTTGCCACGACACCGCAACCCAGCAGGGTCAGCATCATGGTTCCGAATACTTCGGAAAGGAAAACAATTCCAAGAGACATCTTTGACTCCTCATTTTTCTGTTGTCAGCCTCCTCGCGGGTGAGGGGGCTGTGTGGGGCGGTTCCGGTTTCCGGAACCGCCCCGATGGTGGTTTCAGGCCACCAAGCTGTGCACGTCAACCTTGTGGAACCGCTGCAGGACTTCCTGGGCGTGGCGGATTTCCGCTTCACGGGCGGCGGCGTCCCAACCAAGTGGCTCAGCAAGCGCAGCAGCGATCTCGTTAAGCAGCTCCCCAGTTACCAGGCCGCGGAACGCAAGGGATGTCCGGCGGATCAGGACGTCCACCAGGTGCCCGATCTGCTCGTGCTCTGCCATGAAAGCCAACTCGCGGACACTCAGTTCGCGGGTGGACCGCAACGGTGCGTCGTGTCCGGCATTCAGGTAATCGATGACGGCGTCGGCCCGTGTTCCGTAACGGGTCAGCAGGACAGCGACCCGGTCAGCGTCCAGGCCCGGCCCCATGTGCTTCTTGATCCATTCCTGTTCACCCTGCTCGGTGGCGGGGAAGCCGGCACCGCCACCGATGGCGAGTTTCGCCGTCGAGACTTTGCGTTCCATGCCCAGTTCGCGAAGGACGTCATTGGTCATGTGCTCTGCGAGGGCGCGGAATGTGGTCCACTTTCCGCCGACCAGGCTAAGTACGACGGCGGCCTTACCGCCTGGCGTTGTCACAGCGTCGCTGCCCGTGCGGACGCTGCGTTCGATCCTGTAGTCGCGGGAGACGAAGCCGGGCTGCGTGGCGTCGTGGCGGGGCAGCGGACGGACGCCGGCGAAGCTGTACACGATCTGTTCGCGTTCGACCTTGATGGTGGGGAACACGTGGCCGACGAGGTCGAAGAAGTAGTCGATTTCTTCTTCGGTGCACACGGCGTCTTCTGACATGTCCGCATCCACGTCCGTGGTTCCGACCAGCACACGGTCTCCCATGGGGTAGATCAGGACGATGCGGCCATCGGTGTGTTCAAAGAAGATCTCCCTGCCATTGCAGGCGGCGAGCAGTTCGGGGTGGTCCAGGACAATGTGGGATCCCTTGGTGCCGCCCATGAATTTGCTGACGGCACCCATGGCCTGGTTGGTGAGGTCCACCCATGCGCCCGTGGTGTTGACGATGACGTCGGCCTGGAAGTCGAACTCCTTGCCGGTCAGTTCGTCGCGGAGCCGCACTCCGTCCGTGCCCATGGAAACGAGCGAGACGTAGTTGCTGGCGCGGGCGCTTCCGCCGGGGAGTCCGCCTCCACGGCCTGCCTTTTCGCCATCCTGGAGGACGTCCAGGGTCAGGCGTTCGGGGTTGTGCACGGATGCGTCGAAGTATGTTGCAGCGTATTTGATGCCGGAGTGCAGCTTCGGAAGTTCGGCGAGGGCCTTGGTGCGGCCCCGGAACTGGTGCCGCGGAACACTTCCACCGTCGCGGGAGAAGAAGTCGTACATGCTCAGGCCCACCTTGATGAGGAACGCACCACGTTCCTTCGGCTTGCCCTGCTTGTGGGTCAGGAAGCGCATGGGGGCGGAGAGGATTCCGGAGAAGGTGCTGAAGATCGGGATGGTTGTCTGCAGCGGTTTGACGTAGTGCGGCGCGATCCGCAGGAGCCGGTTTCGCTCCACGACCGATTCCTGGACAAGGCGGAACTCGCCGTTTTCGAGGTAACGGATGCCACCGTGGATCATGTGGGACGAGGCACCGCTGGCACCCTGGCAGTAGTCGCCACGTTCAACAAGTGCCACATCGACGCCCTGCAGGGCGAGGTCACGGAACGTACCCACGCCGTTGATGCCACCGCCGATGATGAGTACCTTCGCCGAGGGCCGCTCCTGCAGTGCGACGACGGAGTCGCGCTGCTGTGCGTGCTGTGAGGTACCGGAAATCCTGTTGTGTCCCAAAACTGCTCCCTTGGGCTTGGTTCGTGCGCCGCGCCACTCGCTGCTGCACCGTTCACCACTAATCTTGCGAAGGTGGAAAATGGAGTCAAGCTATTTGCACAAACGTGCAGTAAGGAAATGAGATGGCACGATCACGTCACTCGGATGCGCTCCGGGCTGCACAGATGTATTACCTGCAGGACCTGACCATGGATGCGATTGCCCGCGAGCTGCGGACCTCACGATCCACGGTGTCACGACTGCTCTCCTCTGCGCGGGAAACGGGCCTCGTGCAGGTACAGATCCGCAGCCCGTTCGACACGGGCCCGGAGCTGGAAAGCCAGATCAGGAACCAATACGGAGTGGACGTTCACGTCGTGCCGGTGCTGGACACCCTCAATGAAGCCGAGACGTTGGACCGTGTAGCCATGCAGGCAGCGCGAACCATCGGCCCCCTGGTGGATTCGAACGCCATCATCGGGGTGGCCTGGGGTGCGACCCTCAGTGCAGTCAGCCGCCACCTGACCCGCAAGGTGACCCACGACAGCATCGTGGTCCAACTTAATGGGGCCGGAAACATGCAAACCACGGGCATCACGTACGCCAGCGACATCATGCGTCGCTTCGGCAGCGCCTACGGAGCACGGGTGGAGCAGTTCCCGGTGCCCGCCTTCTTTGATCACGCCTCCACCAAGACAGCTATGTGGAATGAACGCAGCGTTCAACGCATCCTCGATTTGCAGGCACGGATGAGCATTGCGATCTTCGGCGTCGGCTCTGTCGATTCCGATTACCCCAGCCACGTCTACGCCGGCGGATACCTCGATGAACACGACCTCAGCATGCTGGCTGCCGATGACGTTGTGGGTGACGTCGCTACAGTGTTTTTCCGGAGCGACGGTTCCTCCGACGGCATCACCTTGAACGAACGTTCCACGGGGCCGGGCCACGAGCAGCTGCGTCAGGTCAGGCGCCGGATTTGCGTCGTGTCCGGCGCCTCCAAGATCAACGGGCTCCAGGGTGCCCTGGCGGCAGGACTGGCCACCGACCTGATCCTGGACGAAGCCTCCGCCCGGCGCCTGGTGAGTTTCAACGGCCATGCCTGAAGAAATTGCTTCCGGATGGGTAGAGTCGTTGCTATGAGATCCTCCTCCAAGCTGACATCGGGCCGGCTGGCACTTAACAACGGCGTACAGATGGAACGCCTGGGATTCGGACTCTATAAGGTCCCGCCCCATGACGCTGACACCTTGGTTGCCACGGCACTCGGGGAAGGGTACAGGCGCTTCGACACTGCCGCGATGTACGGCAACGAGGTAGGCGTTGGCCGCGGAATCGGGGCAGCCATCGGCGATGCCGCTGCAGCCCGC
This sequence comes from Paenarthrobacter sp. CAP02, assembly GCF_040137855.1. Lineage (NCBI taxonomy): Bacteria > Bacillati > Actinomycetota > Actinomycetes > Micrococcales > Micrococcaceae > Paenarthrobacter > Paenarthrobacter sp. CAP02. The sequence continues at coordinate 174,608 of NZ_JBEEII010000003.1, read as the reverse complement.
AGTGCCACTGGCGGTTCCGGAGAAGCCATACATGGCCTCTCCCGCGAAGACCTGTTCGTAACAACGAAGGTCTGGAACGATGACCAAGGCTACGACTCGACACTCCGGGCTTTCGACACCTCCATCTCCAATCTGGGGCTGGACTATGTGGACCTCTACCTGATCCATTGGCCCTGTGCCGGCCGGGGGTTGTTTACCGAGACCTACAAAGCGATGGAAACCCTGTACCGCGAAGGCAAAGTCAGGGCCATTGGCGTATCCAACTTCCAACCCGGACACCTTGAAGATCTTATGGACAAGGCAGAGGTTGTTCCGGCGGTCAACCAGATCGAGCTGCACCCGTGGCTGCAGCAGACCAGGCTCAGGACCCTGCATGAACAACTGGGGATCGCCACGGAGGCCTGGAGCCCACTGGGTCGCGGGCAGGTCCTGGCCGACCCCGCCATTGTTTCCCTGGCGGAAAAATATCACCGGACCCCGGCACAGATCATTCTCCGCTGGCACCTCCAGCTGGGAAACCTGGTCATCCCGAAGGCAAGTTCTCCCGGCCGGATCAAGGAGAACATTGCCGTCTTCGACTTTGAACTGGACACCGCCGACATTGAACGCATGGCAGAACTCGAGCGGCACCACCGGACGGGTTCGCACCCGGACAACGTGAACTAGGACTATCCGTATGGAAAAAGTGGACACCTCGCAATCGCCTGACGGTGCCCAGGCCCCCGACAAGTTCTTCAGCGCGTCCTTGCCCGGGCGGACACACGCCTCGGATGTCGATGTGGACGGCAGCAATATCGCGTATTGGACCTATGAGCCCGTGTCCGTCACCGCTGCAACCCGCACCATCCTGGTCATCCACGGTTTCCGGGGCGACCACCACGGGTTGCTTCGCGTCGCCGACCAGCTCCCCGAAATGCGCATCATCATGCCGGACCTTCCGGCCTTCGGCAGCTCGGAACCCTTCGTTGGCGACGAGCACAGCGTGGAACGCTACGGCCGGTTCATCTCCAGCTTCATGGCAGCGATCGGCCTCGGCCCCAAGACAGTACTGCTGGGGCACTCCTTCGGTTCCATCGTGGCCAGCCACTTCGCAGCAGCGCACCCGGGATCCATCTATCCCCTGATTCTGGTCAACCCCATTGCCGCGCCGGCACTCGAAGGCCCCAAAGGCATCATGACCAAACTGGCTGTGTTGTACTACCAACTCTCGGCAAGGCTCCCCCGCCCCCTGGGGCTGGCCGTACTCCGCAACCGGGCGATCGTACGCATTATGAGCATCACCATGGCCAAAACCAAGGACAAGAACCTGCGCCGGTTCATCCACGCACAGCATGATGCCTATTTCAGTGCCTTCGCCGACCGGAACAGCCTGCTCGAATCCTTCAAGGCCTCGGTCTCAGGCAACGTAGCAGAGGTCGCCGAACGGCTGGCCCTCCCGGTTCTCCTCATCGCCGGCGAAAAAGATGAGATCGCCGCCCTTCCCAACCAGCACAAACTGATGAAGCGCCTGCCCGACGGAACCCTGGAAGTGATTCCCGGCGTCGGGCACCTCATCCATTACGAGACGCCGGCCCCGGCCGCAGCAGCCATCCGCACCTTCCTGGAGGAACATCCCGCGTGAAAATCGTCATCGACGCCCGCTTTACCCGAACGGACCACCACGATGGCATCAGCCGCTACGGTTCCAGCCTCATAGCAGCTACATCCAAGATCGCGGATGTGACCATGCTGATCAGCGACAAGCGCCAGCTCGCCCTGCTGCCGGATGTTCCCTACGTGCTGATCAACAGCCCCCTCTCCCCACTGGAGCTGTTTGTTGCCCGCAAAGTCAACCCGCTGGGCGCAGACGTCGTAGTCTGCCCCATGCAAACCATGGGTACCTTGGGGCGGCGGTATGGCTTGGTCCTGACATTGCATGACCTCATCTACTACGAGCACCCCACGCCCCCCGGTTTCCTCCCGGCTCCCGTCCGCTTGCTGTGGCGGCTCTACCACAAGGCATTTTGGCCGCAGCGTTTCCTCCTGAACCGTGCCGATGTTGTGGCCACCATCAGCCAGACGACCCGCGCCCTCATGGCCAAGTACGCACTGACGCAACGGCCGGTGCGCATCGTGGGCAACGCCCCCCAGCCCGGCCAGACACCCCGCGATCCTGCTGCGCGCGCTGACAAGACGCTGCTGTACATGGGGTCGTTCATGCCGTACAAGAACGTGGAAACGATGATCCGGGGCATGGCCGGGCTGCCGGACTTCACCCTCCACCTGCTCAGCCGGATCACTCCGGAACGCAAAGCGGAACTGGAAGCGATGGTTCCGCAAGGAGCCAAGGTAGAGTTCCACAACGGCGTCACGGACGCCCAATACGACGAACTCCTTGTCCGGGCCACCGCGCTTATCAGCCTTTCCCGTGCAGAGGGCTATGGCTTGCCGCTGGTGGAGGCGATGGCGCTGGGAACACCCGTGATCGCAAGCGACATCCCGATTTTCCGTGAAGTAGGCGGCGATGCCGTGAGCTACGTGAACCCGGATTCTGCATCTGAATTCGCAGCCGCCGTCACGGCCTTGGCTGAGGATTCCCTCTGGCAGGAGCGCTCCGTGCGGTCAGTGGAGCGTGCGGCAGAATTCAACTGGGACGAGTCGGCACGGCAACTCCTTGCAGCAGCCGAGGAAGTAATGGCCCTGCGGAAACGCAGAGGCTGACGCGTCGGCTAGAGTACGTCCACGCCGTCCAGACGGACTTGCACAGGCCCGGACGTGCGCTTGGCGGCGCTGGCGGCCTTCACGGCGCGCATGGCACGGGTGGCCGCGGCTGCGTCCGCGTAGGGAATGAAGTAAAGCGTCCTGACATCGGCATCATCCGCTGGTGACTGCGCGGTTCCTGTGGGCGACTGAAGGGGCGCCGGCCCGGCGCTGCGTAGCCTGCTGCCCGACGGCAGCGCCGCACTCGCCTCGAAAGCTTGTGAGAAGTGTCCGACGTCGGCCCTCCCGCCGGTGATGGAGGCGACCCGTACCGCCGGGGGCAACTGCAGTTCCTTCCGTAGTGCCAGCTCGCGCGAGGCGTATCCCGGGCCGTCCCAACGCAGCAACGCACCGGTTGCGGCGGTATCGTCCGCCGTGATCACCACGAGTCCGCCCTGGCTTGCGGGCTTGACGAGCGCAGCAGCGTTGAACCAGCGCCTGACAGTGTCCTCGCCTGCCCGGAGGTTCTCGCGCCGGAGCAACGAGTTTCCGTCCAGCAGCAAGGCCGCAGCGTAGCCGTGGGCAGCCACCGGCTCAGCCCCGACAGTTGCCACTACCAAGGCGGGAGCATCAGGCACCGTCGCTTTGATGTGCTCACCCGAGGAAGTCACCACCGCCTTGCCCGGGAAGGCCCGCCCGAGTTCCTCCGCCGTCCGCATCACACCCACAGCGCCACGCCGGAGCCGGGTTCCGCTGCAATGGCTACAGCGCCACTGAGGTGCCGGCGTCGAGCACCAGCGGCACGCAGGAATGGCCGATCCGCTGGATACCGCCAACGGCCCTTGGCAGGCGTTGCAGCGGGCAAGTTCACGGCACGTCTCGCACACCAACGACGGTGCATAGCCGGCCCTGGCAACCTGTACCAGGACCGGACCCCGTTCCAGGCCTTCCTTGGTTGCGCGCCACGCGGCCCCGGGCAGGCGGGCAATGCGTGCCAGGGGATCCCGTTCCTGCTCAAAACTGTCCGCCGTGTTGAGCACCCGGGGAACCGTCGAACGGACCACGGATCGTGGTGCCTCAATGGGTACCGCCCACTGCATCTCGACGAGGCGTTGGAGTTCAGTACTGCGGCTGTGCGATGCCAGGAGGCAGGCGGCAGCCTCCTGTTCGGCACGCAGCAGCAGGACCTCCCGGGTATGTGCGTAGGGTGTCCGTTGTTCGATGTGCAGGTCATCGCCGTCGTCCCAGCACACCACAAGGCCCAGATTCTGCACAGGGGCGTATGCGGCTGAACGCGTGCCTATTGCCACTCCCGCCGAACCAGTCAGCAGCCGAAGGAAGTTCCGGTAGCGGGGCGTCTGGCCGTCGTCCGCGGTGAGCCGGGCGACGTCCGACTGAGGCAAGACATTCTCCAGCGCCGCTTCAACCCGTTCCAGGTCCCGGTAGTCGGGTACGACCACCACGGCGCCCCGGCCCGAGGAGCGGACAGCCGCGACCGCGGAAGCGACAAGCGCCGGCCATCCGTTGGGACCGAATCCCTGCAAGGCGGTCAGGACAGCCTTGGGTGTACCGCCACTGGCCAAGTGCTGCACGTACGCTGCACCGTTGGTGTATCCCTTCCAGCCATCGGCCGGGCCGGAAGCCAGCTCAGGGGTACCGGCAGCAACCAGCTCGCCGGCGAGCAATTCTTTCTCCACCTTGGCGACCCTGGGCGGGACAGCAGTCCGGAGGACGTCGCTGAGCGTACCTGCATACCGGGAAGCGACATTGCCGGCCAGCTCCGCGATGGCAGGAGTCAGGACGGCCACCGGGGAGACGACTTTGTGGAGGGTGGCCAGCGAATGGGAACCCTCCGAATCCGCGCGGCGTTCTACGATGTAGCCGTTCAGCTCCTGGCCATTGAACTTGACCTTGACGCGAACGCCGGGAACAGCCACGTCAGCGAGTTCCGCGGGCACGATGTAGTCGAATGGCCTGTCCAAATGTGGCAACGAAGATTCAAGCACTACCCGCGCCACGGGGTTCTCCGCGGCGAGGGGTGGCCCGTTGACAGCTGCCCGCTCTGGAAAACCTTGCAGCAGTGAAGGCTGCAGCAACGACGGCTGGGCTTCGAATCCTGCCACGCACTTCACCTCCACCTCACCATTGGACATCCAGGAATATCGTCAACGCAGAATGCCCGCAGCGGGATTGACCCGCTGCGGGCATCTCTCTGGCTTCAGCAAACCATGGGGCACCGACAAAGTTGTAACCGGTGGCCCAGGCCGCGCAAAGCAAAAGGATCAGGCGTTGAAGTATTCCTTCAGGTCATCAACCCGGTCCAGGCGCTCCCACGTGAAGTCGGCGTCGTCGCGGCCGAAGTGGCCGTGCGCCGCCGTCTTGGCGTAAATGGGGCGCTTCAGGTCAAGGGCGTCAATGATGGCCCGGGGACGCAGGTCGAAGAGTTCCGTGATGGCCTCGCTGATACGGGCCGGATCAACGGTTTCCGTGCCAAAGGTTTCCACGTACGTTCCAACGGGTCGGGCCTGGCCGATGGCGTAGGCGATCTGGATCTCGGCACGCTTGGCCAGTCCGGCGGCGACAACGTTCTTGGCGACCCACCGCATGGCGTACGCAGCCGAACGGTCCACCTTCGACGGATCCTTGCCGGAGAACGCTCCACCGCCGTGCCGGGAGAATCCGCCGTACGTGTCAACGATGATTTTGCGGCCGGTAAGGCCGGCGTCTCCCACCGGGCCGCCGATCACGAAGGCACCGGCGGGGTTCAGGATGTTGGCAGTGTGCGCGATATCCAGGTTGGACGCGGACAACACGGGGTCGATCACGTAGCTGGCGAGATCCGCACGGAGCTGCTCCAGGCTCGCTTCCTCGGCATGCTGGCTGGAGATGACCACTGTTTCCACAGAAACGGGCCGGTCGCCGTCGTAACCTACCGTGACCTGGGTCTTGCCGTCGGGGCGGAGGTACGCGAGCTCGCCGTTCTTGCGGACTTCGGTGAGGCGTTCCGAGAGGCGGTGGGCCAGCCAGATGGGAGTAGGCATGTATGAGGCGGTCTCATCGCTGGCGTAGCCAAACATGATGCCTTGGTCGCCGGCGCCCTGGAGGTCGTAATCGTCTTCCTGGCGGCCTTCGCGGGCCTCAAGGGAGTTGAAGACGCCACCGGCGATGTCGTTGGACTGTTGGCCGATGGAGACGGAAACACCGCAGCGGGCGCCATCGAAGCCGTTGGCGGAGGAGTCGTATCCGATACCGAGAATGGTTTCGCGGACAATCTGCGGGATCTCGACGTAAGCGTCAGTGGTGACCTCACCGGCCACGTGGACCAGGCCAGTGGTGGCCATGGTCTCCACGGCAACGCGGGATTCAGGATCCGCGGCCAGCAACGCGTCAAGAATGGAGTCGCTGATCTGGTCGCAGATCTTGTCCGGGTGCCCTTCGGTGACCGACTCTGAGGTGAAGAGCCGGAGCTTGGACGGGGTGCCATGGTGTTCATGGTGCAGCGGTAAAGTCACTCGTCCACCTTACTGGGTTGCGGGACAGCGGAAACTTCCGTGTGTCCCTTTGCTAAGAATTCGGGTGTGGGTTCGGTTACACAGCGGGAAAAACCCGCGCAAGCTCGGCGCCCACCCGGTCGATCACGGCGGCCGCAACGTCGGCCTTGGAGCCTGCGGCGGACTCCGGTTCTGCCCCGTGGCCTGAAAGGATGACGACGGAGTTGTCGTCCTGGCCAAACACACGACCGATGCCAACATGGTTGACTACCAGGAGGTCGCAGCCCTTGCGCTTGAGCTTGGCTGTCGCGTGCTCCAGGACGTCTCCCTGGGCATCGCCCGTTTCGGCCGCGAAGCCCACGATCAGTTGCTTGCCACCTTCGGCGTTCCGCCGTTCAACGAGCTCGTGCAGGATATCCGGGTTCCGGACCAGGTGCACCAACGGTGCGTCCTCGCCGTCGACCTTCTTGATCTTGGTGTCTGAAACTTCCGCCGGACGGAAGTCCGCCACAGCCGCCGCCATAATCACGACGTCGGAATCGGCCGCCGCTTTCAGCGCCGCTTCCCGCAACTCCAAAGCAGACTCAACGCGGACAAGCTCGACGCCGGCCGGCGGCTCGACGTCCATATGGGCCGCAAGGAAACGGACAGTGGCTCCGGCGGACAGCGCGGCAGCGGCCAGGGCCGCGCCTTGCTTTCCCGATGAGCGGTTGCCCAGGAAGCGCACCGGATCCAAGGCTTCCCTGGTTCCGCCGGCGGAGATGGTCACGACGCGTCCGGCAAGGACGCCGGGGTGGCTGCCTTGAACTACAGGGGATTCCGCGCCGGCCAGCGCCATGGCAGCTGCGAAGATCGCTTCAGGTTCCGGCAGGCGGCCCGGACCCGAGTCTGCACCGGTGAGGCGCCCGGAGGCAGGCTCAAGGACTGTGACGCCGCGGCTGCGCAGCGTCTCCACGTTGGCCTGGGTTGCGGCGTGTTGCCACATTTCCGTGTGCATGGCCGGAGCAAAGAGGACAGGGCCGTGGGCCATGAGAAGCGTGTTGGTCAGGAGGTCCCCCGCCTGTCCGGTAGCTGCCTTGGCCAGGAGGTCGGCGGTGGCCGGAGCAACGACAATCAGGTCCGCCTCATGCCCCAGCCGGACGTGGTTGACCTTCTCCACGTCGTCAAAGACGCTGTTGCTCACCGGATTGCCCGAGAGGGCCTCCCATGTAGCCACACCAACAAAGCGGGTCGCCGCTTCGGTGGGAATGACTGTCACCTTGTGACCGGCTTCAGTAAAAAGCCGGAGGAGCGATGCAACCTTGTAGGCTGCGATCCCTCCCCCGACTCCGAGGACTATGCGCACGTGACCTCCGTCAACAGGCAGCCTGTTTTATTCTGCGGGCTCGATCGGCGTGGAGACCAGGAGGCCTTCGTTGATCTCGCGCAGGGCGATCGACAGCGACTTTTCGTTCAGCTTGGTGTCGACCAGCGGGCCAACGTACTCGAAGAGACCCTCGTGCAGCTGGGCGTAGTACGCGTTGATCTGGCGGGCACGCTTGGCGCCGAAGATCACCAGGCCGTACTTGGAATCGGCAGCCTCAAGCAGCGAATCGATCGGCGGGTTGATGATGCCTTCAAGGTTCGTGGACACGAATTCTCCAAATTCTAGCGGGCCAACAAATGCAGGCGCTTTAGCGCCCGTGCGGGGTAAGCCCCATGAGTGAAACAAGCTCGTCCGCTGCCCGGCGAACGTCGTCATTGATGACGGTGTGGTCAAACTCCGGTTCAGCAGCAAGTTCCAGTTTAGCGGTTTCCAGCCTGCGCTGCTGTTCCTCGGGGGTTTCGGTGCCCCGGCCCACCAGCCGACGCACCATTTCATCCCAGCTCGGCGGGGCCAGGAACACGAAATTGGCGTCAGGGACTGCCTCTTTCACCTGCCGGGCACCCTGCAGGTCGATCTCGAGCAACACCGACTTCCCTTCGGCAATCGCTGCATTCACCGTGCTGCGGAGGGTTCCGTACCGGTTGTGTCCGTGGACAACAGCCCATTCGAGAAGTTCACCCGCTGCAACCAGGTCATCAAATTCTTCAGCGGTCTTGAAGAAGTAGTGGACGCCGTCCTGCTCTCCCGGACGGGCGGCCCGGGTAGTTGCCGAGACTGAGAGCCAGACCTCCGGATAGTTGTCCCTGATGTAGGTTGAAACGGTTCCCTTGCCAACGGCAGTGGGGCCTGCAAGGACAGTCAGTCCAGGATTCTTGCTCACGGATTCCTTCGGGGAGATGCGTCAAACGCTTTGCTGGGTATCCATAAAATCTACCAGCGCCCGGGCCTGGTGAATTCCCAGCCCCCTGATCCGCCGGGATCCGGCGATTCCAATCTCCGCCATGATCCCGGCGGCCCTGACGGGTCCAATACCCGGCAGGGCCTCCAGCAATTCCACGACCCGCATGCGGGCTATCGCCTCATCGGTGGTGCCCGACGAGATCAGCTCGGCAATGCTCAGCTCACCGCGCTTGAGCCTTTCCTTGGCTGCCGCACGCACGGCGCGTGCCTTGGCAGCCTTTTCAAGGGCATCGGAACGTTCCTGCGGTGTCAGCTCTTTAAGGCCCACTGCCAAACCCCTGTCAGATCGAGATTGTGATCCAGATCACGCGGACTGATCCTGAACCTACCGGCAGGGGCCCGGTTGCGCAATGCAGCCAGGCAACTTACTCGGAACGGAGCCCATCCCTGGTCTGCTCGGTAGCAGCCCGCAAGGCCGTAACCGAGGGTCCAGCGGCCAGGATTCCCCGGCTCGATGTCGCGAGGACAGTCGGATACGCGGCCCCAAAAGTGGCACGGAGATCGGCGGGGGTAGCGCCCTGGGCACCGAGTCCCGGGGCCAGGATGGCACCACGGACCGGACCGAGGTCGATGTCGAGCTCCTCCAACGCCGAACCAATGGTGGCACCCACCACCAGGCCAATCGAACCCAGTACCCCGTCATAGCGCGCGTTCTCCGCGGCGGCCTCGGCCACAATGCGCCGGGCAACGGAATCAGCGCCGCCAACATGCTGGACGGACTTGCCCTCAGGGTTGGATGTTAACGCGAGCACAAACACTCCCCTGCCGTATTGGGCGGCGAGATCCAGCGCCGGACGCAGCGACTCAAAGCCCAGGTATGGGCTCAAGGTCACAGAGTCCGCGGCCAGCGATGACCCGTCCCGCAGCCAGGCATCGGCGTAGGCAGCCATCGTGGAGCCAATATCACCACGCTTGGCGTCAGCGATGCTCAGGACACCCGCATCCGAGGATGCGGCCAGGGTGCGCTCCAGCACTGCCATGCCGGCAGAGCCGTGCCGCTCGTACAGTGCCACTTGCGGCTTCACCGCGGCAGCGTGGGAACCCACGGCCTCCACCACCGTCAGCGAAAAGCGTTCCAGCCCGGCGGCGTCGTCGTTCAGTCCCCACTCAGCAAGGAGCTGCGGGTGCGGGTCGATCCCGACGCACAGCGGACCGCGGGCCGTCATGGCGGCAGCCAGCCGGGAGCCGAACGACTCCCGGACCGGCTGCTGTTCCACGTGTGGCGAAGCAGACTCAGGCATTGGCTGCTTCCACTGCCGCTGCCAGGTTGCCTGCGTGCTCCTGCAGGCTGGTCACGGACCATTCGTACGTCCGCAGCGCTTCAATGGCCTGCACAGCGGCGTTGAACTCGGCAACGGTGGTGATGCAAGGAATGCCGATGGACGTCGCTGCGGCACGGAGTTCGTACCCGTCGCTGCGGGCTTCGCCGCCTGAGGGCGTGTTGAAGACCATGTCGATCTCGCCGGCAACGACGAGGTCGGCGATGGTTCCTTCGCCTTCGGCACTGCTGCCCTCGGCGACCTTGCGCACCGGAGTGGCCTGGATGCCGTTGCGGCGCAGGACATCTGCCGTGCCACCGGTGGAGACGATCTCGAAACCGAGGTCCGAGAGGCGCTTGACGCCCATGATCACCGAACGCTTGTCACGGTTGGCGACCGAAACGAAGATCTTGCCTTCGGTGGGCAGTGCATTGTTGGCGGCAGCCTGGCTCTTGGCGAAGGCGGTGTCGAAGTGCTTATCGATACCCATGACCTCGCCGGTGGAGCGCATCTCCGGGCCGAGCAGCGAGTCAACGACCTTGCCCTCCGGCGTGCGGAAGCGGCTGAACGGCAGGACGGCTTCCTTGACGGCAACCGGCGCATCCAGGGGCAGCGTGGAGCCGTCCCCCGTCTCCGGCAGCATCTTGTAGGCAGTGCGGAGCTGGTTGATGGTGACACCCGTGCCGATGAGCGCCGCGGCCTTGGCCATCTGGACACCTGTGGCCTTGGAGACGAACGGAACCGTGCGGGAGGCCCGCGGGTTGGCTTCAAGGACGTACAGGACATCGGAAGCCAGCGCGAACTGGATGTTGATCAGGCCGCGGACACCCACGCCCTCAGCGATGGCACGCGTTGCGGTGCGCACGCGTTCGATCACGTTGTTGCCAAGGGTGATCGGAGGAAGCACGCAAGCAGAGTCACCGGAGTGGATGCCGGCCTCTTCGATGTGCTCCATGATGCCGCCGAGGTACATGTCGGTGCCGTCGAAGAGCGCGTCGACGTCGATTTCGACGGCGTCCTCAAGGAAGCGGTCGATCAGCACCGGGTGGTCCGGGGTGATCTCGGTGGCGTTGGCGATGTAGCGGGAGAGGTTGGCTTCGTCGTAGACGATCTCCATGCCACGGCCACCCAGGACGTAGGACGGGCGCACCAGGACCGGGTAGCCGATCTCATCTGCGATCTTCTTGGCGTCCTCGAAGGAGACGGCGGTGCCGTTCTTCGGGGAGGTCAAGCCGGCTTCGTCCAGCACGCGGGCGAAGGCGCCACGGTGCTCGGCGAGGTCGATGGCCTCAGGCGAGGTACCCAGGATCGGCACGCCGGCATCGGCGAGCTGCTGCGCCAGCTTGAGCGGGGTTTGGCCGCCGAGCTGGACGAAGACACCCATGACACCGCCGGTGCGTTCTTCTGCCGCGATGACCTCGAGGACGTCCTCAAGGGTCAGCGGTTCGAAGTACAGGCGCGTGGAGACGTCGTAGTCGGTGGAGACTGTCTCGGGGTTGCAGTTGACCATGACGGTCTCGTACCCGGCCTTGCGCAGGGCCATGGAGGCGTGCACGCAGGAGTAGTCGAACTCGATGCCCTGGCCAATGCGGTTGGGGCCGGAGCCGAGGATGATGACCGAGGGCTTGGCGTGCAGGCCCACCTCATCTTCTTCGTCATAGGACGAGTAGTGGTACGGAGTGTAAGCGGCGAACTCTGCAGCACAGGTGTCCACCGTCTTGTAGACCGGACGGATGCCCAGTGCCTGGCGGACACCACGGACCACTGCCTCATTGTTGTGCGTCAAAGCACCGATTTGCTCGTCGGAGAAACCGTGGCGCTTGGCATTGCGCAGCATTTCCTCGGTGAGCACGCCGGCCTTGCGGATCTGCTGCGCAGTCTCGTTGAGCAACTGCAGCTGGTCCAGGAACCAGGGGTCGATCTTGGTGGCCTCGAAGACCTCTTCCAGGCTTGCCCCGCCCAGGAGGGCCCGCTGCACCTGGTGCAGCCGGTCGGTGGTGGGACGCTTGGCCTTCTCAAGGAGCTCGGCAACTTCGTATTCGGGGACGGAGCTGAAGTCCAGCTGCGAGCCCTTCTGCTCCAGGGAACGCAGGGCCTTCTGCAGGGCCTCGGTGAAGTTGCGGCCCATGGCCATGGCCTCGCCGACGGACTTCATGGTGGTGGTGAGGGTGTTGTCCGCTGCCGGGAACTTCTCGAATGCGAAACGGGGAACCTTGACCACAACGTAGTCCAGGGTCGGCTCGAACGATGCCGGCGTCTTCTGGGTGATGTCGTTGGGGATCTCGTCAAGCGTGTAGCCCAGGGAGAGCTTGGTGGCGATCTTTGCGATCGCGAAACCTGTTGCCTTCGATGCCAGGGCCGAGGAGCGGGAAACGCGGGGGTTCATCTCGATGACCACCACGCGGCCCGTGGCAGGGTCGATAGCGAACTGGATGTTGCAGCCACCGGTGTCCACGCCGACTTCGCGGATGACGGCAATGGAGACGTCACGCAGCTTCTGGTACTCGCGGTCCGTCAGGGTCAGGGCCGGAGCTACCGTGATGGAGTCGCCGGTGTGGACGCCTACGGGATCGAAGTTCTCGATGGAGCACACAACAACGACGTTGTCGTTCTTGTCGCGCATCATCTCCAGCTCGTATTCCTTCCAGCCAAGGATGCTCTCTTCGAGCAGGACCTCGGTGGTGGGGCTGTACTGGAGGCCCTGGCCGACGATGCGGCGGAGGTCGTCCTCGTTGTACGCCAAGCCGGAGCCCAGGCCACCCATGGTGAAGGAAGGACGGACCACCATCGGGTACCCGAGGTCTTCCGCTGCCGCAAATGCTTCGTCCATGGTGTGGATGATGTGGCTGCGTGCGGACTCTGCGCCACAACGTTCCACCACGCCCTTGAACTTCTCGCGGTCTTCGCCGAGCTCGATGGCGGCAATGTTTGCACCAATGAGTTCCACGTTGTACTTCTCCAGCACACCGTTCTTGTCCAGTGCGATGGCGGTGTTCAGTGCCGTCTGGCCGCCCAGGGTGGGCAGGATGGCGTCCGGGCGCTCCTTGGCGATGATCTTCTCCACCACCTCGGGGGTGATGGGCTCAACGTAGGTGGCATCCGCGAACTCGGGGTCCGTCATGATGGTGGCGGGGTTGGAGTTCACGAGGATGACGCGCAGGCCTTCCTCCTTGAGGACACGAAGTGCCTGGGTGCCGGAGTAGTCGAACTCGGCAGCCTGGCCAATGACGATCGGGCCCGAACCAATGACGAGGACGCTCTTGAGATCTGTACGCTTGGGCATTACTTCTTGTCCTCAGTCTTGGAGTCGTTGGAGTCGTTGGAGTTTTCGCCTGTGGCCTGGGACTTGGTGTCGGCCATGAGGTCGATGAAGCGGTCAAAGAGGTAGGCGGCATCGTGCGGGCCAGCGGCGGCTTCGGGGTGGTACTGGACCGAGAACGCGGGGATGTCCAGGCAGGCGAGCCCTTCAACGACGTCGTCGTTCAGGGAAACGTGGCTGACTTCAACGCGGCCGTAGCGCTCTTCCGGTGCCACCGTGGCGCCGTTCAGCGGCGCGTCGACGGCAAAGCCGTGGTTCTGGGAGGTGATCTCCACCTTGCCCGTGCGGCGGTCCATGACGGGCTGGTTGATGCCGCGGTGGCCGTAACGGAGCTTGTACGTACCGAATCCGAGGGCGCGGCCGAGGATCTGGTTGCCGAAGCAGATACCGAAGTACGGCAGCTTCTCGTCCAGCACCGAACGCAGGAGCTTCACCTGGTGATCGGCCGTCGCGGGGTCGCCCGGGCCGTTGGACATGAAGAAACCGTCGGGCTTGACCGCGTTGACGTCCTCCACGGTAGACGTTGCCGGGAGGACGTGGACGCGCACGCCACGCTCGGCAAAGCGGACCGGGGTCATGGCCTTGATGCCCAGGTCCACAGCGGCGATGGAGAACCGCGGTTCGCCTTCCCAACCGTGGTCCTTGGGCTCAACAACGTAGGCCTCATCGATGGAGACTTCCTCGGCCAGGGCCGCGCCTTCCATCGGAGCACTCGCCAGGACTGCGTCCAGCAGCTCCTTGTCCGAGGCCTGGGCGGCTTCGCCGGAGAAGATGCCTGCGCGCATGGTCTTGTGCTCGCGGAGGTGGCGGGTGATGGCGCGGGTGTCCACGCCCTGGATGCCGACAACACCCTGCTCCGTCAGTTCGTCATCCAGCGAACGCTCGGAGCGCCAGTTGGAGGGTCGGCGTGCGGCGTCGCGCACAATGTACCCGGCCACCCAGATGCGGCGGGACTCGGCATCTTCACTGTTGACGCCCGTGTTGCCGATGTGCGGGGCGGTCTGGACGACCAGCTGACGCGCGTAAGAAGGGTCGGTAATGGTTTCCTGGTAACCGGTCATGCCGGTGGCGAATACCGCTTCACCGAGCGCGGTCCCCTGGGCGCCGTAGCTGCGGCCGCGGAACATGCGGCCGTCTTCGAGCACCAGCACTGCTGCTGAGGAGGTGAGGGTGGTGGCTGCTTTACTATCCGTCACTTTATTACTTTCCACTATCGGCATCTGCCTGAGGGGCTGCGGAGATCAATTCCTGGAGGGCTTCGAGGAGGAGCTGCTTGTCGGCTGCGTGCCTGGACCGGAAACCGGTGTCCAGTTCGCGGGTGCCCAGTTTCCAGCTGATGACCACGAGTCCGTCCTTTTCGACGAACTTCCCGGTCATGCCGTCTGCTGGGTGGCTGTCCTGCACAGCCGAGCGCGGGATAAAGACCGGGGCGGCGCCGGATCGGTCAAACAACACGCCTTCGGCGTGAATGCTCAGTTCCGCGTTGGTCCGGATGCCCAGGCCCTGGACGGCGATTCGGTCCAGCCAGTCGCCCGCGGTCGTGGTGGCCACGTATTGGCCATCTGCGACGACGGTGGCAGGGGTCAGCTGCTCCGGAACCTCGGGGAGGCGTTCGACGTCGGCTTGTCGCCTCAGTCGGTTCCGCCAACCCAGCCAGAGCATCGCCAGCACCACGGCGATCAACGGAACCGTGATGAGCACGGTCAATGTCTGGTTGTCCATCAGTTACCGCTGACTGCAGGGTAGCGGTACGGGGTGTTGAGTTTGCCGTCGAGGACAGTGGGGTGGCCCTTGAAGAATGTCGCCACCACTGAACCGGGCAGCTCTTTGCCCTTGAACGGTGAATTGCGGCCCATGGTTGCCATTTTATGGGGGTCGACGGTCCAACGCGCAGCCGGGTCCACCAAGATGACGTTGGCGGGCTCCCCGACGTCCAATGGGCGCCCTTGGTCGGCAACGCGTCCGATCACGGCCGGAGTGAACGAGGTAACCCTGGCGAAGTCTGCCCACGACATGAGGCCGGTTTCGATCATGGTTTCCTGCACCACCGAGAGCGCGGTCTCCAGGCCGGTCATGCCCATGGCTGCCTGTGCCCATTCACACTCTTTGTGCTCACTGGGGTGCGGAGCGTGGTCGGTGCCCACGACGTCGATGGTGCCATCGGCGAGGCCCTCGCGCAGCGCCTGCACATCAGCGTCCGTGCGGAGCGGCGGATTGACCTTGTACACGGGATCGTAGCTGCGGACCAGTTCGTCGGTCAGGAGCAGGTGGTGCGGGGTGACTTCAGCGGTGACGTTGATGCCGCGGGCCTTTGCCCAGCGTATTATCTCCACGGAACCGGCGGTGGAGACGTGGCAGACGTGCAGGCGGGAACCCACATGCTGGGCGAGCAGGACGTCGCGGGCAATGATGCTCTCCTCGGCCACGGCCGGCCACCCTGTCAGCCCCAGCACCGCCGAGACAGCGCCTTCGTTCATCTGTGCCCCGGCGGTAAGGCGGGGTTCCTGCGCGTGCTGGGCCACGACGCCGTCGAACGCTTTGACGTACTCCAGTGCGCGGCGCATGATGACGGGATCGTGGACGCAGATGCCGTCATCGGAGAACATCCGGACCTGGGCGCGTGAGTCCGCCATGGCACCGAGCTCGGCGAGCTGCTCGCCGGCCAGTCCCACGGTGACCGCGCCGACCGGACGGACGTCAACCCAACCGGACGCACGGCCCAGGCTGTGGACCTGCTCGACGACGCCGGCCGTGTCCGCCACCGGGTTGCTGTTGGCCATTGCATGCACGGCGGTAAAGCCACCCAGCGCAGCGGCCCGGGTTCCGGTCTCCACGGTTTCAGCGTCCTCGCGGCCCGGTTCGCGGAGGTGGGTGTGGACATCGACCATGCCCGGCAGCGCGATCAGGCCCTTGCCGTCAACGACCGTGGCGTCGCCGTCCGCGAGGTCCTTCCCGCGTGCTTCGATGATGCCGTCGCGGATCAACAGGTCCTCAGGTTCACCGCCGAGGATGGCTGCCCCACGAATCAGGTAGGTGTTCTCTGCCATCAGTTGGTCTCCTTGCTGGACTGGATTGCGTTCGGTGCAGCTTCGCGGGAATCCCCGGAGAGCAGCAGGTAAAGGGCGGCCATGCGGACCGAGACACCGTTGCGTACCTGCGCAAGCACAGTGGAACGCGGCGAATCCGCGGCGGCCGAGGAAATCTCCAGGCCGCGGTTCATGGGGCCGGGGTGCATGATGATGGTGTCCTTCATGCCAAGGTCATCCAGGGCACGCAGACGCGCGTCGTCGAAACCCCAGCGGCGCGAGTACTCGCGGGTTGATGGGAAGAACGACGCGTTCATCCGCTCACCCTGGACACGCAGCATCATCATGGCGTCGATGCCGGCTTCCAAGGTCTCGTCCAGGTTGTAGCTGACCTTGCAGGGCCAGTGCTCGACGCCGATGGGCAGCAGGGTGGGTGGCGCCACCAAGGTGACGTCAGCCCCAAGGGTCTTCAGCAACCAGACGTTGGAACGGGCCACCCGGGAGTGCAGGACGTCACCGGCGATTGCCACGCGCATGCCCTTAAGATCGGCTCCTGTGGAGGCCGTTCCCTTGAGCTGGGCCCAGTGCCGGCGCATGGTGAACGCGTCCAGGAGTGCCTGCGTGGGGTGTTCGTGGGTGCCGTCACCGGCGTTGATCACGGCAGCGTCGATCCAGTCCGTCGCTGCGAGGCGATGGGGTGCCCCGGAGGCCCAGTGGCGGATGACCACCGCGTCAGCGCCCATGGCAGCCAACGTCTGCGCGGTGTCCTTGAGCGACTCGCCCTTGGACACCGATGAACCCTTGGCTGCGAAGTTGATGACGTCAGCGGACAGGCGTTTGGCTGCGGCTTCGAAGGAGATGCGCGTACGTGTGGAGTCCTCGAAGAAAAGGTTGACGACTGTCCTGCCGCGCAAGGCAGGAAGCTTCTTCACTTCACGCTCGCCCACTGCCGACATTTCCTCGGCTGTATCCAGGACCCGGATGGCATCGAAGGCGCTGAGGTTCTCGGTGGAAAGGAGGTGCTTCACTGGCCGGCCTCGATCACTACTTCGTTGACGGGCACGCCATCCACGGTGTCGATTTCCTCCAGGTGGACCCGGACCTTTTCGGAACTTGAAGTCGGCAGGTTCTTGCCAACGTGGTCTGCGCGGATCGGCAGCTCCCGGTGGCCCCGGTCCACCAAAACGGCCAAACGGACAATCCTCGGGCGGCCAAGGTCAACCAAGGCATCCAGTGCGGCCCGGATGGTACGTCCCGAATACAGGACGTCATCGATCAGGACAACAACTTTGTTGTCAATCCCCGACAAGGGCAGGCGGGTGTGGCGCGGGGGCCGGGTGGGCTGGTGCGAGAGATCGTCACGGAACATGGTGACATCCAGTTGGCCGACAATCGTTTCGGCGTTGACCGTGGGGTCGGCAGCTGCGATTTTGTTGGCGAGCCGCACGGCCAAAGGGTAGCCGCGGCTGGGAATGCCCAAAAGAACCAGATCCTGGGGGCCCTTGTTGGCTTCAAGGATCTCGTGGGCGATACGAGTGAGCGCACGGTCAATGTCCGCCTGGTTGAGGACAACCCGCGACGGCAGGTGCGCTGAAGTGACTTCAGTCATCGCTCGTCTCCCCTTTCCCCGCCTCACGGGACGGAATTAAAAAAGGAATATTTGCTTTTCCAAGCTACCACAACGGCAGTTTCCCGCTTCACCCGAGGGCGCCGGGCGGGACGAGTTTAAGCTCACATTCCCCGCCGTGGAATAGGCTCAGTCCCATGACCATGAACCCTCACGGCCAACCCTATCGGCGGCCCTATGTGGAACCCGGCGCCAACCCCACCTGGATGGGGCGGGTGCAGCCCGCCAACTACCAGCACGCTCCAGGCAATCCGGCATCACTCCCCCAACAAACCTGGGCAATGCCGCCGGCGCCGAAACGGTCCATGGGCACACTTCCGCTGGTCATCGGTGGCGGGATCCTGGCACTTGCCAGCCTGCTGCTGGTTCTCCCCTTCCTTCTGGGCAACACGGGAATCACCGGCTTCGTGATTGGCTTCGTCGCCTCCCTCATTCCGTTGACCGTGGTGCTGCTCACCGTCCGCCTCATTGATCGCTGGGAGCCGGAACCAAAGCGGCTCCTTTGGTTCGCCTTCACGTGGGGCGCTGCCGTGTCCATCGCAGGCACGCTGCTGATCCAGCCCTTGTTCGCGCTGGCCGCACCCACCAGCAGCGAAGAAGCCTTCACCTACTTCATGGCCACCGTCCAGGCGCCAATCGTCGAGGAGTTCACCAAGTCGCTGGGACTGCTGGTACTGATCCTCGCGGCCCGGAAATACTTTGACGGTCCCGTGGACGGCGTTGTCTTTGCCTTCACCATCGCCGCCGGATTCGCGTTCACGGAAAATATCCTCTATTTCGGGCGGGAGATTGCCTCGTCGACCGATCCCGGCACCGACTTCGTACGGATTTTTATCCTCCGCGGACTCATGTCGCCATTCGCCCACGCCGTGTTCACTGGCACCACCGGACTGATCATGGGCTTCGCCGCCCGCAGATGGCATCCCGGCTATGCAGTGCTGGCGTTCTTCGTGGGTTTGTTGCCGGCCATGTTCTTGCACAACCGATGGAACAGCATGGGCCAGGACTTCCTGGTGGAGTACTTCGTGGTGCAGGTTCCCATTTTCCTGACGGCAACTGTGGGGATCATCCTGCTTCGCGTGGCCGAGGGGAAGCTCACGCGCCAAAGACTCCTCGAATACGCCCGCGCGGGATGGTTCACACCCGCTGAAGTGGAGATGCTTGGCACGTCCAGGGGCCGGCGCCAGGCCCTGCGCTGGGCGTCGTCCCGGGGAAGGACAGCGCAAATGCGGAACTTCATCAAAGGGGCCACGGCTTTGGCCTTCACCCGTCAGCGCATCCTTAGCGGACGTGACGTACCGGTCCACCAACACGACGAACTCGAGCACCTTCGCGCCATACCTGCCCTGAGGGCGGCAGTCCTCCAATAGTGCGTGGACGGATCCCGGACAAAAAAGGACCCGCTTCCCGGTTTCCCGGGAAGCGGGTCCTTCCAACCTTTGCCGCCGATCAGGCCAGCAGTGAAGGCTTGAGCTTCTGCAAACGGCCGAGCAGGCCATTAATGAAGGCCGGCGACTCGTCCGTGGACATCGTCTTGGCGAGGGCGACGGCCTCGCTGACGGCTACGCCATCAGGGACTTCGTCGTTGTAGAGCAGTTCCCATGCGCCGATACGGAGGATAATCAGGTCCACGGACGGCATCCGCTCCAGAGTCCAGCCTTGGGCGTACGTCTCAAGGAATTCGTCAATGGTCCCCTGCATGGAGACCACGCCTTCAACGATTTCGACCGTGTAGGGGTTGATCACGAGGTCTGTCTTCTCCCGGCGCGCCTTGAGCGCATCGAAAGCCGAGACGGAACGCTGCTCCGCTTCGAAAAGTACTTCCAGAGCCCTGCTACGGGCTTTACCGCGGGCGCTCACTAGTCGTTGACCCGGCCCAGGTAGCTGCCATCGCGGGTGTCGACCTTGACCTTGGTGCCCTGTTCGACGAACAGGGGTACCTGGATCTCGTAGCCGGTTTCAACAGTGGCAGGCTTGGTGCCTGCGGAAGAACGGTCACCCTGGAGGCCGGGCTCCGTGTAGGTGATTTCGAGGACGACGCTCGGGGGCAGTTCGATGTAGAGCGGGGTGCCCTCGTGGATGGCGATATTGACCATCTGGTTCTCGAGCATGAAGTTGGTGGCGTCGCCTACCGTTGCACCGGAGACGGTGATCTGGTCGTAGTCCTGGGTATCCATGAACACGAAGTCTTCGCCGTCCTGGTACAGGTACTGGTAGTCGCGGCGGTCAACCGTTGCGGTTTCGATTTTCAGGCCGGCGTTGAAGGTCTTGTCGACCACCTTGCCGGACATGACGTTGCGCATTTTGGTGCGGACGAAGGCGCCGCCTTTGCCCGGCTTGACGTGCTGGAACTCAATGATGTTCCAGAGCTGGCCCTCGAGCTTCAGTACGGTCCCGTTCTTGATGTCGTTTGTGGTTGCCACTCGTATCCTCTGGTTAATCGCACTGGTTCTAGCTGCCAGCTATCTATGCCAAGCAGGCGTGCCAATCGGCGCGCCAGCGCGTATTTATCAAAAATCCAAAAACCATTCTACCGGCAAAACCGGCCGAGGCTTGCGGGCAGCGTTTCCGGTGGCTCCTAGGAAGCCAGTTCCAGCACGTTCCGGGCGCGCTGCAGGGCCACTGCGGACGAGTAGATGAGCGCGGCATCAGCAGCCATCGCCACGCGCAGGTCCAAGGCCTTGGCGAACTCTTCCGACGCCGCCAGCGCGTTCCCACTGACAAAGTAGGCACGGCCAAGGTACTGGTGGACGATCGCTTCCTTGGAACTGCCCTGGACATCATGCAGCAAGTGCTTGAACAACTGCACGGCCCGGTCCAGGCGATGGGTGGCCCGGTGCACTTCGGCTTCGAAGATCCGGAGGCGGAATGACTCGGGGTCCTTATAGCGGGCCTCGGCAAGGAGCTCAGCGGCTTCGTTTGGCTGGTTATCGAGCAGGAGGGCCATGATCCTGTCTGCCGGATCCCCGGAGGCCGCCAGTGCTGCTTCCATTGCTTCTTCGTTGACGACGACGGGAAGCAGCGTGTCCGGGTTCATGCGCACGCCCGGGAAACCGGCTGTCGGCCAATCGCTCACGCCGTCCTGCAGGGCGATGGTCATGATGCGATTTCCTGGTAGGCCGCAAACAAGAGCGAAGTGTCAGGAACATCCAGGATGCCCGGCTTGGCGATGCCGTCAAGGACAACAAAGCGCAAAAGGTCGCCACGGGACTTCTTGTCCCGGCGCATACCATCCAGCAAACCCTGCCAGCGGTCCCTGCGGTAGGTGATCGGCAGGCCCAGGCTCTCCAGGATGGTCTGGTGCCGGTCGGCGTCGGCATCGGACAGGCGGCCCACGCTGCGGGACAGCTCGGCGGCGAACATCATGCCCACCGATACAGCGGCACCGTGACGCCAGGAGTAGCGCTCAACCAGCTCGATGGCGTGGCCCAGAGTGTGCCCGTAGTTGAGGATCTCGCGAAGACCGGATTCCTTCAGGTCCTGGGACACGACGTTGGCCTTGACGGAGATTGCCCGCTCAATAAGCTCACGGACAACGTCGGAGCCGGCATCCATAGCGGCCTCGGTCTTGTTTTCCAGCAAGTCCAGGATCACGGGATCGGCGATGAAACCGCACTTGATCACTTCGGCCATGCCGGAAATAAGCTCATTCTTGGGCAGGGTCTGGAGCGTGTCGAGATCAACAAGCACGGCCGCCGGCGGGTGGAAGGAGCCTACGAGGTTCTTGCCCTCTGCGGTGTTGATACCGGTCTTGCCACCAACCGAAGCATCCACCATGCCCAGGAGGCTGGTGGGCATGTGGATGACCTTGACGCCCCGGAGCCACGTCGCTGCCACAAAGCCCGCCAGGTCGGTCACTGCCCCGCCGCCCACGGCAACGATGGCGTCCGATCGGGTGAAGTCGTTTTGTCCCAGCACCTGCCAGCAGAAGGCGGCAACCTGAATGTGCTTGCCTTCCTCGGCGTCCGGGATCTCCGCCGTGAGCGCCGTGAAACCGGCAGCCTCAAGCTCGTCACGGACGGTATCGCCTGTCAGGCGCAAGGCACGTGGGTGGATGACCAGGACCCGTCGAACACGCTCACCGAGCTTGGCCGGCAAGGACTCCAGAAGGCCGCGGCCCACCACGACGTCGTAGTTTTCGCTGGCGGCCTGTCCAGTCACCTTGATGACCGTTGCTTCGTTGCTCACTTTTCAACTTCCTGTTTCAAGGCTGCATGGTCGCGCAGCCGCGCCTCCAGCTGGAGGCCGATTTCCGCCACGGATCCTGCGCGCACATCAATGACCAGGTCCGCGAGACGTTCGTAGACGGGACGCCGGGTGGCAAATAGCAATTCCCAGCGTTCCATGGCGTCACCCTGCAGCAAAGGCCTCCCAGTGTTGCGCGCAATCCGGTCGGCGACCGTTTCCGCGTCGCATTCGAGGTAAACCACAGTGCACTCGCCCAGCAGTTGTTGGGTGCCGGTGTCCAGGACCGCTCCCCCGCCAAGGGAGATAATGGCCGGCTGCGCCTTGGCTGACTCGATGGACTTCGCCACGGCACGTGCTTCAATTTCACGGAACGCGTGCTCCCCGCGTCCAGCGAAAATGTCTGCAATGCTGCCATGTGCGGCAACAACCACTGCGTCGGTATCCACGAAGGGCAGACCCAGCTGCTGCGCAAGTTGCTGGCCTATGGCCGATTTACCGACGGCCATTGGACCCACCAGGACGACAGGGCGGCCAGGCCGGATATCGGGGACCACTACCGGCCGACCGAGTCCAGGGTGGCCGGGATGCTGTCGAGGTAGCTCCTCAGGTTGCGCTGCGTTTCGGCAACGGAGTCGCCGCCGAATTTCTCGGCAATGGCTTCGGCGAGAACGAGGGCAACCATGGCTTCGGCCACCACGCCCGCGGCGGGCACCGCACAGACGTCCGAACGCTGGTGGTGGGCCTTGGCAGGCTCTCCGGTGCTGACATCGATGGTGCGAAGCGCACGCGGAACCGTGGCGATCGGCTTCATGGCGGCGCGAACCCGCAGGACCTCGCCTATGCTCATGCCACCTTCAATGCCACCGGCACGATTGGTCTGGCGGACGATCCTGCCATTCTCGTCCTTGAGGATTTCGTCGTGGGCAGCCGAGCCGCGTCGGGCAGCGGTCAGGAAGCCGTCCCCAACCTCCACGCCCTTGATGGCCTGGATACCCATTAGTGCTGCGGCCAACCGCGAGTCTAGCCGACGGTCCCAGTGCACGTAGCTGCCCAGTCCAGGCGGAAGCCCGTAGGCGAGCACTTCGACAACCCCGCCCAGGGTTTCGCCTTCCTTGTGGGCAGCATCCACCTCGGCAACCATCGCGTCCGAGGTTTCGCGGTCGAAGCAGCGCAGGGGGTCGGCGTCAAGCGCCAGAACGTCCTTGGGCAGCGGCAGCGGCCGCCCTTCCGGAACTGTCACGCTGGCAATGGAAACAGTGTGGCTCACCAACTCGACGCCCAACTGCTTCAGGAACTGGGCCGCGACAGTGCCAAGGGCAACGCGGGTGGCAGTTTCCCGGGCGCTTGCACGCTCAAGGACCGGACGGGCTTCGTCGAAGCCGTACTTTTGCATGCCCGTGAAGTCGGCATGGCCGGGACGGGGCCGGGTCAAGGGAGCGTTGCGTGCCTGGTCGGCGAGCACTTCGGGGTCCACGGGATCAGCAGCCATGATCTGCTCCCACTTGGGCCACTCAGTGTTGCCCACCTGGATGGCGACTGGGCCACCCTGGGTCAGGCCGTGCCGGACGCCACCCATGATGGTGACCTCATCCTGCTCGAACTTCATTCGGGCACCACGTCCGTAGCCCAGGCGGCGACGCGCCAGCGCGTCGCGAATCTGCCCACTGGTGAGTTCAACACCGGCGGGCACGCCTTCAACAATTCCGATCAGAGCCGGACCGTGGGATTCACCGGCAGTCAACCAACGCAACATATAACCAATCCTGCCATGTAAGGCTTCTAGAACACCCGCCGGGGAAGCCCGACTGAGTCGCACATCACATCTATGACGGCGGCGTCCACGTCACAGCCGCTGAAGCGCCTGATCTGTTCCGCCGCCTGGTACATCAGCATCTCCAGCCCGGGAACCACCGCTCCCCCATGGCCGCGCCACACTTCGGCCAGGCGGCTCGGCCAGGGATCGTACGCGACATCCAGGAGCACACCGGCCCCGGTTCCGGGCAATGCCGCAAGCTCCTCAGCCAATGAGTCGGCCGCACGAGGCGGGAAGGTCGAGATCACCAGATCCGTTCCGGCAATGGCGGTGGCTGCTTGCGTCAGCGGCCGGACAGCAATCGACATTCCGACGGCGGCCGCAGCAGCTTCCGCTTCGCCGGCCCGTCCTGCGTCACGGACGAAAACGTCCACATGCCCGGCACCAAGTTCGCGGGCAGCGGCGACGGCCGCGGCGGAGGTGCCTCCACCACCGAGGATGGCGGCATGCGGAGTGGAGGCAACACCGGCGTACCGGACCGACTCGACAATCCCAGCGACGTCAGTGTTGTAACCCACACGACGCACCGTCCCGCCGTCGTTCTCGAAAGCCACGGTGTTGATGACGCCCAGTTGGGCGCCCGCCCCGCGGACTTCGTCAACTTCCTGGACCATGGCCGACTTCAGCGGCATGGTCACCGACAAACCGCACCATGATTCGTCGCCGACCAGCGATGCCATGAACTCCGGAAGGGCGGTAACCGTCACGTCAATGGCCGAGTAGTCAATGTCCACGCCGAGCTTGGCGTAGGCGGCGGTGTGCAGCGCTGGGGACTTCGAATGTGAAATCGGATGCCCCAGGACTGCTGCACGACGACTCACACACACCGTCCCGCGTTGGCCTGGCACCATGCGTTGTATTGCTCCACATAGGTCAAGTGCTCAGCCAGCGTCTTGGAGAACTTGGTCTCCTTGGTGTCCAGGTTGATCGTCACCCAGTACAGGTAGTCATTAGGGGTCGGTTTGGCCGCAGCGTCGATCGCAGTCTTTCCCGGTGACCCGATGGGACCCACAGGCAGCCCAACATTCGCGTACGTGTTGTACGGGTTGGACTTGTCGGCCTTCTCCTCTTCCGTGACATGGAAGGATTTCCTGCCCAACCCGTATGTCACCGTGGCATCGGACTGGATAAGCCCACTGGTTTCGACGTTGTTGGGTTTGAGCCTGTTGTAGATCGCGCCGGCCACGTTTCCGTAGTCCGCTTGGCCACCCTCGGCCTGCACGATACTCGCGATGGTCACGGTGTCGTACTGCTTGGCGGGATCGGTGATCCCCTGGGACTTCAGCTCGTCCAGGGTGGTGTTCACCAGCTTCTGGAGGATGTCCTTTCCAGAGGTCCCGAGATCGAACCGGTACTCCCCGGGAGCCAGGAAGCCCTCAAGGTTCTTGGCCTTGGCAGGCACGCCGAACTGCGCCGGCGATTGGTTCAAGGCGTTGAGTTGCTGCAAGGGAATGCCTGATCCCTTGGAAATGGCCTCCAGGGATTCAGTGATCCGCAGGCCCGCACTCAGCGCGAAATACATGACCTTTGAAGCGTCCTTATTGGCGAGGACGGCCACAGCATCGGAGTTCTTCATCTCCGTACGGAACGTGAACTCGCCCGGCGACAACTCGGCACCTTCGCTCATGAACTCCTTGACGAAGGAGTCGGCATCAGCGACGACCTTGTTCTGCACCAGGGTGTTGGCCACAATCTTCGGCCCGGAGCCTTCGGCCACCGTAATCTTCACCGATCCGGTACCGGGACCTGGATAGTCGGTGACCTTGTCCATCCCCAGCAAAGGCTTCAGGAACTGGGCTCCTATGGCAATCGCGGCGACGAACACGCCGAGCGTGATCAGGAGGGCAAGAACACGACGGCGGCGACGCGCCTTCTTCGCCGCAGCCTTGGAGCCCGGGGTTTCCACCGGGGCAAGAACGGGGGCAATGAGGTCGTGATGGTCCTCATGGTGGTCAACGTGGTGTTGGTCATCATGATGATCAGCGTGGACATCGAAAGCGTGGTCTGCGTACTCGTGGTGGTCAACGAGGAGCGCTGCATGCTCGGCGTGCTCCACGTCGCCTTCATGTTCGTGGTGCTGGGGTTCGTGATCTATGTGTGCAAGGTGCGCCTGCTCCGGATCTTCGTGCCCAGCTTCGTCGTGGTGTGCCCCTTCTTCCGTTTGCGGCACGTGGGCTTCAGCCTCTGGCCCGTCAACGGAGGCCACCGCGGCGGGAGCCGTCTCCGGCGCTGCGGGATGTGCTTCAGCTGCGGGATTTGCCTCAGATGCGGGGCGTGCTTCGGGGGCGGCCGGCGCAGCAGGCTCAGGCTGCACCAATGGAACGGGTGGCTTGGCAGCTTCCGGACGCGCGACCGGCACCGGTGGAGCAGCGGGGGCCGGAGGAACCGCGGGAACGGGTCGCGGCAGCTCGACGTCGGCAGGCGGGTCAGTTTCACCGGGCGTGGCTTCAGGAACGGGTACCACGTTGTGGTTCTGGGTGGCGAGGAATCGTTCCCGCGCGCGCAGCTCTTTGCGGGTCAGCGGCATGCCGCCGCCCGCAGCACCGGTGGAGGGGTCGTTGTTGACCGGGCTCACAGTTGCAGTCCCCTCGTAGAAGAATCGGGTTCACTGCCGGAGGCAGCCTGCAGCGTTGGGGCACTGCCGGGCTTTGTGGACTGCGCCGGTGCCTGCACTCGGCGACCAACGTCCGTTCCTCTGGCTTTTTGCATGTCGATTGCTTGCTGGAGTATCCCAGCAGCAGCAACCTGATCAACCACTTTACGGTGGTTCTTGCTGCTCATGCCAGCTTCGTGCAGGTTGCGGTGAGCCGTAACGGTGCTGAGACGCTCGTCAATCAGGGCCACAGGGATGTCCGAACCGGCGAGGAGAAGCTCGCCGGCCAGGAGTTCTGCGTAATCTGTGGCCATCTGCGCTGACGCGCGTTCCTCACCTTTCATGGTGCGGGGAAGGCCAACAAATATCTGCACTGCCGGCAACTCCAGGGCGTGCTTGACGATGACGCGGACGTCGGTGTTCTTCTTGGCGTTCCGGCTCACCGTTTTGAACGGGGTCGCCAGGATTCCGTCCGGATCGCAGATCGCCAAGCCCACCCTGACGGTGCCAACGTCTACCCCCAGCTTGATGCCCCGGGGGTAGACGCCATTGTTCGTACTCGCAGCCACCGTCAGCGCTTGGCTATCGCGTCCACCACCGCTGTGAGGGCCTCAGGGACCTTCCCAGCGTCGGTGCCGCCGCCTTGGGCGACGTCATCCTTGCCGCCGCCGCCACCGCCGAGGATGCCGGCAGCCGTGCGAACCAAGGCGCCGGCTTTTACGCCTGCCTCGCGGGCGGCCTCGTTCGTGGCAATCAGGATGACAGGACGGTCATTGCTGACACCTGCGACGGCCACTGTGGCAGCGTCGGAGCCCAAACGGTTACGCAGATCCAGGGCAAGGTTGCGCAGATCGTCCGCACCACCCACCTGGCCGGCGTCGTGGGCGATAACACGCACACCCGCTGCATCCTTTGCCGTGCCCACCAGGTTGGCCGCAGCTGCCGTGAGCTGCTCCTTGCGAAGCCGGTCAAGTTCCTTCTCCGTGGCCTTGAGCTTGCTCAGGGTGCTGGAGATACGGTCCGCGAGCTGCCCGGAAGGCACCTTCAGCAGTTCGGTGAGCTCGTTGACCAACGCACGCTCTGCTGCCAGGTGACGGAACGCGTCCAGGCCCACGAAGGCCTCGACACGGCGGTTTCCTGAACCAACCGACTGCTCTCCCAGCAACGAAAGGCTGCCGATCAGGGAGGTGTTGGACACGTGGGTACCACCGCACAGCTCACGGGACCACGCGCCGTCGATCTCCACGACGCGCACTTCGCTGCCATAGTTCTCGCCGAAGAGTGCCATGGCGCCCAGCGCCTTGGCCTCAGCAAGGCCCATCACCTTGGTATCCACGCGGAAGTTGTTCCGGATGGCGATGTTGGAGACTTCTTCGATTTCCGACCGCGTAGCCGTGCTCAGGCCTTCACCCCAGGCGAAGTCGAAGCGCAGGTAGCCTGCCTTGTTGTAGGAACCACGCTGGGTGGCTTCCGGGCCAAGAATCTGGTGCAGGGCGGCGTGCACGATGTGGGTGCCTGTGTGCGCCTGTTCGGCTGCGTGGCGGCGTTCACGGTCGACGGCGGCGCGCACCAACGCGTCGGAGCCAATCTCACCTTCGCGGACAATCGCCTTGTGCACGCTCAGGCCCTTGATCGGGCGCTGGACATCCAGGACCTCCACCACGAAGCCATCGCCGGTGATGAGGCCTGTATCAGCGGACTGTCCGCCGGCTTCTGCGTAGAACGGGGTCTCGTTGAGGACCAGCTCAATTTCGTCACCGGTGGACGCATGTGCCACCGCGCGTCCGCCGCTGACGATGCCGCGGACCTTTGCCTCGCCCTCGAGTTCGTCGTAACCGGTGAAGACGGTTTCGCCCTTGCCCAGGAGCTCCTGGTACGCGCTGAGGTCGGCGTGGCCGCCCTTCTTGCCCTTGGCATCTGCCTGGGCGCGCTGGCGCTGCTCGAGCATGAGCGCGCGGAAGCCTGCCTCGTCCACCTTGAGGCCGGCCTCTTCAGCCATTTCCAACGTCAGGTCGATCGGGAAACCGTAGGTGTCGTGGAGGGCGAAAGCATCGGCGCCCGAGAGTGGAACGCCAGCAGCCTTGGACTCAGCCACCGCATCTTCCAGGCGCGCAGTTCCGGATGCGATGGTGCGCAGGAACGCCTTCTCTTCGGCGTACGCGATGCGGCTGATCCGCGCGAAGTCCGTGTCAACGATGGGGTAGACGCCCTTCATGGCGTCGCGGGAGGCGGGCAGGAGGTCCGGCAGGCAGGCCTTCTCCACGCCCAGCAGGCGCATGGCGCGGACGGCGCGGCGGATCAGGCGGCGCAGCACGTAGCCGCGGCCCTCATTGGACGGAGCAACGCCATCAGCGATCAGCATCAAGGCCGAACGGATGTGATCGGCGACCACGCGCATACGGACGTCGTCCGTGTGGTGGGGATCCTCGGGAGTCTCAGCGGAGGTGTACTCGCGGCCGGACAACTCAGCGG
Organism: Paenarthrobacter sp. CAP02; assembly: GCF_040137855.1. Taxonomy (NCBI): domain Bacteria; kingdom Bacillati; phylum Actinomycetota; class Actinomycetes; order Micrococcales; family Micrococcaceae; genus Paenarthrobacter; species Paenarthrobacter sp. CAP02. Next base: position 145,815 of record NZ_JBEEII010000003.1, on the reverse strand, counting down.
CTTTATCGATGACGGGACGGACCTGGTCGGTCTCGTACATGTTCTCGACGCCCTGCAGGATCATTGCAAGACGTTCCATGCCCAGGCCGGTGTCGATGTTCTTGTTGGGCAGTTCGCCCACGATGTCGAAATCGACCTTGGAACGCACATTTTCGATCTGGTACTGCATGAACACCAGGTTCCAGATTTCGATGTATCGGGTTTCATCGGCCAGTGGGCCACCCTCAATCCCGTAGGCCGGTCCACGGTCGTAGTAGATCTCCGAGCACGGACCCGCCGGACCCGGCTGGCCGGTGTGCCAGTAATTGTCCGACTTCCCCATGCGCTGGATGCGCTCAGCCGGAATGCCGGTGTTCTTGAGCCAGAGTTCCTTGGCTTCGTCGTCCTCTTCGTAAACCGTCACCCACAGGCGCTCGGCAGGGAGTCCGTAGCCGCCGTCGTCGACGCTGCTGGTCAGCAGCTCGAACGCAAACTTGATGGCGTCTTCCTTGAAGTAGTCCCCAAAGGAAAAGTTGCCGCACATCTGGAAGAACGTGCCGTGGCGGGCGGTCTTTCCGACTTCCTCGATGTCACCGGTACGGATGCACTTCTGCACGCTCGTGGCGCGGCTGTAGGGCGGCTCCTCGCGGGCGGTCAGGTACGGAATGAAGGGAACCATCCCGGCCACAGTGAAGAGAAGCGACGGGTCGCTGGAAACGAGCGACGCGGAGGGAACGGCGGTGTGGCCCTTGCTGACAAAAAAGTCCACCCAGCGCTTGGTGATCTCCTGCGACTTCATTAGCTGATTACTTACCCTTCTCAATTCACTGCACACGATGTGCGCGGACCGGCTGGTGCCGTTCCGCAGCTTTCCATTCTGCCCTGTTGCGGGCGCGGGAGCGAACCGCTCCCGCTAGCGGCGGCCTGCCCCGTCGTCCTGGATTCCCAGCGCAGTCCGCAAATCCTCTTCGCGCTGGTGCATGCCGGTTCGGACCGCATCGGCAAAATCAAAGAGGCCGTCGGCCATGCGGCCTACGGCGCGGTTCAGCCCTTCCGGGCCGAGATTGGCCTGTGCCTGCGTGACTTTGCGGAACGCTATGACGCCGATGGCGACGCCGATACCCATCCAGACAATTCTTTTCATCGGTTTCTCCCGTTGATTCAGCGGCTACGGCGGCCGGAGGACGGTGTGCGGCGGCCAGCGAATGCTGAACGTACGCCGTAGCTGAATGCCGCCACCTTGATCAGCGGTGAGCCCACAGTGGCAGCAACCAGCGACGAAAGCGCCGAAATGTTGGCCGAGGCATCGGAGACATTGGAAGCTATCCCGTCAACTTTCTTGAGCTGCTGGTTGGTGGTGGTGACCGTGGCGGTCACTTCGTCCATCAGGGGCGTAGCGCCGTCGCTGATGAGCCGGATGGAGGTGCGGACTTCGTCAAAAACGCCGCCCAGCTTCAAGATGGGCACGGCCAACAGCAGGACGAGGAGCGCGAACACTCCCGCTGCGATGAGGCCGGCGATGTCGCCACCAGACATAGAACTCTTCTCCTAGGATCGTTGCGCTGCCCTGCACCCACCGGTTCCCGGCGCGGCCAAGGCCTCCCCCAGTACCTTACCTACAAAGGGCGGGCACCCGGGATACAAAGAAGCCCGCGGCGGCTGCCACGGGCTTCTTTGTATACGCTGCTTGGATTTAGCGTGCGTAGAATTCGACGACGAGCTGCTCTTCGCAGATCACGGGGACCTCGGAGCGCTTGGGACGGCGAACCAGGCGTGCCTGCAGGGCGTCGATCTTGACGTCCAGGTAAGCCGGAACGTTGTTCAGGACGTGTGCACCAGCAGCTGCCACCTGGAACGGGGGCATAACCTCGGAGCGGCTGTGAACGTGGATGAGCTGGCCTTCGCCAACGCGGAAGGACGGACGGTCCACGCGAACACCGTCAACCATGATGTGGCGGTGCACAACCAACTGGCGGGCCTGTGCGATGGTGCGGGCGAAGCCTGCACGGAGCACCAGGGCGTCCAGACGCATTTCGAGCAGCTCAACCAGGTTTTCACCGGTCAGGCCCTTGGTGCGGCGTGCTTCTTCGAAGGCACGGGTCATCTGGGCTTCGCGGATGCCGTACTGGGCGCGCAGGCGCTGCTTTTCGCGCAGACGTACGGCGTAGTCGGAGTCCTGCTTCTTGCGGGCACGGCCATGCTCACCGGGGCCGTACGGGCGGCGCTCCATGTACTTGGCGGCCTTGGGGGTCAGAGCAATGCCGAGTGCACGCGAAAGGCGTGCGGTACGGCGAGCACGAGTGTTGTTAGCCACTTGTGTCCTTCCAATTTACTGCGGTGTGTCAGTGTTACTGGCCTCCATCAGGGAGAGCATCGGCCAACCGCTGCCTCTTGCTACTAGCCCGGGCGCACAGCACTATGGAAGAAATCTTCAAAGGGATTGTGCGTCGGGCCATGCCAGACAAGGATCCATCCTACCACGCACGGCAGCAACGCCGGCCCCTGGCTGGTCCTGGCCGCTACTCACCACGCACGATCTTGCGGAGCCGCTCCAACCTCGCTGCGATATCGCGTTCGGCGCCGTTGTTGGTGGGCTCGTAATAGTCCTTTCCCACCAGGTCGTCGGGTGGGTATTGCTGCTGCGCGACGCCGTGGGGCTCGTCGTGCGCGTACTTATAGCTTTTTCCATGGCCCAATTGCTTGGCCCCGGGATAGTGCGCGTCCCGCAGATGCATGGGGATTCCACCGCCGTATCCGGCCCGGACATCGGCAACTGCCTTATTCAATCCCATGTACGCGGCATTGGACTTGGGCGCGGTGGCCAGGTGGACCACAGCTTCCGCGAGGACGATCCGACCTTCCGGCATTCCGATCAACTGGACGGCCTGCGCAGCAGCCACGGCTGTCTGCAGCGCCGTCGGATCTGCCATGCCAATGTCCTCGGCTGCTGAAATGACGATGCGGCGGGCCACGAACCTCGGGTCCTCGCCGGCCTCAAGCATGCGCGCCAGGTAATGCAGGGCGGCGTCGACGTCGGAGCCGCGGATGGATTTGATGAACGCGCTCGCTACGTCATAGTGCTGGTCTCCGGCCCGGTCATAGCGCACCGCGGCAGCGTCGAGGGCCCGCTCGGTGTGGCGCAGCTCCACCACCACTGGGTCCGCGGACTCGCCGTCGTCCTCGGCTGCGGAGTCACCGAATGCCACGCCGGCGGCAGCTTCCAAGGCCGTCAGGGCCCTTCTGGCGTCACCACCGGACAGGCGCACCAGGTGGTCCAAAGCCTCGTCACTGAGCGTCACCCGTTCAGCCAAGCCCCTGGCATCAACCACCGCCTTTTGCAGCAGTCCTGAAATGTCGTCGTCGGTCAGTGGCTTCAACGTCAGCAGGAGTGATCGGGAAAGCAGGGGCGACACCACCGAGAACGAAGGGTTTTCGGTAGTGGCGGCCACAAGCACCACCCAGCGGTTCTCGACGCCGGGCAGCAGCGCATCCTGTTGCGCCTTGTTGAAGCGATGGATCTCGTCAAGGAAGAGGACGGTGGTCTTCTTGTAGAGGTCCCGGGCGGTCAGGGCCTCGTCCATGACTCGCCGGACGTCTTTGACCCCGGCAGTGATGGCCGACAATTCCACGAACTTACGGCCCGGACCGCGGGCAATGACATGCGCGAGGGTTGTCTTTCCGGTTCCTGGTGGCCCCCAGAGGATCACTGAGCTGGGTCCGGCGGGGCCTGCCGCTTCGGCACCGGCGGCCAGCTGGCGAAGCGGTGAACCCTGGCCCAGCAAATGCTGCTGTCCCACGACGTCATCCAGGGTGCGGGGCCGCATCCGCACAGCCAGGGGGCTGCGCTGGGAAGCCATCCAGTGGGCGTCTGACGGCGCACTGAGGGAATGCGGCATGCCAGTCAGGTCATCCGACTCGTCGTCGTTGTCAGCACCGGCACCAAAGAGATCTTCCACATGGATAGGCTACTCATAGTTCCAGCAAAGGAGACATCGACGTGGGCCGCCCCGATTCCACACCGCTGCCGAAGCAGCAAGGAACCACCACCCGATTGGCGCTGGTACCGGCCCAGCGGCTCAGCGGATGGGTGGACAGGTTCGCTGCCGGTCATGGACCGTTGCAGGAAGAGATGGTCGACGACGGCCTGGTCCTGCAGGCGTCCGACGGCGCGATGGCCCTCCTGCGCGCCCCCTGGCCCGTGGACGGAAGGCCCGGGCGGGGTGCAAGCAGCATTGAAAGGCTCGCTTCCCTTGCCACCCAGGAGCGCGGCCTGGGCATCCTCCTGGTCCGCCGGGGCGGTTTCGCCGTCGCGGCGGCCAGCGGCCAGCGTGTCCTCGCTTCAAAAGGTGGCAAGCGCTACGCCGACGCCCGGACCACCGCCAGATACGCCGCAGAGGTCTTTGCCGGTCACCTGATCGAGTACATCGTTCCAGGTGGCGACAAGGGGCTGGTGGATCAGGTCCTCGCCCAACCATCCCTGGGGGCCGTGGCAGGGCGGACCCGGCTGGCCCTGCTGGACATCCAGGACCCCAAACAAGCGGTCCTCCAGAAAGCAGCCGCGGAGGCGTGCGCCATCAGGATTACCGTGACCAACCCGTCCCCTAGCAGCCGCTGAGGGCACGCCTGATGGGAGCCTGCCGGTAAAGGTAGCTGCCGTAGTTGGTGAAGCCCGCCTGTGCGTTGAGTGACTGCGCGCCCTGGTTGGCTGCGGTGACCAGCAGCCAGAAGCCCTGGAGTCCGCGCTCGGCACCGGAGTCCAACAGCGCCGCCAGCACCAGACTGCCGTAACCGCGCCTTCGGTGCGTGGCCGTCGTCGCCATGCCGTAGATACCGCCCCAGCCATCAGCCACGGCGAGGCGTCCGACGGCGGCTGGTACGCCGTCGTCGTCCCTTACCAACGCGTACAACGCCGGGCAGCCGAGCAGGATCCGGCGGGCGACCGCAAGTTCTGCTGCACCTCCGCGACCATCCACCGACCACCACACACTGAGCCATTCCTCGGTTGGTTCATCGCTGAGCTCGACGTTCCGGCTGGAAGCGGGCGCGTGCAGTCCTTCGAGGCCGCGCACCATGATCCGCGTTTCAGACTGCTTGGTGAAGCGCTGCGTGTCCAGCATGGTGTTAAGGGCGGCGCTGCGGGGGTCGTCGAAGACCTGGAAAATGAGCGGGAGGCGCCGCTGCCGGTACCACTCAGACGCGGAGCGGAGGGATGCAGCAAGGTCCGGGGCGTCGTCGGCAGAGTCAATGATGGTTCGCGGCCAGACGGAATTGGCCCTCTGCGTCACCCCTTCGGACGCACGCAGCACCCACTCCCCTGTATCTTCGCGTTCAACGGCAGGCCACGCCTTGTCCATGAGCGTTTCCAGGTGAGCTTGCTCGAGCATGCCTCGACGCCTTTCGTTAGCAGGAACACCAAAGGCCCTCCACCGCAGTGAAGGGCCTTCGTCCGTAGTGCTATTCGGACTTGTTTTCCGCCTTGGCGGCAGGCTTGGCCTCGGGCCGGAAATCGACGCCCGCTTCCTTGCGCTGCTGTGCCGTGATGGGGGCCGGTGCCGCGGTCAGGGGGTCGTACCCGTTGCCGGTCTTCGGGAAGGCAATGACGTCGCGGATGGACTCCACGCCGGCGAGCAGGGCCACAACGCGGTCCCAGCCCATGGCCATTCCGCCGTGCGGAGGTGCGCCGTACTTGAAGCCTTCGAGCAGGAAGCCGAACTTCGTTTCTGCTTCTTCCTTGTCCAGGCCCATGAGCTGGAACACGCGTTCCTGCACTTCACGGTCGTGGATACGGATGGACCCGCCACCGATCTCGTTGCCGTTGCAGACAATGTCATAGGCGTAGGACAGCGCCGATCCGGGATCCTTGTCGAAGGTGTCCAGGTACTCCGGCCGCGGCGAGGTGAAAGCGTGGTGCACAGCTGTCCACTGTCCGCCACCAACAGCGACGTCGCCGGAAGCCACAGCAGCTGCGGCAGGCTCGAACATGGGAGCGTCCACGATCCAGACAAACGCCCAGTCGTTGGGATCGATCAGGCCGGTGCGGTGCCCGATTTCGACGCGGGCAGCGCCGAGCAGGGCCCGGGCTGCGGACTTCTCACCGGCAGCAAAGAAGATGCAGTCGCCGGGCTTGGCGCCAACAGCGTCGGCCAGGCCTGCCCGCTCTTCCTCCGTGAGGTTCTTCGCAACCGGGCCGGCCAGTTCGCCGTCTTCCTTGAAGAGGACGTAGGCCAGGCCCTTGTGGCCACGCTGCTTGGCGAATTCCTGCCACCCGTCCAGAGTGCGGCGGGGCTGGGAAGCCCCGCCGGGCATGACTACTGCGCCCACGTACGGCGCCTTGAAGACGCCGAAGTTGGTGTCCTTGAAGAACTCGGTGAGCTCCGTCAACTCCACGCCGAAACGCAGGTCCGGCTTGTCCGAGCCGTACCTGGCCATGGCGTCCAGGTACGTCATGCGGCGGATCGGGGTGGGGATTTCGACGTCGATCAGCTGCCAGAGCGCCTTGACGATTGCCTCGCCCAGCTCAATGATGTCGTCCTGGTCCACGAAGCTGGCTTCGATGTCCAGCTGGGTGAACTCCGGCTGGCGGTCGGCGCGGAAGTCCTCGTCGCGGTAGCAACGGGCAATCTGGTAGTACTTCTCAAAACCGCCCACCTGGAGCAACTGCTTGAAAAGCTGCGGCGACTGCGGCAGCGCGTACCAGGAACCCGGGGCCAGACGCGCCGGTACGACGAAGTCGCGGGCGCCTTCCGGCGTCGAACGCGTCAACGTGGGGGTTTCGATCTCCACATAGCCACGCTGGTGCAGCAGATCGCGCGCTACCCGGTTCGCCTCGGAGCGGAGGCGTAGGTTGCGTGCGGGGCCGGGACGGCGAAGGTCCAGGTAGCGGTGCTTGAGCCGGGCTTCCTCGCCGACCTCCACATGCTCGTCAATCTGGAACGGCAGGGCATCGGAGGTGTTGAGGATAACAACCTTCTCCGCGATGACCTCGATTTCGCCGGTCGCCAGGGCCGGGTTTTCGTTGCCTTCAGGACGCTTGTTGACCGTACCGGTCACCTGCAGCACGTACTCGTTCCGCAGGCCGTGGAAGACCTCTTCCTCACGGACAACCACCTGGGCGACACCGGACGCATCACGCAGGTCAACGAATGCAACGCCACCGTGATCACGGCGGCGGCCCACCCAGCCGGCCAGGGTAACGGTTTGTCCAATGTGCTCGGAGCGAAGCGATCCGAGGTCATGTGTGCGCAGCACAGCATTCCTTTCAGCATGAAATTTAACGGGACCGCTGCAAAGCGGTCCCGTCCGAGTTTACCCGCCCCGGCCGCGCCTCCCGCCACAGGCGGGACAAGCTCTGTGTGCGTATCAGGCGGTTGTGGTGACCCGTACGTGCAGGTCCTCTTCCGACGGCGTCCAGGTGGACGGGTCGGCATCAACCTGTTCACCGGAACGAATGTCCTTGACCTGGTGCTTGCCGTCGTCGTCGGTGAACCACACGAAAGGAATGCCCCGGCGGTCGGCGAACTTGATCTGCTTGCCGAACTTCTCGGCTTTGGCGGCGACTTCCGTGGCGATCCCCCGGCCCCGCAGTTGCGCTGCGATGTCCTGGGCGGCGGCCCAGCTGTCGTCAGTGTTCAAGGCCACGAGAACTGCTGTGGGTACCGAACGCGAGGCCGTTGCCAGTTCCTGGCTGAGGATGCGGGAAACCAGGCGCGTCACGCCGATGGAAAGCCCGACGCCGGGGAACTTGCGGTTGCCTTTGCTGGCCAGGGCGTCGTACCGGCCGCCCGAACAGATGGAACCGAGCTGCTCATGGCCAACCAGCACCGTTTCGACGACAGTTCCGGTGTAGTAATCCAGGCCGCGGGCGATGCTAAGGTCCGCCACTACCTTGCCCGGGGCGCGCTGGACTGCTGCCTGGATGACCTGCTCCAGCTCGTTGAGGCCTTCCTCCAGGAGATCATCGGTGATGCCCAGGGCGCGCACCTGCTCCACAAACGAGGTGTCTTCGGTCCGGATACTTGCCAGTTTCAGGGCAAGGCCGGCCTGTTCGTCCGTCGCCCCCAGCTCAGTCTTCAGGAGCTCGGCAACCTTCGCGGCCCCGATCTTTTCCAGCTTGTCGATGCTGCGCAAGACCCCGGCAGTGTCTGTGAGGCCAATGCCGCGATAGAAGCCTTCGGCAAGTTTCCTGTTGTTGATCCGCAGCCGGAAATCCGGAATGGGCAGCGCACTCAGGGCCTCCGCGATCACCAGGGCAATTTCGACGTCGTAACGGAATGGCAGCTCGCCGTCTCCCACGACGTCGATGTCGGCCTGGGTGAACTCACGGGCCCGGCCTTCCTGCGGACGCTCGCCACGCCAGACCTTCTGGATCTGGTAGCGCCGGAAAGGAAACGCCAGGTAGCCTGCGTTTTCAACAACGTAGCGGGCGAACGGCACAGTGAGGTCGAAGTGCAGGGCCAGGGCGTTGGGATCCGTCTTAGCGGCGTCACCGTCGTCGTCCTGAAGCCGGCTGAGGCCGTAGACCTCCTTGTCGATCTCGCCTTTGCGAAGCAACTGGCCGACTGTTTCGACGGCCCGGGTTTCAATCGACGAGAAGCCGTGCAGTTCAAACGTCTTCCGCAGCGTATCGAGCACGTGGAGCTCCACCAACCGCTCCTGGGGAAGCCACTCGGGGAATCCGGACAGGGAGGCGCTACGTGCCATGGAATGTGTCTCCTCAGAAAGCTGACGCTGGCAACAGCACCGCAGCTTTAAACATCCAATCGGCGTTTATAAGGCGGGCGTCCAGCCGGTCATGCATAAACTATGTGCGGCAGCCAGTTTATGCTTTCCGCGCGTGCACATCTAATGCAGCATGCCCGCAGACTGCCCGGCAGCCATCGGAAGCGGGACACAATCAGGAGGACTCTTGGCTACAAGGTCGCGGGATGACCGCGAAGCGAAACGTCGCATCAGGCAGATGGAAGCCAAGCGTGCCCTGCGGCAGGAACAGGGCAAGCGACGCAAACGCGACAACACCATCGCCATCAGCGCCGGTGCGGCAGCCGTGGTCCTGGCTGTCGTGATGCAGCTGACTGTCTTCAGTTCCAATCCCACCGAGGCCGAGTTCGCCGCCGCCGAAGCCGGCCTGAGCTCTCCGTCCGCTTCGCCGTCGGCTTCCAACAGCGCCGACATCCCCAGCCCGGACACCGCTGCCGGCAAGACCTTCACCGGTGACTTGGCTTTGAACGGTGGCACGCTGGGCGTTGAGCTGAACGGTACCGCCGCACCGCAGGCAGCAGCGGTATTGAAATCACTGGCGGACGCAGGCTATTACAACGGGGCAAACTGCCACCGGCTTACGACGGCGGAAACCTTCGGCCTCCTGCAATGCGGCGCGAAGACCGCCGACGGCTCGGACGACGCCAACTACCGTTGGGGCCCACTGGAAAACACTCCCACGGACAACAAATACCCCGCCGGAACCATTGCTGTTGCCCGCACCGGCAACAACGCCTACGGCAATGGCCACCAGTTCTTCATTGTCTATAAGGACACCACCATTCCTGCCGACACAGCCGGCGGCTACACCGTGGTGGGCAAGGTAACCAGCGGCCTGGACGTTGTTACGAAGATCGCTGCAGCCGGTCTCAAAGCCGGTGCAAACAGCGGCGACGGCGCCCCTGTGGCACCTGTCACGATAGACTCGTTCTCTCTGAAGTAACCAACTCCTGGCCCCGGGCCGGGGTGCATTACCCAGCAGTCCCTCCAAGCGAAAGACTTTTAGCGGTGACAGACAGTCAGAAACCCGACGAAACAGCAGTAGTGGCCAACGAAGAAGCTGCCGGACAAGCGCCAGCCGCGCCCCGGCCGACGCCTTCCGCAGCCCCGTCTCCCGCGGCTTTCGCGGCCCGCCCCAAGGCTCCGGCCGCCGTCGTCCCTGCCGCTCCGGCTGTTTCATCGGCGTCGCTTGCTGAGGCAGCGAAGTGGGGCCGCGCAGAAGGGGACGGCCATGTGTTCCTGACACTGGACGGCGAAGAAATCGCTGTCGGCCAGTACCCCGGCGTCAGCCCCGACGAAGCACTGGGCTACTTCGCCCGGAAATTCGACGACATCATCGCCCAGGTGGTCCTGCTCGAACACCGCGTGGAGTCCAAGGCCCCTGCCACGGACATGCAGAAGACTGTGACGCACCTCCGCGAACAGCTCGCTGAGCGCAACATGGTGGGCGATATCCGCTCGGCAGAAAGCCGCCTTGACACTTTGTCGGCCCAGATCGTTGAGCTCGAAAAGACTGAGAAGGCTGCCCACGAGGCCGTACGGGCCAGCGAACTCGCTGCACGTGAGGCCATTGTTGCCGAGGCTGAGTCCATTGCCGGCCAGGATCCGGCCCACATTCAGTGGAAGACCTCCAGCGCACGCATGAACGAACTGTTCGAAACCTGGAAAGCAGCACAGAAGAGCGGCGTCCGCCTGGGCCGCAGCAACGAGGACGCCCTCTGGAAGCGGTTCCGTTCCGCCCGCACCGTCTTTGATCGCCATCGCCGGGCCTACTTCTCCCAGCTGGACAGCAACAACTCTGCTGCCAAGTCAGCCAAGGAAGCCCTGATCGCCGAGGCTGAGGCACTCTCCTCCTCCACTGACTGGGGCTATGCCGCCGGGGAATACCGCAGGCTCATGGACCAGTGGAAGGCCACGCCGCGTGCGAGCCGCAAGGATGACGACGCCCTGTGGGGCCGCTTCCGTGCAGCGCAGGACGTGTTCTTCAGCAACCGCCAGGCAGCCAATGACCAGATCGACCAGGAATACACCGCGAACCTGGCCGTGAAGGAACAGCTGATCGCCGAGGCACAGGCTCTCCTTCCGATCAACGACCTCAACTCCGCCAAGAAGGCCCTCCAGTCCATCCGGGACCGTTGGGAAGACGCCGGCAAGGTTCCCCGCGCCGACATGGGTCGCATCGAGGCAGGTCTTCGCAAGGTCGAAGACGCTGTTCGTGAGGCTGAGGAAGAGAAGTGGCGTCGGAGCAATCCGGAAACCAAGGCACGCACCAACAGTGCGTTGTCCCAGCTCGAAGCCGCCATCGCTGGCCTCAAGGAAGACTTGGAGAAAGCCGAAAAGGCAGGCGATCAGCGACGCATCAAGGCGGCCCGCGAAGCCCTGGAAGCCCGCCAGGCCTGGCTTGACCAGATCCAGCGCTCGGCCAGCGACCTCGCTTAGCACCACCTGACGTTCCCGTCCTGCAGGCTCCGTTCCGGTTATCCACATAGCCGGGGCGGAGCCTGTACTCGTTGGGTGGCCGCACGGAATGATCGGTGGATGGTCCCCGTTGCAACTGCCCCACACTTAGTGGAGCCGGTACTGTCCGAGCTCTACTCCCCCAGCCGCCTTTTTACCTGGAATGAATTGCAGGGCATGGCCATCGACGGCATCCTCCTGCCGCTTTACGGGAAGAGTTATGCCTCGCCAGGCGTGGCTGTCACTTACCGCCTGCGGGCCCGTGCTGCGGCCATGACAGTGCCGGAGCGGATCCGAACCAAAGTGGTGGCCGGAAGGCTGACCGCGGCATGGATCTACGGCTGCGCGAAGCCCCCTGAACGCCTGTCCCTCCTTGTCGATGCGAAGCACCGGATATCCAGCCTGCGGGGAGCTGCTGCCTGCAGTCTCCACGAAGTCAGGCTGGGACAGCTGGATGTGGTGAGCATGGGCGGGATGCTGGTCAGCAGCCCGCTGCGCACGGCAGCCGATATCGCCCTGCACGTGGAAACAGAACGTGCGCTGCCCGCATTGAAGCGCCTCCTGAGCCGGGACGAGCTCGGCATCAGGCTGCGCCTGCTCATCCTGGCCGTCGAGGCCGCGCCCAGGGTGCCCCACAAGAAGCGGGCACTGGCCACCCTGGCACTGCTCGATAATGGACCGGGTTAGCTGCGGCGCCGGTTCCCCGTAGTGCGGTAAACGTCGAAGACACCGTCGATGCGACGCACGGCGTTTAAGACATGGTGCAGGTATTTGGGGTCGCCCATCTCGAAAGCGAACTTCGAGATAGCCACCCGGTCGCTGGACGTGTGTACGGATGCGGCCAGGATGTTGACGTGGTTCTCGGACAAGATCCTCGTAACATCCGAGAGCAACGATTTGCGGTCCAACGCTTCCACCTGGATCTCCACAAGGAAGACGCTGGACTGGGTGGGGGCCCACTCCACTTCCACAATCCTGTCCGGCTGGTCACGGAGCCCCGAAACGTTGGTGCAGTCCGTCCTGTGCACAGAGACACCGGAACCACGGGTAACAAAGCCCAGAATCGGATCCGGGGGCACAGGGGTACAGCAGCGGGCCAGTTTGACCCACACGTCCCCGACACCACGGACGATGACGCCGGAGTCGGAGAACTTGGACTTTGCAACCTGGGTGGGGATGCTGACTTCTTCAAGATCTTCGTCCGGGGTCTCCTGGCCGCCAAGGTGCTCAACAAGCTTTTCCATGACGGACTGTGCCGACGTGTGTCCATCGCCGACTCCCGCATACAGCCCCGAGATGTCGACGTAGTGGAACGCCTCCGCCACGGCCGACAAAGCATCGTGCGTCATGAGCCGCTGCAAGGGAAGGTTCTGCTTCCGCATGGCCCTTGTCAGCATGTCCTTGCCGCGGTCGATCGCCTCTTCGCGGCGTTCCTTAGTGAACCATTGGCGGATCTTGTTCCGCGCACGTGCCGACTTGACGAAGTGCTGCCAGTCCTGGCTCGGCCCGGCCCCTTCGGCCTTCGAAGTGAAAATCTCCACCCAGTCGCCGTGGTTGAGTTCGCTGTTCAGTGGAACGAGCTTGCCGTTGACGCGTGCACCGATGGTGCGATGGCCCACCTCGGTGTGTACCGCATAAGCGAAGTCAACGGGAGTGGAACCGGCGGGCAGGGCCATGACCTCACCCTTGGGGGTGAAGACGAAGACTTCCCGGGCGTTGATTTCATATCTCAGGGAATCCAGGAACTCGCCGGGATCGGAAGTTTCCTGCTGCCAGTCCACCAGGGACCGAAGCCATCCCATGTCCCCGTCCCGCGGGCTGCCAGGACCTTGGGCTGTACGGTTGGGCTGGTCTTTGTACTTCCAGTGGGCTGCTACACCGTATTCGGCCCGACGATGCATTTCATGCGTGCGGATCTGGATTTCGACCGGCTTACCGCCTGGACCGATCACCGTGGTGTGCAGCGACTGGTACATGTTGAACTTGGGCATCGCGATGTAATCCTTGAACCGGCCCGGCAGGGGGTTCCACCGCGAATGGAGCGTTCCCAGTGCGGCATAACAATCCCGCACGGAATCGACCAGGACACGCACGCCCATGAGGTCGTTGATGTCGTCGAAATCCTTATCCCTGACGATCATCTTCTGGTAAATCGAGTAGTAGTGCTTCGGCCTGCCGGTGATGGTGGCCTTGATGCGCGAGGTCCGCAGATCGTCGGCGATCTGGTTGCGGATGACGCTGAGGCTCTTTTCACGCTCCGGCGTGCGGTCTCCCACCATGCGGACGATTTCCTCGTACACCTTGGGATACAGCGCCGCGAAGGACAGGTCCTCAAGTTCCCACTTGATGGTGTTCATGCCCAGGCGATGGGCAAGCGGAGCAAAGATTTCCAGGGTTTCGCGGGCCTTGCGCGAGGACGACTCCGCAGAGACGAAGCGCCACGTTCGCGCATTGTGCAGGCGGTCCGCCAGTTTGATCATGAGGACACGGATGTCCTTGGCCATGGCCACGACCATCTTGCGGACGGTCTCGGATTGGGCAGCCTCGCCGAAGCTGACCTTGTCCAGCTTGGTCACGCCGTCCACCAACATGGCGACCTCGGGGCCGAAGTCGCGGGTGAGGTCGTTGAGGGTGTAGGGAGTGTCCTCCACGGTGTCGTGGAGCAATGCCGCCGCGAGGGTGGTCCCCGTCATGCCGAGCTCAGCCAGAATAGTGGCCACCGCAACCGGGTGGGTGATGTACGGGTCACCACTCTTGCGCTTCTGGCCTTGGTGGCTCCGCTCCGCTACGGCGAACGCCCGTTGGATCAGGTCGAAGTCCTCTTTGGGGTTATTGGCGCGAACGGTGCGCAGCAGCGGTTCCAGGATTGGCGAGTAGGGGGCGACACCCCGGCCTGTGAGGCGGGCGAGCCTGGAACGTGTACGTTCCCTCCTGCCGGGGAAAGTCGGGCGCACGCCGCTGTCGATCGGTACCGCACCTGCGGTCCGTTCGGCCACGCCTGTTGTTGGGACGGCCACAGCTTTACGGCCATCTTCCCCGCCCGCCGGTGGTGCCGACGTCGCACGTTCTTCCACAGAAGCACCCCTCACAACCTATTTAATTCTCCCAGTCTATTCCCGTCAGCGAATGCTTCTGCAACCGGACAGCACATGACGAGGACGTGGACAAGTCAAAGAGCCGGCCTCCGCAATGCTGCGGAGGCCGGCTCCCTGGTGAAACTGTACTTTGGGGTGGACCTAGACGGTTGCCTCGGCCCTGCGGTGCGATACCTTCTTGGCTTGCTTGACGAGCTCCGGTTCGCCTTGGCGCAGCCAGGCGTACAGGGGCGCGGCGATGAAGATCGTTGCCGCTGTGCCAATGAGGATGCCCACGAACAGTGCCAAGGAGAGGTCCCGCAACGTACCGGCACCCAACAGCCCGGCCCCGATGAAGAGGATGGCTGCCACGGGCAAGACTGCCACCATCATGGTGTTGATGGAGCGAACCAGGGTTTGGTTGACTGCGAGGTTGACCTCTTCAGCGAAGGTACGACGCGTCGACGTCGTGATATCGGACGTATTTTCGCGGATCTTGTCGAACACCACCACGGTGTCGTAGAGCGAGTAGCTGAGGACCGTGAGGAAGCCGATGATGGCCGACGGCGTCACTTCGAAATCGCTCAAAGCGTAGACGCCCGCTGTGGTGAACATGGTGACGAGCATGCCCACCAGTGCCGACAGCGACATTTTCCATGTACGGAAATACAGCGCCATCAGGATCGCGGCCAGCCCAACGAAGACCACCAGGCCGATGAGCGCCTGGCGCGTGACGTCCTGTCCCCAAGTGGGGCCCACGAAGTTGGACGTCACCTCGTTCTCGGTGACCCCGTACGCACTGGTCAACGCGTCCTTGATGCGGTTGGTTTGGTCGTCACTGAGCTGATCCGTCTGGATCCGCATGGTGTTGCCGGCCACGTTCGCGACACGCG
This sequence comes from Paenarthrobacter sp. CAP02, assembly GCF_040137855.1. NCBI lineage: Bacteria > Bacillati > Actinomycetota > Actinomycetes > Micrococcales > Micrococcaceae > Paenarthrobacter > Paenarthrobacter sp. CAP02. Next base: position 130,655 of record NZ_JBEEII010000003.1, on the reverse strand, counting down.
GGATGGCGTCGGGCACCACCTCGTGGACTGCCTTCTCGCCGAGCCCGGCGTCGGTGTTGGCCACGTTCGAAACGGTGAACTCGGAGCCACCGCGGAATTCGATGCCGAGGTTGAATCCGCCCTTGACCACAGGGATCAGGATGGACAGAGCCACGGCTACGGCCGCAATGGTGAACCAGATCTTCTTGGAATTGACGAAGTTGTACGAACGCTTGCCCGTGTAGAGCTCATGGCCGAAGGTTGCGAAGCTCGTTGTCATTTACTTCTCCTCCTTGGTCGCCTTGGAGGAGCCGGCGAACTGGCTCTTCTCGGCGAGGCGCCGTTCGGCGATGGTCATGCGGCGTTCTGCTTCGGCTGCTGCACCGGTGTTGCGCGCACGTACCGGCGTCGGCTTTTGATCCGGGGTGCGGAGCCTGCCGGCGCCGCGGTACAGCGGAACAGCGCCCAGACGGTCGGGCGACAGTCCGGAGAAACGGTGTCCTTCGCCGAAGAACCGGGTGCGTGCCAGGACCTGGAGCATGGGGTGCGTGAACATGAACACCACCAGGAGGTCGGCCAGGGCTGTGAGGCCGAGGGTGAAGGCGAAGCCGCGGACGTTGCCCACAGCCACGAAGTAGAGAACCAGGGCAGCGAGGAGGTTGACTGCCTTTGAGGCCAGAACGGTGCGCTTGGCACGCTTCCAACCATTTTCGACGGCGGACACGAGTCCACGGCCGTCGCGGAGCTCATCGCGGATACGTTCGAAGTAAACGATGAAGGAGTCCGCGGTCTGGCCGATGGCAACGATCAAACCCGCAACGCCGGCCAAGGAAAGCCGGTAGTTTTCGGTCCAGCCGAGAATGGCAATGGCGAGGTACGTCAAGGCACCGGCAACCACCAGTGATGCGATGGTCACAAAGCCGAGTGCCCGGTATTGGAAGAGCGAATAGACCACAACGAGCAGCAGGCCGATCACACCGGCCAGCAGGCCCAGGCGAAGCTGGTCGCCACCGAGCGTCGCGGAAATTTGCTCCTGTGACTGGATTTCGAAGCTGATGGGCAACGCGCCATACCGGAGCTGGTCGGACAACGCCTTGGCTGATGCCTGGGTGAAGTTGCCCGTGATCTGCGGCTTACCGTCCGTGATGACGGCAAGGGAGCGAGGCGCGGAGATGACCTTGTCGTCAAGGACAATCGCGAACTGCGATTTGGGATCATCCGTACCCTGGGCCTGCGCGGCAGCGTAGAACTGGTTAAGGCGTTCGGTGACTGCCTTGAACTTCGCGGTAGCATCCGCGTTGAAGACGATGTTCACGCCCCAGGAGTTGGTGACAGAACCCTGTGCACCCTGGACCTGGGAGTAGGTCGAGTCGCTGATGTCCTGGCCCTTGACCTCCACCGGTCCAAGGATGTACTTGACCGCGGGAGTCTTGTCCGTGGCGGCCTCGCAGGTGACCAGCGGCTTGGCCGGGTCTGAGCGCTCACGCTTCTCCGTGGACGGATTCACGCAGTCCAGTGCTTCAAATTCCTTGACGACATCGGCAGTGACCCAGTTGATGTCGCTTGCGTTGGCCGGCGCCGCAGTGGGCTTGGGCAGCTGGGCATCAGGGGTACGGGATTCGGCTGGAACGGCAGCCGGGTCTCCCGCAGCGATGACCGGGCGGAAGTTCATGTCGGCAGATGCCTGGATGAGGTCGCGGGTTTCCTTGGAGGGGGTTCCCGGAAGGCTCACTACCACGTTGCGCCCGGACTGGGTGCTGATTTCCGCTTCGGCTACACCTGAGCCGTCAACGCGCTGCCTGATGATGGCAACGGCCTGATTCAGCTGTTCCTCGTTGATTTCGCCAGAACCCTCAACCCTGGGAGCCAGGATCATCTGGGTTCCGCCTTCGAGGTCCAAAGCAAGCTTCGGAGCCCAGCTGGCATGGCCAGTCAGCACTCCGCCACCCAGGACAGCGGTCAGTACAACAAATATTGCGCCTAGCCATGTCAGCACCCTGCGGGCTGAGTTTTTGGGGCCGGTCCTTGCCATTATCGATCTTCCTCTTATCGCCGGACAGCCGCCGGCGGACGCTGGTGAGCGTCTGCCGGCGGCTCTCCGCTGCCGTAGAAGTTGTCCAGCGCGGTGTTGCCGCGGCTGACAGTGCTAGTTGTCCTTCTTGTCCTCTTTATTGAGGCGCGCAATGGTCTCTTCCGGGGTCTCAACCGTGGCAGGAGTTTCAGTCCCGGCAATGGTCAGGGAAGATGCGTCGTCCGGAACAACCGGTGTTTCCTCAGCGGCCGGTTCTACTACCTTGGTGACTGCCTGGCGGTGAACCGTAGCTTCGTTGCCCGGGGACAGTTCGATAACGACCTTGTTCTCGGCCTCGTCGATGGAGACGATACGGCCGAAGAGGCCGAAGCTGGTCATGACGTCCACGCCGGGAGCAAACTTGGACTGCATTTCAGCCTGTTGCTGCTGGGTCTTCTTGTTGCGGCGGAACATCATGAAGACAAAGAGTCCAAGCATGACGAACAGCAATATGGTCATTGGATCCACAGGGAAGTTCCGTTCTGTACTTACGTTTTGGTTCACGGCAACGTCCCTGGCTGATCCGCAGAGCGGGCGCATGAATCAAGGACTCGAACGTGCCGAGCGTCATACCAGTCTAAAGGGAAAAGCTGAAGAGAGCGTGTTAACCAGCCGTATCTACGCTTTCGGCGTGGTTTTCGTCCTCACCAAACAGGTCCAGTGCCTCCTGGCCGAATACTCCGGCCGGAACCGCGAAGCCCAGGTGTGTCCACGCTGGAGCCATGGCGATACGTCCCCGCGGCGTCCTCCCGAGCAACCCTTCGCGCACCAGGAACGGTTCCGCCACGGTCTCCACAGTTTCCGGCTCCTCACCCACTGCGATGGCCAACGTGGAGAGGCCCACCGGGCCACCGTTGAACTTGGTAATGAGGGCTTCCAGGACGGATCGGTCGAGGCGGTCCAGCCCACGCTCGTCCACTTCATACATATCCAGGGCCGCAGATGCTGAGCGGGCGTCGATCTGTTCAATGCCGTGCACCAGGGCCCAGTCCCGGACCCGTCGAAGCAGCCGGTTGGCAATACGGGGCGTTCCACGGGAGCGTCCGGCGATTTCGGTGAACCCGGCCGAGTTCACCTTGAGGTCCAACAACCCGGCGGAGCGGCGAAGCACCAACTCCAGTTCAGCTACGGAGTAGAACTCAAGGTGCCCAGTGAAACCGAACCGGTCACGCAGTGGCCCGGGCAGAAGTCCCGCACGCGTAGTGGCACCCACCAGGGTGAAGGGCGGCAGCTCAAGGGGAATGGCAGTTGCACCCGCTCCTTTGCCCACGACGATGTCTACACGGAAGTCCTCCATGGCCATGTACAACATCTCTTCTGCAGGCCGGGACATACGGTGGATTTCATCGAGGAAAAGCACCTCCCCTTCCGACAACGACGAAAGGATCGCGGCCAGGTCGCCGGCATGCTGGATTGCGGGACCACTGCTAATACGCAAGGGTGCGTTCATTTCGGCAGCAATGATCATGGCCAGCGTTGTTTTGCCCAGTCCGGGAGGGCCGGACATCAAAACGTGGTCGGCGCTGCGCCCACGCATCTTCGACGCCTCGAGGACAAGTGCCAGCTGTTTCCGGACGCGATGCTGGCCTACGAAGTCATGGAGGTTCTTGGGACGGAGGGCGGCCTCAATGACCCGCTCTTCCGGTTCCTCTCCCCCGCTGACGAGTGACTGCTCAGCCACGGCTGCCTACGCGGTTTCCGGCGCGTGCGCCGTCCTGGCCGAGCCAACGGAGCGTGGCACGGAGGATCTGGGCGACATTTCCTGCCTCCACCAGCTCCGGAGAATCGGCCATGGCTTTGTCGATGCTTCCGGTTGCGTCCTTTTCGGACCAACCAAGGCTGGTCATGGCCGCGACCACCTGGGGCTTCCACTCGGCCTTGATCGGGGCCTGGGGCTGGGCGGACGTACCCGTGCCGTGCGGGACGAGCTTTCCGGCAAGCTCCAAAACAATACGTCCGGCTACCTTCGGGCCAATTCCGGGCACCTTGGTGAACGTCTTGCCGTCACCGGTGTGCGCAGCCACCCGGATGGCTTCGGGTTCGTGAACCGCAAGGACGGCAAGCGCCAACCTTGGTCCCACGCCGCTCACGCTCAGCAGGACGTCGAAGACTTCCCGTTCGTCATCATCGGCAAAGCCGAACAGCGTCAGGGAATCCTCCCGGACAATCATGGAGGTGAAGAGCTTGGCTTCGGTTCCTACTTTGAGGTGGCTCAGGGTCTGCGGTGTCGCAAAGACACTCATGCCTGCGCCGTTGAGGTCAATAACGGCGGTGGACAAACCAACGTGGGCTACGGTTCCACGGAGAAAACTGATCAAGACCCGGCTCCTGAATTAGCGGACTATCCGAACATATCTACGAATACCCTAGCAAGGGCAGGCGACAATCACCGCGCGCGGCGCGCTTTCGCTTCGGCGTCGGCCCATGCCTTCTGCGCAGGTGTCAGTGTTCCCTTGCCGGATCCACCTGCGGATCCCATGCCGCTGCCTGCACGCCAGGCGTGGGTGAGCGCCAGGGCCAGGGCGTCAGCCGCATCTGCCGGTTTGGGCGGCGCATTCAGTCGCAGGATCTTGGTGACGAGTTTGGTAACGGCATCCTTGTTGGCCGTACCGCTCCCCGTTACCGCGGCCTTAACCTCGGACGGCGTGTGGAGCGCCACGGGGATACCGCGGCGTGCCGCGGCGGCGATCACCACCCCGGAAGCCTGGGCCACACCCATCACGGTGCTCACGTTCATCTGCGAGAAGACACGCTCGACGGCGACGACGTCCGGTTTGTGCAGGTCGAGCCACTCATCGATTGCCTGGGCGATGACCAGCAATCGCTTATCCAACGTCAGCTCAGCCGACGTCCCGACCACTCCGACGGCCACCATTGTGGCCCTTCGGTTCTGCTCGATGTCCACAACGCCGATGCCGCAACGGGTAAGGCCCGGATCGACTCCCAATACGCGAAGAGTCAATTCCGGGCCTTCCTAAGAGATATCAAAGCTGAGTGCTGCCGCGCCTAGTCGGCGTCGAGGGCAGCCTGCACTTCCTCGCTGAGGTCCGCGTTGCTGTAGACGTTCTGGACATCGTCCAGATCTTCCAGCGCGTCCACGAGCTTCATGAACTTGCGGGCGCCATCGACGTCGAGGTCAACCTGCATGGACGGCACGAATTCAGCTTCATCGGTTTCGTAGTCGATGCCTGCTTCCTTCAGGGCGTCGCGGATGGCCTGGAGATCCGAGGGCTCCGAGTGGATTTCCCAGTTCTCGCCGCTGTCCTTGACTTCCTCGGCGCCGGCCTCAAGGACTGCCATCAGGATGTCGTCCTCGCTGAGGCCGTTCTTCGGCAGGACAACGACGCCCTTGCGGGCAAAGAGGTAGCTCACGGAACCGGGGTCGGCGATGGTGCCGCCGTTGCGGGAGATGGCGAGACGGACCTCGGAGGCTGCGCGGTTCTTGTTGTCTGTCAGGCACTCGATCAGCAGAGCCGAACCCTGCGGGCCCCGGGCTTCGTACATGATTTCGGTGTAGTCGACGACTTCGCCGGTGAGTCCGGCACCACGCTTGATGGCGCGGTCGATGTTGTCGTTGGGCACCGAAGTCTTCTTGGCCTTGGTGACGGCGAGTTCCAGGCCGGGGTTTCCGGCGAGGTCAGGGCCGCCCATGCGGGCGGCGACTTCGATGTTCTTGATCAGTTTTGCGAACGACTTTGCACGCCGGCTGTCAATGATGGCTTTTTTGTGCTTGGTGGTCGCCCATTTGGAGTGGCCTGACATGCTTTACGCTTCTCCTCTGATCATTCGAATAAAGAGTTCATGCACGCGCTTCTCCCCCGTCACTTCCGGGTGGAAGGAGGTGGCCAGCAATTGGCCGGAGCGCACTGCAACAATTCTAGCCACTCCGTGCAAAGTGGCCGTGTGGCTGGCGTGGTCCGGATCGACCTGTGCCAGAACTTCGACGCCGGGGCCGACGCGTTCCACCCACGGGCCGCGGATGAACACTGCGTGGACTGGCTCTACACCGGATTCGTCGGCACTGAAGTCCAGCCCCTTGAAATCGAGGTCCGTTTCGAAGGATTCGCGCTGGCGTCCAAAGGCATTGCGGCGCACCGTGATGTCGAGTCCGCCGAAGGTCTGCTGGGGAGCTCCCGCGAGGTCGGTGGCCGGGTCGGCGATCTCGTCAGCGAGGAGGATCATGCCGGCACAGGAACCGTAGACAGGGAGTCCTTCTGCAATGCGCTTTTGCAACGGATCGCGGAGCTCAAAGATCCGGGACAGTTTGTCGATGGTGGTTGATTCGCCGCCCGGGATGATCAGGCCATCGATGTCGTCAAGCTCTGCCGGCCGGCGGATACCCACGCCGGTAGCTCCAGCGGCTTCCACGGCATGGATGTGCTCGCGGAAATCGCCCTGAAGAGCCAGTACGCCGATCCGGAGTCCTGAACCCACGCGTGATGAAGCGTCGGAAAGGGGGGTTGTCATTGGACCATCATAGTGCTCCCGGCCCGGCCAGTGGTTGATGCGAACTGTCCCGCACCCGTCCTGCACCGCCGAAGGGCCAGGTTCCATGCCATGACTGGGATATATTACAGAGCATGCTTTCCTTCAGCGTTCCCCTCGGCAAGCTGGTCCGCAGGCTCTCCCGGCTTCGGGGCGGCGGCTCGGCTTTTCCCGGCTTGGTGGTCGAGAAAATCGACCCCGGCTTCATGCAGCGAACGTTGGCTTCCCTGCCGCACGGCGTAGCCGTGGTGAGTGGCACAAACGGAAAAACCACCACTACCAAAATGGTGGTGGAGCTTCTCGAAAGCCAAGGCTTGAAAGTCTTCACCAACCGGTCCGGAAGCAACTTCACCCGCGGTGTCGCAGCTTCCCTGCTGGGTGACGTCGACTGGCGTGGCCGCCTCAAGGCGGATATTGCCGTGCTGGAACTCGACGAAGCCCATGCAGTGCATTTCGTCAACAAGGTCCAGCCACGCTACAGCCTCCTGCTGAACGTCCTGAGGGACCAGCTGGACCGCTTCGGCGAGATCGACAAGACTGCCCGTTTGCTGGAGCACATCGCTTCAAAGACAACCGACACCGTTGTCCTGAACCGCGAAGATCCGCGTGTTGCGCGGATCGCCAACGTCGTCAACAGCCTGGACGCCGTCCACCACCCCGCCATCCGGTACTTCGGCCTGGATGAGTCACTGCGCAGCACGTTCCCCAACGACGACGAAATGCGCACCGGCAGCGGCCCTTCACCGTCCGGAACTTCGGTAGCCGCAGCGCCCGGTGAGGCAGTAGACCTGCCGGCTGCCGACGTCGTGCTCCGCAGGGTCGGCGCGCAGGACGCCGACTTTGAGTTCGACGGCGAGACCGTCAGTACCGCCATGAAGCTCCGCGGGGTCTACAACATTTTCAATGCCGCCGCCGCGTTGTCGCTTACCAGGGCGATCCTTGGCACCGGCCCTGTTGATACGCCCAAACTGGTCAAGGCCCTGGGTGAGGTTGCTCCCGCCTTCGGCCGTGGAGAGAGCCTGACGGTGGACGGGCAGCCGCTTGAGCTGGTCCTTGTGAAGAACCCCAGCGGATTCCGCCTTGGCCTCAAGTCGTTCCCCGCCGGCGGCTATGCCACCATGATCGCCATCAACGACAACTACGCTGACGGCAGGGATATGTCCTGGCTGTGGGACGTGGAGTTCGATTCCCTCCGTGAAAACGGGGTGGAGGTACTCACGGGCGTCCGGGCCTATGACATGGCCTTGCGTCTTCAATACGACGACGTCCGGTTCGGAGTTGTGGAGCCGGACATCACCGCCGCCCTCCGCACGTTCATTGATGGCTCCCGCGGCAAACCCAAGCGGGTCTTCTGCACCTACACCTCCATGCTCGCCATTCGCCGTGAGCTCGCAAAAATCACCATAGTTGAGGTGGTCTCATGACCTCGGAAACACAGCCCAAGCCGGAAACACAGCCCAGCCCGGAAACGCAGCCCAGCAAGGGCACCATCCGCGTCCTTCAGCTCTATCCCAAAGAGATGAACATCTACGGCGACTGGGGCAACGCCCTGGTCCTGCAGCAGCGCATCAAGTGGCACGGATACACGCCTGAACTGCTTGAGTACAACGTTGGCGATGAATTCCCCGAAGACATCGACATTGTGGTGGGCGGCGGCGGTCAGGACAGTGGCCAGCTGGTCATCCAGGACGATCTCCAGGCCCAGGCGCCCCACCTCAGGAGAATGGCCGACGACGGCGCCCCCATGCTGGTAATTTGCGGGCTTTACCAGCTTTTCGGCAAGTTCTTCAAGACCAGCACCGGCCCTGTGATCCCGGGAATCGGCATCCTGGATGTTGAAACCCACGGAACGGATGAACGGCTGATTGGCAATGTCATCATGAAGTCCACCGAGTTCGGGGACATCCTGGGGTACGAGAACCACAGCGGACAGACCACGTTGGGTCCCGGCGTCGAACCTCTTGGAACGGTCACCAAGGGTGCCGGCAACAACAGCAAGGACGGCCACGAAGGCGCCCGCTACAACAATGTTGTGGCAAGTTATCTGCATGGCTCGTTGCTGCCGAAGAACCCGGCGATTGCGGACTTCCTGATCCGGACCGCTGCGGAGCGCAAGTTCGGCTCTTTCGTCCCGGGAGAGCCCGACGACGATTTTGCCCGCCTCGCGCGCGAACACGCCGCCCGGAGGCCGCGCTAGGCCCTATTTCTCCTTAGTGATCAGCAGTTCGTGGGCGCCGGCGGAGGCCGCGCCCATGGACTCGACAACCGTCTTGGTGCGTTGATGTGTCTCGGCATCCGCCGCGGGAGAGGCACACACCCCCTGGGGTGCATCGCTTGCCACTGAGCACCAGCGGTACGGGTCGCGGACAATGACCGACGGCGCCCATGCGAGATCCGACGCGGTCCAGGTGCCGGCAGCGTTCTGGCTGAACTGTGCCCGGACCAGGAGACCCTCATTGTTGACGACATACCAGGGGGACAACTCGGTGATGCCGTTGCCCAGTCCGTAGACGATCCATGTTCCCTTGTAGTTTTCGATCGGGAGCACTGAGTGGGTGTGGTGCCCGTAGATCATGGTGAACTGGCCACTGTCCACCAGCGCGTGCGCCACTTCCTGTTGCTGTACGTTGGCCTCGCTCGCGTACTCGTCGCCGGCGTGCATGACGCCCAGGACAATGTCGGCCCCGAGCGCTCTGGCGCGAGTCGCTTTAGCGATCATTGCGGCTGGATCAAGCTCGTCCACAAGCCACGGATATTCGGGGATCTGCCCGTTGTGGCCGTAGGTGCCGGCGATGACGGCCACCCTGGCAGCATCGGTCTGAAGCATCAGAATCTCTTTGGACGCCGCTTCCGTCCGGTAGGAACCGGTGTGCTTCAGCCCTGCGGCATCCAGGGCGTCCAGGGTGCGGAGCAGTCCTTCGGTCCCGCGGTCGATAGTGTGGTTGCTCGCGGTGGTGCACGCCTGGTAGCCGACGTCCTTGGAAGCGGTAGTGATCTGCGGTGGAACATTGAAGGACGGGTATGCGGAGAAGGGACCGTCGGGTGTGCCGACAGGGGTTTCCTGGTGGCAGATGGCGAGGTCGCTTTTGCTGATGTAACGCCGCTGCCCTTCAAGGAGTGGCACGAAGGTGTACCCAGGCAATCCCGCGGCTACGGCGTCTGCCCTGGCCTGCTGCCAGAGCTGGGTGTGGACCAGCATGTCTCCCGTCACCGTAATCGAGGTGCACCGAAGTTCCGGACAGGCGGGCCCTTTTCCGGGGGTTGGGTTGGGAGCCGGTGTTGGAGTAGGCGATGATGAAGACTTCGTGGCTGGGGCCGTGGCTGCGTTGCTGCCGTCCTGCTGGTTATTTTCGGCCATCACCCCACAGGCGCTCAACGACAGTGCAAGGGCAGCAACGATGGCCAGCTTCAGCCTCGACGCGCGCGTGGCGTATGCCCACGACTTTGTGAACTTCCCCATATTTGCCATCCTACGGCCGCAGTAGGCTGGATCAGGGCGCGCCGCTATTGAGGACACGATTCTTACGTGAAAGAGTCACTTCATGACCAATCCTCTCCTGAGTCCCAGTCCCTTGCCATATGGACTCCCGCCGTTCGGCGGAGTCACATCCGGCCACTATGCCGAGGCCGTCGAGGCAGGGCTCGCGGAGCACCTGCAAGAGATCAAACTCATCGTGGAGAACCCGGAGGCTGCGTCGTTCGAGAACACTGCCGTGGCGATGGAACGCTCCGGGAGGCTCCTGCACAGGGCCGCATCAGCGTTCTATACGTTGGTCTCAGCGGATGCCACGGACGACATCAAGGCATTGGAAATCGAACTATCACCCAAGTTCTCCGCCCACCAGGATGCGGTGTACATGGACCGCGGACTCTACGAGCGGTTCGCGGCAATCGACGTGACCGGCCTCGATCCTGAGTCGTCGCGACTCGTGGAGGAATACCTCAAGGAGTTCCGGCAGTCGGGCATCCAACTCGATGATGACGGGCAGCGCAGGCTGCGCGACGTCAACGCCGAGCTCTCCAGGTTGGGAACCGGGTTTGGCCAACGCGTAAAAGACGCCATGAAGGCCTCGGCCCTGCTCGTGGATGACGAGTCAGACCTGGCCGGCCTTTCTTCCGAGGACGTCGCCGGTGCTGCAGAGGCCGCCAAAGCCGCTGGCCACGACGGTAAGTACCTCATCACCCTTATTCAACCCAGCAACCAGCCGGCCCTCGCCTCATTGGAAAACCGGAGCATCCGACGTCGCCTGCATGAAGCGTCCCTCGCCCGCGGCACCGATGGCGGGCCGCTGGATGTGCGCGAACTTGTGACGGCTACTGTGCAGCTGCGTTCGGAGAAAGCATCGCTCCTGGGGTTCGCCAACTACGCCGAACTGGTAGTGGATCAACAAACCGCACCGGACTTTGCCGCAGTTCAGGCAATGCTTGGCCGTTTGGCGCCCGCTGCAGTGCGGAACGCTCAGGCGGAAGCCGATGCCTTGGCACAGTCTGCGGGCCACCCACTGGAAGCCTGGGACTGGGCTTTCTACTCGTCCCGCGTACGCAAGGACAAGTTCCAGGTGGACGAACAGGCGCTCCGGCCATATTTCACTTTGGACGCCGTATTGCGCGACGGGGTGTTCCACGCGGCCACACAATTGTACGGATTGAGCTTCCACGAGCGGGACGACCTGGAGGGCTACCATCCAGACGTCCGGGTGTGGGAAGTCCGCAACGACGACGGCACCGGCCTTGGCCTCTTCCTTGGCGACTATTACACCCGGGAGTCCAAGCGTGGGGGCGCATGGATGAACTCCCTCATGGACCAGTCCACGCTGCTTGGGACACAGTCCGTGGTGATCAACAACCTCAACATCACCAAGCCGGCTCCGGGAGAACCGACCCTGCTCACCCTTGATGAGGTGCGGACTGTCTTCCACGAATTTGGCCATGCACTCCACGGCCTTCTCTCGGACGTCACGTACCCACGTTTTTCAGGAACCTCCGTGCCACGCGACTTCGTGGAATATCCGTCGCAGGTCAACGAAATGTGGATCATGTGGCCTGAGGTCCTGGCCAACTATGCCCGCCATCATGAAACTGGTGAGCCACTCCCCCAGGACATCGTCGATAAACTCAACGACTCCCTGCTATGGGGTGAAGGTTTTGCAACCACGGAATACCTCGGCGCGGCGCTGTTGGACCTTGCCTGGCATGTGCTCTCCGCTGCGGATGTACCCGATGATGTGCTGGCCTTCGAGGCTAAGGCCCTGGCCGAGGCCGGCGTCGCCCACCCACTGATTCCACCACGCTACCGGACCGGGTATTTCCAGCACATCTTTGCCGGCGCAGGGTACGCGGCCGGATACTACTCCTACATTTGGAGCGAGGTTCTGGATGCCGACACCGTGGAATGGTTCAAGGAAAACGGGGGCCTCAACCGCGCGAACGGCGATCACTTCCGGGCAGAATTGCTGTCCCGGGGAAACAGCCGCGACCCCTTGGAGTCGTTCAGGGCATTCCGGGGCCGTGATGCCGAACTGGAACCGCTGCTCACGCGCCGGGGACTGAGCTGACAACGACGCCGGGTGGCCACCTCTGTGAGGCGACCACCCGGCGTCGTACTGCTTTTGCTATTTACCAGCCGCGCTCGGCGAGGCGGTGGGGCTGCGGGATTTCGTCGACGTTGATGCCGACCATCGCTTCGCCCAGGCCACGGGAGACCTTGGCAATGACATCGGGGTCATCGTAGAACGTGGTGGCCTTGACCACGGCGGCTGCGCGCTCTGCCGGGTTACCGGACTTGAAGATACCGGAACCCACGAACACACCGTCGGCGCCGAGCTGCATCATCATCGCAGCATCAGCCGGGGTCGCGATGCCACCGGCGGTGAACAGGACCACCGGAAGCTTGCCCGTGGCAGCGATTTCCTTGACCAGTTCGTACGGGGCCTGCAGTTCCTTGGCCGCAACATACAGCTCGTCCTCGGGGAGGGCGGCGAGCTTGGCGATCTCGGCACGGATCTTGCGCATGTGACCGGTCGCGTTGGACACATCGCCGGTACCGGCCTCGCCCTTGGAACGGATCATCGCAGCGCCCTCGTTGATGCGGCGCAGCGCCTCACCCAGGTTGGTCGCACCACAGACGAAGGGAACGGTGAAGTTCCACTTGTCAATGTGGTTGATGTAGTCGGCCGGGGTCAGGACCTCGGACTCGTCGATGTAGTCAACGCCGAGGGATTGCAGGACCTGCGCCTCGACGAAGTGGCCGATGCGGGCCTTGGCCATCACCGGGATGGACACGGCGGCGATGATCTGATCGATCATGTCCGGATCGGACATGCGGGACACGCCACCCTGGGCGCGGATATCAGCCGGGACACGCTCGAGAGCCATCACGGCAACGGCGCCGGCGTCCTCGGCAATACGGGCCTGCTCGACGTTAACGACGTCCATGATGACGCCGCCCTTGAGCATCTCAGCCATGCCCCGCTTAACGCGGCTGCTGCCCGTGACGCTGTTCGCGGACGAACCGGCTTCGTTGCTTACATCTGGTGTAGACACAAAAACCCCTATGGGTAGATAAACGACCTTCTTGCCGGAGCCACGCGCAGCCAGACGACCGCTATCAGTGCACACCGGGTTTCAGGTCAAGGTGACCAAGTACTAGTAATAGTAGTCGCAGGTTGCAGGGCCGCAGTACATTCATTACTGCCTTTGGGGGCAACAAACAGTGCTGTGGTAGGACGCCTGCACAAATGCGCAAGCGACACTCTGGTCAGATGCCAGTTCCCTCGACCTCGGCCATGGCCTGCCGATGGACGGCGGCCATTCTTTGGACGATCGTGACCACACTGGCAATGGCAAGCAGGACCAAGGTGGCGAACAGCACGACAGGTGGAAGGCCCAGTCCCGTAAGTCCGGCAATCAGCAGGACGGAGGCCAAACGTTCGGCGCGCTCAGCGATCCCAACACTGGCTTGGTAGCCAAGGGATTCGGCTTTGGCCCGCGCGTAGGAGACCACCATTCCCAGGACAAGGCATACGACGGCGGCTGCTCCGATGGCGGGGTCGTGGCCTCCGGTGAAAAACCAGATGGTAAGGCCCGCGAAAATGGCACCGTCAGCCAACCGGTCCAAGGTGGAATCCAGGAAGTTTCCCCACCTCCCGCTCCGTCCTTGCAACCTGGCCATGATGCCGTCCACCACGTCCGAGAAGGCGAAGAAAGCGATCACCACTGAGCCCCACCACAAATGGCCAAGCGGGTAGAGGACCAGTCCGCCGAGGATCACGCCCGCTGTCCCCGCAATGGTGACGGCGTCAGGGGACACACCTATCCTGAGGAGCCAGCGGGCCAGTGGGGTAAAGAGTGAGGTAAAAAAGCCGCGTGCATGCCTATTGAGCATTCGACTCCCCCGGCCAGGCTTCAGCCACAAGCTTGCGGACCTCATCGAGTGTCTGCGTGATGGCTTTGGTCTGGGCGATGATGGGGAAGAAGTTCCCGTCCCCACCCCAGCGCGGAACGACGTGCTGGTGCAGGTGCGCGGCGATGCCGGCGCCACCCGTTACTCCCTGGTTCATGCCCAGGTTGAAGCCACTCGGGTTGGAGACTTTCCGCAGGACGCGCATTGCGGTTTGGGTCAGTTCAGCGAACTCGGCCGTCTCCTCCACCGTGATGTCCGTGTAGTCGGGCACGTGGCGGTAGGGGCAGATCAACAGATGCCCCGGGTTGTACGGGAACAAGTTGAGGACCACGTAGCAGGTCTTTCCCCGGTGGACGATGAGGGATTCCTCATCAGAACGGGTGGGTCCTACGCAGAACGGGCAATCGTCCTTGTTCTTGAACTGATCCTGCCCGCCTTTGATGTAGGCCATCCGGTGCGGAGTCCACAGGCGCTGGAATGCGTCCGGGACGCCCGCGAGTCCGAAGTCATCTGTTACTTCGGCGTCGCTTGGAATGCCGTCTGCTGCGCCTGTGTTCTCCTGCACCGTCTATGTCCCGTCCTGTCAGCTCTCGCGGTTCTTGACAGCGTCCACGATCCGGCGGACCGCCTCAGCCACGGGCACGCCATTATCCTGGCTGCCGTCCCGGAATCGGAACGATACAGCACCGGCTTCGGCGTCCTCTCCCCCGGCGATGAGAACGAACGGGATCTTGTCCTTGCTGGCAGTTCGGATCTTCTTCGGGAAGCGGTCAGAGGAGATATCCACTTCAGCCCGGATACCTGCAGCCTTGAGCTGGTCCACGACGTCGAACATGTAGTCGTTGAACGTCTCCGCTACGGGAATGCCCACTACCTGGACGGGAGCCAGCCACGCGGGGAAGGCACCGGCATAGTGCTCGGTGAGGACGCCCATGAAGCGTTCTACAGAACCGAACAGGGCGCGATGGATCATGACCGGCCGCTGGCGCGTGCCGTCGGCGGCCTGGTACTCCAGTTCGAAGCGTTCGGGCAGGTTGAAGTCCAGCTGGATGGTGGACATCTGCCAAGTCCGGCCCAGTGCATCTTTGGCCTGCACCGAGATCTTGGGACCGTAGAAGGCTGCTCCACCCGGGTCCGGGACCAGTTCCAGGCCCGAGGCGGCGGCGACCTCGGAGAGCGTGCGCGTGGCCTCTTCCCAGGCTGCGTCGTCGCCGACGAACTTTTCCTCGTTCTTGGTAGAGAGCTCCAGGTAGAAGTCGTCCAGACCATAATCCTTGAGGAGGCCCAGGACAAAGTTCAGGGTAGTGGTGAGTTCGTCCTTCATCTGCTCGCGCGTGCAGTAGATGTGGGCGTCATCCTGTGTCATGCCGCGAACGCGCGTCAGGCCATGGACGACGCCGGACTTCTCGTACCGGTACACAGATCCGAATTCGAACAAACGCAGCGGCAGTTCGCGGTAGGAACGGCCACGCGAGCGGAAGATCAGGTTGTGCATGGGGCAGTTCATCGGCTTCAGGTAATAATCCTGGGCCGGCTTGCGGACGGTACCGTCTTCATTGAATTCGGCATCCACCTGCATGGCAGGGAACATTCCGTCCTTGTACCAATCCAGGTGGCCGGAAACCTCGTAAAGGTGCCCCTTGGTGATGTGCGGCGTGTAAACGAACTCGTAGCCGGCATCCACATGGCGTTTGCGCGAATAGTCTTCCATCTCCTTGCGGATGATGCCGCCCTTGGGGTGGAAAACGGGGAGGCCGGAACCAAGCTCATCCGGGAAAGAGAACAGGTCCAGCTCGACGCCGAGCTTGCGGTGGTCGCGGCGTTCGGCTTCGGCAATGCGTTCCTGGTAGGCCTTGAGGGCCTCCTTGGTAGGCCATGCCGTGCCATAGATGCGCTGCAGCTGCTGGTTGTTCTGGTTACCGAGCCAGTAGGCGGCGGAGGAACGGGTCAACGCAAAGGCGTTGGAAATGATTTTGGTGTTGGGCAGGTGGGGTCCGCGGCACAAATCGCACCAGACGCTCTCGCCGCTCTTCCTGTCCACGTTGTCGTAGATGGTGATATCGCCGGCGCCGACTTCAACGTTGACACCTTCAACAGCGTCGGTTGAGTCATTCTTCTTCCCCAGCAGTTCGAGCTTGTAGGGCTCGTTTGCCATGGCTTCGCGGGCTTCTTCTTCGGTGATCACCCGGCGAACGAACTTCTGGTTCTGGTTGATGATCTTCTGCATCATCTTTTCCAGCTGACGCAGGTCTTCCGGCGTGAAGGGCTCGGCTACGTCAAAGTCGAAGTAGAAGCCGTCAGTGATGTACGGGCCGATGCCAAGCTTGGCGTCGGGGCGCAACTGCTGAACAGCCTGTGCCATGACGTGCGCGGTGGAGTGGCGCAGAACATTGAGGCCATCGGGGGATTCGATGGTGACGCCTTCGATTTCAGCGTTGGCGGGAAGCACCTGGTCGAGGTCTTTCAGCTCGCCGTTGACACGGGCTACAACGACATCGCGGCGCTCGAAGAAGAGTTCCGCGCCGGTAGTCCCTTCCGTCACCTTGGTCTCTTCGCCATCGACGATGAGGGTGATCTGTTGGGCATCTGACACGGGTGTCTCCTATTCATGGTTGAGGCTTCATAGCTTGTGGCGTACGGGGACCACAGCCAGCCATCGTCAATCGTATCGGTTTCGATGAAGGCGGCCAAAGCAGCACGCCGTCACCGGATTCAGCTGCCCAGGCCCGTGATGGCAAGGTTCCGGGAGATCCCGTGAAGAGGTCCGTGGCGCGTGTATTCATCAGGCAGCCCACCTCCGGATGGAAGGAGTTCAGCGTAGGGCAGCGTCTCGGGCTTGCTGAGGTCCCATGCTTTGCTGGCGCTCAAGCTGATTCCCCTGGGACCGGTCCTCCTGGTAGTTCCCCGGATCAGCAACAGTCGGGTGCCGAACAGCAGTGGACCCGACTCTTCCTGTGCTTCGTGGAAGAAAACAGAATCCACGCAACCTGTGCCGTCGTCGATGCTGATGAACACCACACGCCGCCCTCCACGCATCGGCGGGGTTTGGGTGGCCACCCGCACTCCAGCCACCAGGACCTGAGTGCCGTTCCGAAGCCCCAGAAGTTTGTCAGCGGTAGTGACTCCGAGCTTGTCCAACAACGGCCTATGGCTCTCCATCAGGTGCTCGCTGACGTCCATCGCCATCAGGTCAAGCTCCGCCCTGACATTTTCCACCCGGGTGGGGGCCGGCAGTTCCGGAGGCAGGTTCCTCAGCTCAACATCCCCCAGCGCAAACGACAGTTGCCCTTCAATGACATCGGCAGCCTTCCGGGCAGGAGTTGTTTGGAGGGCTTGCAGATGCTGTACGAGGTCTGCGCGGTTTGCTTTTCCGCCGGAATCCCTATGGAGGGCATCAAAGGCCCCCAACTGCGCCAGCCTTTTGATGTTCGGCTTACTAACCCTTGCCCGGGCCCTGAGGTCGGCGAGGGAATCGTAGGGTTGGCCTGCCACGATTCTCTTCAGCTCCGCCCCGGACAACCCATAGATTCCGGTCAGGCTCAGACGGATGCCGAGCTTGCCGGCGTCAGGGCCCTCCAGGATTTTTTCGACCCGGTATTCAGCGTGGCTTCGGTTGATGTCCAACGGGAGGATGGGTATGCCGAGCCGGCGGGCTTCTGCGACCAGGAGGCGTTTGGGATACATCCCGGGATCGTGTTCCCACAGCCCTGCGAGGAAGGCTTCGGGATGATGGGTCTTGAGCCAGGCAGATTGGTAGGTGGGCACGGCAAACGCCGCCCCATGGGCCTTGCAGAAGCCGAAGCTGCCAAAGGCCTTGAGGGTCCCCCAGACCTTGTCCACGACCTCTGGTGGATAGTTCTTGATGGCCTCCTTGCGAAAGAATTTTTCGACTCCGGGTTCGTGGACTTCGTCGCCCAGCGCACGACGGAACTCGTCAGCCCTGTCCAGTCCGCATTTGGTCATGACATCGAATGTTTTGAGGATTTGTTCGTGGAAGACGGTGACGCCATGCGTTTCCTCCAGCACCGGTTTGAGGTCCGGATGCGGATAGACCTCAGGGGCAAAGCCGTGCCTGTGTTCCAGGAAGGGCCGGACCATGTCAGATTTCATGGGCCCGGGCCTGAAGAGGGAAATATCTATGATGAGGTCGTTGAATTCACGGGGCGCCATCTTGCCAATGAGCTCGCGCTGACCCGGGGATTCAATTTGGAAGCACCCCAGGGTGTGCGTGCTCCTGATCAGCTCATACGTGGCCTGGTCGTCGAAGGGCACAGCGTTGAGGTCGATCCTGCCATCCGGCGCAATATAGTCAGGACCTGAACCGCCCGGCCCGATGGGATGCCGACCGGCTTTCACCACCTCATCCTTGCCCGGATGCAACCGGATAACCTCCCGGACAGCAAAAGCCATGGCACTTTGCATCCGCACGCCAAGGACATCCAGTTTCAGCATGCCCATGGGATCCATGTCGTGCTTGTCGAACTGGCTCATCGGCAGGCCCAAGCCGCTGGGTTGCACAGGAGTGCGGTCCAGGAGCGTGGCGTCACCCAGGATCACTCCACAGGGGTGCATGGAGATGTGGCGGGGCAAGCGGTCCAGCCTTTCAGTCAGGTCCACCAGGAGATCGAGCTGCTGGTTTTCTTCCAAAGCACCCCGTTCCACCCGCCCGGCAAATTCGCGAAGTTCGGGCTTCTCCACCAGCGCCTCACGAAATTTCCGGGCAGAGAACCTCCACAGCTGCTTGGCGATCCCGCTGATCTCGCCTTCATCCATGCCCAATGCCATGCCCGCATCCCGGACTGCACCCCTTGCCCGGTAACCGTTTTGCATGCTCATAAGGGTGACGCGTTCAGCCCCGAACCGGTCAAAGATTTTTCGATAGACGTTATGCCGTTCAGCACTTTCAACATCAATGTCGATATCCGGCAGGGTTGATCGGCGCCCGGACAGGAAACGCTCGAAGATGAGGTCGTGGCGGATCGGGTCAACCTGGCTGATGTCGATCAAATAATTGACCAGGCTGGAGGCACCGGATCCTCGGGCCGCGACCCGGACCCCCATTTCCAGGATCATCCGTGAGACCTCAGCCACGGTGAGGAAGTAGGAGCCGAACCCAAGGTTTCCAATAATTCCGAGCTCGTGGTCCAACCGCGAGCGCAGCCGTTCTTCAGCCGAGCCACTGATGCCGGGGAATCGTCGGCTGATTCCTGCGTTGCATCGTTCGGACAGTTCGACCATTGGATCTTTTTCGATACCGATGATGGAGGCTTCAGGGACAACAGGCGTTTTCCATCCCATATCGAGGACGGGGTTGATCCGGCATTTGTCGGCGAGGGCTTCCGTGTTGGAAAGGAGTTTGTGAAGGTCTGCTTTCCCGAGGCCTGCGGCGCCCATGATTTCCTTGCCCAGTTGGAGCATCTGGTGGGCGTTCTTGAGCCATCCTTGGCCCGTCGGCTGGAGCATTGGGGCGGTTGAGAGTTCGGGGAGGGATTTGAGGGTGCGGGCTGAGTCGAGGACGTCGGCGGTGGCGGCGCCGTCCTGTGCGCAGTAGCGGACGGCGTTGCTGAGAATCGCAGGGACGTTGTATTCCAGCGCCAGTTTGAGCATCCTTACGGCGTGGGCGGTGCTGAGGGGTTCTCCGGGGGCGCTGAGGTGGGTCACTGTTTCGGCAACGATGGTGCCTGGTGGCATGGCGTTGATCCACTCGTTGAAGAGTGTCCGGGGCCGGAGGTATTTGCGTCCTCCCATGGATTGCCCCACATCGGAGTCCGGTCCAATCAGGACCGTGAGGACAGGTTTCAATGTTTGGGGGTCGAGGGTTCGTGAGGCGAGTTCACTTCGGGTGACTGCGACGGGGATGGTTCCACCGGCTTTTCCTGAGGTCCGTGCATGGGCGTCGGAGATGAGGCGGCAGAGTGCCCTGTATCCGGCCCCATTGTTATTGCCATGGGCAAGGACGACGACGCGGCCCGAGATCTGGGTGCGGTGGTCGCCGTCGTCGTCGAAGACTGCAAGGTCGACCCCCACAATGGGGTCGATGCCCGCGTCCATGCAGGCTTTGATGTGTTTTACGGTTCCGTACAGCCCGTCCCTGTCGGTACAGGCGAGCGCGGTTGCTGAGTCTGCTGCTGCGGCTTGGGCAAGTTCATCGGGCCATGAGACACCGTAGTGGGCGCTGAAAGCTGTTGCGACGTGCAGGTGGGTGAAGCTCAAGGGTCACGCTGCTTCGTCGGGTTCAACGGCGCGTGCAGGTGCGGCGTCGTGGATGCGGAGTAGCCGCCATCGCCCGCTGCCAAGGTGGCGGACGACGTCGAGGGTGATGGTGTTTTCGAGTTGTACGCGCCAGATTTCGTGGTCAACCAGCCCTGCTCCGCTGCCGATGGGTGCACGGGTTTCCTCTGCCCACCACTTGCGCCGTTCGAACCATCGGTTCGGTTCTCCCGTGACTTTGTAGCTGGTCCCTTTCCATGTGACTTCCAGTGGCTGGCCCTGGTCTGCGCAGATGACGTCCACTGATTCGCTGAACAGTCCCATATCCACACTCCTTGCGCCTGAGTTCTTATTCGAAAGTATGTTCGAATACTTCCAGTTTACGACGCTGTACCGACAAAACCTACTTCGAAGTTTTCGCCTTTCCGTGGGTTCGGGAGACACTCTTTCCCGCTTGCTTCAGCAAGGCATCCCGCGCTGGTTGCCAGCGCTGGGCGAGGGAAATCCTGCCCATCAGGGACGATGCCAACCGCATTTGCTGAGTACGGAGTACACGCTTCCTTTCATACTTGGCGAGCGCTTCCTCTATTGGCAGGTCATTGAGCAGCCCTCCCAGGGTCACGGCATCAATGAGTGCTTCGCAGGCGCCCCTGCCGAGGTTGGGCGTCATGGCGTGGGCGGCATCTCCGATCAATACGACCCTTCCCTTTGCATAGCGGGCAAGGGCAGGG
The DNA here is from genome assembly GCF_040137855.1 of Paenarthrobacter sp. CAP02. Lineage (NCBI taxonomy): Bacteria > Bacillati > Actinomycetota > Actinomycetes > Micrococcales > Micrococcaceae > Paenarthrobacter > Paenarthrobacter sp. CAP02. Next base: position 109,777 of record NZ_JBEEII010000003.1, on the reverse strand, counting down.
GTGGTCCAGATGCGTTGGGCCAGCGAATTTTTGTCGGATGCCTGGGAAAGCACCTGCTGCACGGCTGATGAGTACCCGGCATAGCGCCCCCTTGTCTCTTCGAGCGCTTCTTCGACGTCGACCCGCCCTGGACCCAGGTGGGATCTGAAGGAGGCGTACCAGTTGGTTCCGCCCAAGGCCGGGGCCATGCCGAAAATCTCGCCCTTGCCCCAGTACTCTCCAACATCCCCGGGTGATGGGACCGTGGGTACTACCCCACGTATGGCCAGGAACGGCGTCGCCTTGGCGGTACTGCGTTTCCCCCATGCAGCTTGGCGAACCACGCTATGGACGCCGTCCGCACCCACCGTCAACCCAGCGGGAGCGGGAAGGCTTTCCACCCGCTGCGTAACCCGGCGTACGACGCCCGGCACGGCGGAGTCCAGCAGGCTGAGCAGCTCGGTCCGGGAGACGCCAAGCAAGCCCCCTCCTTCCATGGACAGCACCGGCTCTCCTCCCGGTTTCCGTAGGGCGCCCGCGGTGATGATGGAGCCCCGGGCCCTTACTGCACCGAGGATCCCCAACCGGGACAGGGCCCGCTGGGCTTGGGGCCACATCGCCAACGTTGTTCCGACAGTGGGGAGTTGGGGTTTTTGCTCGTGCAGGGTGACCGTGAAGCGTCCGGGATCCAGCCGGGCTGCGAGCGCCAGCCCGGCTATGCCGCCGCCAATAATGTCTACGTTTTCCATGCGGTCACAGTACTACTACATTTGTAGTACCAACAGGGGTTGAAGCTAGACTTTCGCCATGGCTGACCGACGCACACTCCTGGCCGACGCAGCGCTCGCCGTTGTCTCCGCGCAAGGCCTCAAAGGACTCACCCACCGCGCCGTCGACGCCCAAGCCGGCGTCGCCGTCGGAACTACCTCCAACTATTTCCGCAACCGCGCCGCTTTGGTGGCAGCCGCCGTCGACCGTGTTGAACAACAAGACAACCGGATCCTGCAGCAGGGAGCCCTGGAGGTTCCGACGTCGGTGGCCGCCTTGGCGGGTCAACTCGCCACCGCAGTCGTGGCACTCGCGCACGAAAACGCTGAACTGACCCGGGCACGCTTCGTCCTCGCACTCGACCAACCCGACGTTGTGGCAGCCGGTCACGAACGGATGCTCTCCGCCTTGGCACAGGTTCTAGAAACCATGGGCATATCCGATGCCAGGGCACGGGCGGAAGCTGTGGCCGATTACAGCGACGGACTTGCACTGCACACCCTTACTGCGCGCCGTGGACAAAGCCTTGAGCCCACAGTCGTGGCGAGCAACATCCAGCGCCTCCTGGCGGGCTAACCCGCCAAGGGGTGGACGGCAGAGGGTCCGCAGAGCAGGATTGTGCCATGAGTACCAATGACGCACTCCTCAAGCAGGTCAACATCTCCGCCTCCGACGAGAACCTGGTGGCACGGTTCGAAATTGACGGCAACATTCCTGGCTCCGGCGCCTACGTCGTGGGCCTTGTTGCTGCCAGCGAAGACTACTCCTCCCAGCGCAGGTTGGGGATCGAGTTCATGAACGGTGAAGCGATCTCGTTCTACTCGTTCAACCACGCACTCAGCGCGGAGGAAAACTACGACATCAAGGGCGTGGAGCACTCCGGCAACGTCATCACGGGCAACTTCCCCATCTCTGCCATCCATGGACTCAGCAAGGGACATGTCATGACAGCGTTCAGCGAAGCAGACGGCCGGGATTTCCAGTCCGGCGTCCCCGTGAACGAAGCGCTCTGACCGCTAGAAGAGCCCTTCCACGGGTTCAATCAGTTCCGGTGAGTTGTTGCGGACATTACCCACAGCGGCACCCACCGGGTCGATGGTCCAATCGGCCGCTGCGTCGTGCGCCCTGGAACGGACCAGTTCCACCAACCCCGCCGCATCCTTTTCGCGCGGATCAAGCCAGGCTTCCATCGTCTCGGTGCTCATAGGCAAGGGAACGCGGTCATGGAGGGCAGTCAGTTCGTCAAAGACCGAGGCACTGCGCCGGGTCCGGGCTGATTCGGCCGTCGGGGTGTCTGCGGTCAGGATGGACATCGAAAGCAGCCAGCGTCCCGGGTCATCGGGTGCAGCCGACTGGTCCTTCCACCACTCATACAACCCCGCGAAGACCAGTCCATGCCCGTCCCCCGGGTGCACGTAATAGGGCTGCTTGCTCTTTCCCTCACCCTTCTTCCACTCGTAGTAGCCATCGGCAGGGACCGCACACCGGCGCGCAACGGCGGCCTTCTTGAAGGAGGGCTTCTCCAAGAGGGTTTCACTGCGGGCGTTAATCAGCCTGGCACCGCCCTTGGGATCCTTGGCCCACGAAGGCACGAGCCCCCACTTGGCAACATGCAGCTGCCTTTTCAGGTGATCGTCAACAACCCTCTCCAGGACAACGGGAACCGCATCTGTCGGGGCAACATTCCACGACTTTTCCAAGGCGATCTCGTTCTCCAGCTCGGCGTCAAAGTCGGCGAGCAGGTCCCCCACCGCACGGGCCATTACATAGCGTCCACACATGCGAACAGTCTGCCCTTTCCCGAAGGAACGCACCAGCGCGGACATGTGATGTCATGTGCGCTTCCCCCGCCGCACGGGAATTATTCGGTACCGGGTTACCGTTGTCAGGAAGGAACCAACCCGCGAAAACGACCCAATTACTGAGGAGAGCTCTGTGGACTTCACTCCCGACTCCGGCACCATCACCATGTTCTCGACCACCTGGTGCGGTTACTGCAACCGCCTGAAGAAGCAGCTGGACGCCAAGGGCATCGGCTACACCGAGATCAACATCGAAGAAGTCGATGGCACCGCCGAACTCGTCGAGCAGCTCAACGGTGGAAACCGCACCGTTCCCACCGTGCTTTTCCCGGACGGCACGGCAGCGACCAACCCTTCGGCATCCGAGGTTGAGAAACGCCTGGTCGCCGTATAACCGCTGGCTCCACGCGTAACCGCACCAGGGTCCGCCGGAACAATCCACACGCTGTCTGCCACCTGTGATAGACAGAATGGGAATCCGTAGCGGGCCCTTCTGCAGTTAACCGGGCCCGCTCTCCGCGAGCCCGAAGGGAACCCTCTCCATGGTCCACGCAGTCAAAGGCGTCGTCGTCCGCTCCAAAGGCGCGCCCGCAACCCTCGAAACCGTCTTGGTACCCGAACCCGGACCCGGCGAAGCCCTCGTCGACATCCTCACAAGCGGCGTCTGCCACACCGACCTCCACTACAAGCTGGGCGGCATCAGTGACGACTTCCCGTTCCTTCTGGGCCACGAAGCCACAGGCGTGGTCAGCGCGGTGGGTCCCGATGTCACCGACGTCGCCCCCGGCGACCGCGTAGTCCTCAACTGGCGGGCAGTCTGCGGAAACTGCCGCGCCTGTAAGCGCGGTCAAGCCCAGTACTGCTTCAACACCCACAACGCCACCCAAAAGATGACCCTCGAGGACGGCACCGAGTTGTCGCCGGCCCTGGGCATTGGAGCCTTCATCGAAAAGACGCTCGTAGCGGCCGGGCAGTGCACCAAAGTAGACGCCGACGCCGATCCCGCCGCCGTCGGCCTGCTCGGCTGCGGCGTCATGGCAGGTCTGGGCGCCGCGATCAACACCGGCGGCGTCAAGCGCGGCGACTCCGTTGCCGTCATCGGCTGCGGAGGTGTTGGCGTAGCCGCCATCGCCGGCGCTGCGCTCGCAGGGGCCACCACCATCATCGCGGTGGACATCGACCCCAAGAAGCTCGAACGCGCCAAGGAACTGGGAGCCACCCACACCGTCGATTCCTCTGCCGGGGACCCCGTCGAGGAAATCCGTGCGCTCACCGGCGGTTTCGGAGCGGACGTGGTGATTGACGCCGTCGGAAGGCCCGAAACGTATAAGCAGGCCTTCTACGCCCGCGATCTCGCCGGAACCGTTGTCCTGGTGGGCGTCCCCACCCCCGAGATGACGCTTGAGCTGCCGCTCCTGGATGTCTTTGGCCGTGGCGGCTCTTTGAAATCCTCCTGGTACGGCGACTGCCTGCCCTCCAGGGACTTCCCCATGCTGGTTGACCTTTACAAGCAGGGCAGGTTGGACCTCGATGCCTTCGTCACCGAGCGCATCTCCATCAACCAGGTGGAAGAAGCGTTCGACAAAATGCACCAGGGCGCCGTCCTCCGCTCGGTGGTTGAACTGTGAACGCCGGATCCAACCCCACGATCGATCGCGTCGTAACCTCCGGAACCTTCTCCCTCGACGGCGGAACATGGGAGGTGGACAACAACGTGTGGATCATCGGTGACGCCGACGAGTGCATCGTCATTGATCCAGCCCACGATCCCTCCGCGATTGTCGACGCCGTCAACGGCCGGGCAGTGACAGCCATCCTGCTCACACACGGCCACGACGACCACATCCGCTATGCCGGCGAATTCCGGGAGCTCACCAAGGCACCGGTGTACCTGCACAAGGACGACTGGATGCTCTGGCACGATGTCTTCCCGGAAGCCGATCCTGACAACTCCATCGCTGACGGAGACACCTTCACCGTTGCCGGGGCAACACTGGAAGCGATCCACACACCCGGCCACTCGCCGGGTTCGGTCTCCTTCCACCTGCCCAGCCAGGGGACGCTCTTCAGCGGCGATACCCTCTTCCAGGGCGGCCCAGGAGCCACGGGACGGTCCTACAGCGACTTCCCCACCATCATCGAATCCATCCGTACACGGTTGCTGCCGCTCCCCGCGGAAACAGTGGTCCGCACAGGACACGGTGACACCACCACCATCGGTTCCGAGGCCCCGCACCTGGACGAATGGATCGCCCGCGGACACTAGCCCTTAGGAACGGCTGCGGCCGGCTGCCACCTTTTTCGAGGAGGCAGCCGGCCGCAGCCGTGTTTATTGACCCGCCGCGGTTATTGCCCCAGGAGCGTCGGGAAGTCGCCGTCGAGGACGTCCGCGTAACCACGGTAGGCCTCGATCACGGCGTCCTCCACGGTTTTGACATCCAGGTGCGGCAGCAGGTCGTTTGCCGCACCAGCGGTAGCCGGATCCCAGTCCAGTCCGAGGGCCGCGTAACTGGCCGTCAGGACATCGCGGATGGGCTGCGAGTTCTCCACCACGATCACTGAACTGAAGAGCCAACCGCCGGAAACCACCCGTTGCGCGGTGCCGATCAGCTTGATCCGGTGCGAGGGAAAGTCCGGGTCCTCACCGTGGACGCTGAACTCACCGGGGCAATACTCCCCCGGGATTTCTCCGACGGCGGCGTGGACGCCAACGCTGCGCAGGGCACCGGCCAGCAAATCGCCAAATTCCGAAAACCGTGCCTTGGCCCGGACGATGGCGTCGGGGTGGGGCTCCACGTGATCGATCACCAGCGAGCCTTCGTGGTAAGCAGCCGCCCGGCCTCCGGCTTTGCGGACCAGCGGCTCGAACCCCAGCTCGCGGCACGCTTCTTCAGCGGCGCCAAAACCCGGCAGGTTCGCATCGCGCTGGCCGAAGGCAACCGTCGGCTTCGGGCGGTACAGACGCAGGGACGGCCCCAACTGACCGCTCCGGGCACGTTTCAGGAGCTCCAAAGCGAAGTCGAGGTCCTCTGCCGCCCCCAATGACTTGGGCTGACGGTATGCCGTCAGCTGTCTACGTTCCGAGACTTCCGTCGTGGCCGCACCCACTAGCTCTTCCTCAGGGTCAGGATCTGCTCGGCCCGGCCGAACGGTCCGTTGACGTCGTGAAGCACGGTGGACGTCAGGCCAATGCCGTCTGCCCCGAAGGAGACCTTGTTGTCCAACCCCAACCATTCGCCCGCAGACGCCCTGTACATGTGGATCTGCAGGTCCAGGTTGGGGAAGATGTAGCTGTTTTCTCCGGGCGGAACGCGGGCGGCGATGCCGTTGGCCGTATCCACGAGTCCCATCAGCCGTGCCAGGTCCGTGCTGTCGTCCCGATCGGTCAGCGGGTGCGAGGTCCGGATCCACACTCGGCCGGAGCCCGGACGGTGCCCCTCGGCCAAGCGCATTTCCAGGGAACGGATGTAGCCACCGGGCCACACGCTGGCGCCGTCCCACGGTTTGCACTCGTCCGGAGCGGGCATCGGTTCATCTTCGACGGCGGCCACAGCGCTGGTGTCACTGGTGATCATTCGCCATGCAGCCGCCCGGATGGCCACCCGGCCCCCTGCTGAAAGTTCGGCCTGGATGAGTTCGATGGTCCGGCCCGGCCTCAGCGTCGAGGTGGTGACCTGGAACTCCCCGCCCGGAATGAGCCCCAAAATTTCATAGCTGATCCGCGCCAGGCGAACATCCTCCCTGGGCTCGTGCCGGACCAAAGCATCAGCGATGATGCCGGAGGCCGGGGCCATGTGCTGTTCATGCGGATTCCAGGCACCCTGGGCGTGGACCGTCGAGCGGTAGCGCCCCGATCCCAACGACTTGTAGTAGAAATCGCCGTCCGCCAAATCCGGTAATGCAGTAGTCAAACCTAAGCCTTTCGCCGATCCAGCTGTAGAACTCAGACCACTGTATCCGCTGATTTGGCCGCTGCCCGACGCCGGCGGAACACGACAACCCAGACCACAACCGCCGCCAAAGTGGCAACGCCCAACGCGGCACCCACAGGCGACGCCGCAGCCACCGCCAACCAGGCCTCCAAGGCAGCCAGGCCAATGGTGGCGTACAGCAATGCCCAGATCACGGAGCCGATAACGGCTGCAGGGAGGTAACGGCGCAGCGGCATACGGGCCACGCCGGCTGCCAGGTTGATGGCCGTCTGCAGGCCAATGGTCAGGAAGGAAAGCACGACGGCGTACGGACCCCAACGCTGGATGAGCGCTTGGGCCCGGGCTGCTTTGGGTCGCTCCAGGGAATTGCCCAAACGGGTGTGCGCTAAGCCGGCAACCGCTCCCCGGCCAATCCAATACGTGACGTTGACGCGGATCATGACGATGGCGAAGAGCGCCGCGAGGGCGACACCGAAGGGCAAGCTCATGATCTGGTCCACTCGACTTAGGCTACCCTAAGTACCCGCCCTCCGCGGATTCGGTCCACCGGGTTCGTCCGGAGGAACCCTAGGATGGGTCCATGGATCTCCGCGACGCTGCCCAGGAGCTGTACGCCGTCATGCCGCGCGACTTCACAACGCAGCGCACAGCCTTGGTCCGGAAAGCCAAAGACAACGGCGAAAAGGAGCTGTCGAAGGAAATCGGCAGCCTTCCCAAGCCAGCTGCCGGAGCCTGGGCCATCAACATGCTTGCCGTTCACAAACCCGAGGTGATTGACGGCGTCGTACGTTTTGGCAGTTCCCTCCGGGCCGCGCAGGAAGCGTCGGACGCGGGGGCTTTTCGCGAACTCGGACAGAAACGCCAAGGTGAACTGACTGCGGCCGTGCACGCTGCCAAAGACCTTGCGGGCGAGCTCGGAGCGCCGCTCAGCGCAGCAGCGGCTGCCGACGTCGAACAGACCTTGAGGGCAGCGATGGCTGATGCCAGAGCCGCGACAGCCGTGGCGACTGGCAGGCTGGTACGGGGGCTGAGCAGCAGCGGGTTCGAAGCAGTCGACCTCGACGGCGCCGTTGCGGCTGCCGGTCCCGAGGCCGCTGCACGCCCTGCCTCGAAAGTGCCTGAGCAACAGGTGCACACGCCAAAGAAGCGGGATAAACCGGAACCTGCCAGGAAAACGCGGGCGCCCAAGAATGCACCCCAGGATGAAGCTACGTCCCTGGCCGAGCGTCGGGCAGCCAAGCGGACGGCAGCGCTGGAGGAAGCCCGCGCCGCGTTCGATGCTGCCGATCAGGAGGCGCGGGAAGCGGAACAGGCGGCGGCCGCGGCGTGGGAGGCTGTGAAGGAACTGGCCGATCGCCGTGCGGGCGTGAAGGCGGACATCGAGGAAGCCAAGCGCCGCCTGGCGGAGCTGGAAGCCGAATTGATCGGCCTCACCAGGGACGCGGACACCGCTGAATCCAAGAAGAAGCTCGCAGTCAGGGCCGCGACCCAGCAACGACGCACCGCGGACCAGGCGCAAAGACGCGTAGAGCGATTGGGTTAGTCCTTCTTCCTGACCAAGGACTTTTGCAGGTGATGGGTCGCGGGACCTTCAAGGTATTTGCCTTCCGGGGTGAAGCGCGATCCGTGCAAAGGGCAATCCCAGGTCTTCTCGGCGTCGTTCCACGTCAGCAAGCCGCCAAGGTGCGCGCAACTGCCCGAGACCCTGCAGACCTTCCCGTCCACGGTGGACACCGCCGCCGGTTCACCCTTGTAAAGTCCGACGACGCCGCTCCCCTCGGGCGGGCGGGTTTCGTCAGTGATTTCCGGGTTGTTCTTGACTTTGGATTTGTCCTCCACCATCCGGCGGGCAATGTCCGCGTTGTGCCGGATCGCCTCGGCTGCTCCCTTGGGCGAGGTGACGCGGTGGTGGATGGTGGTAGCCCAGTCCGAGTGGCCACCCAGAATCTCGGAGGTGATGGCCAAGGCAGCGGCGACCCCATTACTCATGCCCCACTTGTTGTATCCGGTGCCGAAGAAGATCCGGCCCTTGCCGCGGGGAAGCTTGCCGAAGAACGGCATGAGATTTGTCGCCTGGTAATCCTGGGCGGACCAGGTGTGGGTGACCTCGGCCCCCGGATAGTGCTGGTTGGCCCATCCGAGGAGGTCCTCCAGATGTTGTCGTGGCGACGTCGCCCGCCCACCTGCATGCCCGTAACCGCCCACCAGTAACAGTTCCGCGTCGGCTGCCGGGTAGGTGCGTTGGGACCTCGTGGGCGAATCAATGGAGAGGTACATACCCCGAGGAATGGCGCCCGGCACCCTCAAAGCGGCGGCGTAGGACCGGTTCGGCTCCAGCTTGGCAAAGTACAGGCCGCGGTCCAGGATGGGTGTGCCTGTCGCGAGCACTACTGTGTCAGCGGTGAAGCTGCCTTTCCTGGTGGTGACGTTCAGGGGCCGGTCGCCGCTGACGTTTTGAACTTGCACCCCTTCAACAACCAGGCCGCCGTGTTCACGGATATCCCGGGCCAGCGCGTCCAGGACCTCCATCGGATGGATCTGTGCTTGGCCTTCAAGTTCCAGCGCCTCCACCACCTTGAAAGGCAAGCCGGCATCTCGGCTGAAATGGACGTCCAGACCTGCGTCCCGCGAGACCGCAGCTTCCTTGCGGAGCCGCTGGCCGCCGTCGTCGGTGGTTGCGAAGGTGATGGCTGTCCGGCGCTGGAACGGGACAGCTTGCTGCTCCATATACTGCGTGAGCCACGCTTGTCCCGTCCTGTTGGCCTCCACGTAGGCGTGCACCACCTTCAACGGGTACTGGCTGCGCAAAGCCGACAACGTGCCGCCTTGAAGGAGGCTCAACTTTCCGGTGGTATTGCCAGTGGTCACAGCACCCAGGTTTCGGGCTTCGAAGACCACCACCCGCTGGCCGGACCGCGACAACAGCAGCGCGGCTACCATCCCGGTGATTCCCGCTCCCACCACTATCGAGTCAAAGTGCTTCTCCTGTGGGACGGGGTCGGATGTGAAGTCTGACTCCCTGTCCAACCACAGTGATTTCATCGAACAACCTGCCTCTCAATTCACGGAATTGGCTCCTGGCATGTGTTGATGGAAACGGTAGGCGGCCCGCTGGTGCTTATCAAGGGGCTATGGTGCGGCGGCGAGGCTGGCTGCATGTTGCAGTTCACTATCCGGGTCGTTGGCCCATCGCTCCAGCACCCGCTCTGCCCTCTCCCTGGCCAAACCCTCGAGCCGGGCCAGCAACGGTCGCACCACATCTTTGGCCAGGGGCTCGACGAGTTCGCGGGTTCCGGCGCTCCGGATAAAGCCTTCAATGCGCGTCAGGTCCGTGTTGACCAGTAAAGCTACCTTTGTCTGGAGCAGGACCACCGCTGCCAGCCGCCGCTCGAACACCGGCTCCTCCCACAGCTCAGAGCTCAGGGCCGTGATGTCGTCGTGGCTGAGGTTCTTGTACCGCTTCAAGGCGTCACGGACCGTTCCGCGTATTGCGCCTACCGATGCACCATAAACCTTCAGGCCTTGGCCGAGGCGTTCGCTGGTCTCGGCAGCTTTCTCCCAGGTCGATTCCATCTGCAGCGTGTAGTCCACGAATTCACCGGCTTCACTCACACGCCTATTTTGTCAGGGCCTCCCCATACCGTCGTTTTACCAGCCACTGACAGGAGAAACATGCCGTCCCAAGAGCTCGCCGCCGAGGCGTCATTCCCGGGTGTTCCCGCCGCATCGTCGATGCCCGACTGGTACCCCACGCTGCTCGACACCGTGGCCAGGGAAGTCCGGGTCGGCCGCACCCGTGCGATGGCGGCGGCCAACAGCGAGCTCTTGAACTCCTACTGGAGCATCGGGCGGCAACTGGCCGAACGCGAATCGGAGCAAGGCTGGGGCGCCAAGGTAGTCACACGATTGTCTGCCGACATCCGCACGCGGTTCCCCGGAGCGAAGGGCTTCTCCCCCAGGAACCTGCGGTACATGAAGAGCTTCGCGCAGGCCTGGCCGGACTTCCCAATGTTGCAAGCGCCGCTTGCAACATTGCCGTGGTACCACCAGATCGCCCTGCTGGAAAAGCTCGACGACGCCGCCACGCGGCTTTGGTACGCCGCGGCCGCTGCCCAGCATGGATGGTCGCGGAACGTTTTGACTCACCAGATCTCCACGCGCTTGCATGAACGCTCCGGGCAAGCCATCACCAACTTCGCTTCCACCATGGTCCGTGCGGACTCCGATCTCGCGCAGCAGGCAACCAAGGATCCCTACGTTTTCGATTTCCTTGCCATGACCGATCGACACACTGAACGGGACCTGGAGGTGCAGTTGGTGAAGCATGTGGAGAAGTTCCTGTTGGAGCTTGGCCAGGGGTTCGCCTTTGTTGGCGAGCAGGTCCGGCTGGAAATCGCCGGTGACGAATTCTTTGCCGACCTGCTGTTCTACCACCTGAAGCTTCGTTGCTACATGGTGATTGAACTCAAGGCAGTGAAGTTCGAACCCGGATTCCTGGGGCAGCTGGGCATGTACATGGCAGCCGTGGATGACCTGATGGCGCACCCGGACGACAAGCCAACCATTGGGTTGCTGCTGTGCAAGGAGAAGAACAGCGTGGTGGCCGAGTACGCGCTCCGTGGCTTCAACGCACCCGTGGGCATCGCGGAATGGAAGACCTCACTTGCGGATTCCTTGCCGGACGAGCTGGTGTCCAGCCTGCCCAGCATCGAGACGTTGGAGGCAGAGCTCGCGAGCGAAGCGGCCCGGTTGCGGGGCTAGACGTTGTCCCTGAACCACGCCAGAGTGTCGTTCCATGCCGCCGTTGCCTGGGCTTCCACGTAGCGGTCACTGGTGTCGTTGTGGAAGGCATGGTCCACGCCGGGATACACCTTGAGCTGGTGCTTGACGCTGGTCCTGTCCAGCGCTTCCTGGAGTTGCGGCATGGGGCCCGTGATTCGCGCATCCTTCTCGGCATACACACCCATCACTGCCGGCTTGATGGTTGGCACCTTGGCCAAGTCCGGGGCCGGGCCGTAGAAGGCGCTCGCTGCTTTGAGTCCTGGAATCTCCGTGCTCGCCTGCCACGTGATGCCGCCGCCGAAACAGAAACCGATCATGGCGATACGGCCCTGCTCCACGAATCCCTGGCCGTTGAGGAACTCGAAGGCCGCTTTGAAGTCACCCACATGGCGTGCTACGCCAGCCTGGGTCAGCGCACCAGGAACGGCGTCAGGGTCCATGTTGGCGGTTCCGCCCTCCCTGCTGAGAAGGTCCACGGCCAGCGCGACGTATCCTTGCTTGGCGAAGCGTCGGGCCACGTCTTGGATATGCGGGGTGAGGCCTCGGTTTTCGTGGCAGATCAGGACGGCAGGGTGTTGCCCTCCGTCCTCGGGCCGGGCCAGGTAGCCACTGATTTGGGTTCCTTGAGACTGGAAATTGACTGGAGCCGTGGTCAGCCCCGCTGCGCCTTCCGGGACCGACAGCGGACTTTTGGCGTTGGGCACGGCCGTTGTGGCAGTGTCTTTTGGTGCCGCCGATCCGGTGGCCGTTGGGGTCGGCATAGGATCCGTTGCCCTCGGTATCTCCTGCGGTGTACAGCCCACCAACATCATGGCCGCCGCCGTGGCTGTCATGCTGCCCATGATGAATGCCACCCGCCGGGTAAACGTCCCGTGCGACATTTCGCCGGAGCGGTAATCGTCGTAGAACTCTTCGATCAGGTACTTCTCAAACTTCTCAAGCTGCACCATGGGACGTCCTTTCAAAGTTGGCCAACATCTTCCCCTGAAGTTGGGACGCGGACAAGGGTGGGACGGTTAATACCGTCAGAAAAGGCCACCGCACGTCACTACTATTCAGAGGTAACCATGACCCGACGGAGGGGAGCATTCGGGAATGACGGGAATCGCTAAGGGATTGGAAAATTCGGCCATATCGGCCAAAAGTGTTGAGCAGGTCTACGAGGAGATTCGCGGTCCCCTGCAGGCACTGGCCCTCACCGTCATTGCCGAGTGTCGGAACGCAGAGCCCAAAGCATCGGGCTGGACCTTTGACCTGGTGACGGTGAGTGGTGAGCGGACTTTTGTCCTTCCCGCAAGGGTGTGGAATGCCGAACTGACTACGATCAAAAGGGCCTTCGATGCAGCTGGAGAGAGCTTCAAGGCGGCCATGATTGACGGCATGGAACTGGAAGTTTCCGGACAACTGCGAATGTGGTCCGAGACCGGCGACATTTATTTGAAGGTCACTGACATTTCATCGGATTTCTCCCTCAACGGTGCGATGCTCCTGAAGGATCGCCAAACGCTTCAAGCACTTAAGGACGATTTTCCGGGTCACTCGAGACTCCACGCCGATGACGACGCGATATATGAGGACGCCAAAGACGGTTTTTCGTTAGGACGATTACGCAAGATCACTGTGATCTCGCCGGAAAAATCTCAGGGTGTCCAGGACTTCAAGCACCACCTGAGCATTTCGAAGAGTGGGAACAAGCCGGAAATCACGTATCGTCACATGAGCTTGAGTGGTCAGTCGGCAGCCGCGACCCTACGAACCTACTGTGATGAAGCGCGCAGGAACGGTCATGATCTTGTTGTCATTACGCGAGGCGGCGGCCACTGGCGGACTATGCGGGGGTTCCAGGATGAAGAACTGGCGCGTGCCATCCTTGAATCGCCCGTGCCCGTTATCACCGGCATTGGGCACCGTCAGGACGTATCCATCGCTGACCGGGCAGCCACGGCATCTTTCACGACTCCGACAGCCGCCGCGGTGGCGATCACGACCCCCTCAGCCAGCCCCGGAGCATCTGGGAAAAAGTACCCGACGTCCTTTAAGGAAAGCCTTGGGGCCGAGCGCCGAAAGGTTGCGAGACTTGAGCGAGACGTATTGTCCATGCGGCAGTCGCTCGCCCATTCCCACGATGAGCTGGCATCGGCTAATGCGGCCCTTCGCCGGTATGAAGCGGATCTGGCAGCAGGCAACGGCGCGCTCAGGGAAAGCTGGGCATCGTTTATCGCCTCTGACCGTCAACACGGACTGGACCTGCTTGAGCTGGCAACGCGCCGAGTGCGCGGATACTCCTGGCTGCTGACCTTGGCGACGCTGGGCTTGGCAGTCACGTTCGTGCTCAACTCAACGCTCATTGCCATTTGGCTGACTGGTTCGGACGACCACGGGCTCGGGCTTTGGCTGGCTATCGGCACAGTGGCCCTTACGGTCTTTGCCCTCTTAGCGCAGTTCTCTTCGCGAAAGCACCTGAATGAAAAGCACAAAAGACCTCTGAAACAACCACCGGTAACTGTCCGTGAGTGGGAGATCCGAATTATGAATGTAAGGACAGTTCGGGCCCTCCGGAAACTACTGCACCATATACCGGTGGGCTGACCAGACAGGACATTTTGGCTCATCACCTGGTGGCCCTATTTTGTCGGTGCCTGCTGGGAGAGTGTTCTCATGGAGCAGGTTCGGGAGGGGCAGTCGGGTGCGGTGGCTATGTCTGCGCCGGTTCGTTCCGCTGCTGCTGTTGCGAACTGTGCCACTGGCGCTGGTTACGGGCCGGACGGTACGGTCAGTGGTGACCTGATCCAGCAGTTGCGGGTGCTGGAGGACATGAAGTCGGCCATCTCGAGTTTGCAGGCCAAGATCGCTGTGGCTTTTGACCTGGCCCAGCGGCAGGAACAGGCAGAGAAAGGTATCCCGGCTTCGGAGCGGGGCAAGGGTATTGGGGCGCAGGTGGCGTTGGCCCGGCGGGAGTCACCAAACAAAGGCTCCCGGCTGCTGGGCCTGGCCAAGGCTCTGGTCACGGAAATGCCGCACACCATGGCCGCGCTGGAATCCGGGCAGCTGAACGAATGGCGGGCAACGCTGCTGGTCAAGGAAACGGCGTGCTTATCTGCTGAGGACCGGGCCGCAGTGGATGAGGAACTGGCCCCCGACACCGGCACGTTCGATGGTGCCGGGGACAAAGCCATCGCTGCCGCCGTGAAGGCCGCCGCATACCGCCGGGATCCCCGCTCTGTGACCGAACGCGCAGCGCACGCCGCGTCCGAACGGTACGTCAGCCTCCGCCCCGCACCGGACACCATGGCCTACCTGACCGCCCTGTTGCCCGTCGCCCAAGGCGTCGCCGTGTTCGCGGCACTGACCCGGCAAGCTGGTACGGCCCGGTCCGACGGTGATACCCGGTCCAAGGGACAGGTCATGGCCGACACCCTGGTCGAACGGACCACCGGCACCGCAGCCGGGTACACGGGTATCGACCTGCAACTGGTCATGACCGACAGGACACTCCTGGCCGGGGACAGCGAACCGGCACGGCTGAATGGCTACGGGATCGTCCCCGCCGGCTGGGCCCGGGAACTGCTCAGCAACAGTCAAGGCAGTGACGGGCCCGGGGCTTACTACCAGGACTTCAACGTCTGGGTCCGCAGGCTCTACACCGCCCCGCGAACCGGTGAACTACTCGCCACCGACTCACGGGCACGCTTCTTCCCACCCGGAATACGACGCTTCATCGAAACACGCGACAATACCTGCCGCACCCCCTACTGCGACGCGCCCATCCGACACCTGGACCACATCATCCCGTGGCATTCAGGCGGTCCCACCACGGTCGACAACGGCACCGGACTCTGCGAAGCCTGCAACCACACCAAAGAAAACCCCGGCTGGACGGCGACACCGGAAGCAGGAAGCCGGCACACGCTCAGAATCACCACACCCACAGGCCACAGCTACCAATCACAAGCTCCACCACTGCCCGGGTACCGGCGAAACTAGCTCGCGGGATCGTATTGGAACTCCCTCAGTTCCTGGGCGCACCGACAGGCCACAGCGATCCTGGCTGCCCATTCGATGGCTGCTTCACGGGTGGGCAACTCCAGGACCGTATAGCCGCCGTTGGGCTCCCCAAGCCTCGGATAGGCGCCGGGTTCCACCGCGCCTTCCGGCGCCACGCGCAAGGGTCCACGTTCTCATTGATACCGCCACCGAAGACGTAACGCCTGCTTCTTTAGCCTCTTCGATCACTGCATGCGCGGCGTCGGCGACGGCTTGGAATTCCCCTTCAGGGATCCCCATCGCTTCGCTCGGAAATGAAGGGCGAACCCTGGGGCTGACTGAACCGGAGACAGGCGTGTGTGACTTGCGGTGCTGGACTGGGGTGTGAATACTGGGCCGCGTCGAGTCGGGGCACCAGCCTCGCGGCAAGCAAAGTTGGGGGAACAGCTTGAAAAAGGAGAACATCAATCTCTGGACTCGCGATGCTTTTGCTGGTCGGATCATCTTTGGTAGCAGCTCCTGCAAACGCTGCACCACTGACTACAAGCTCAACGCACCGTTTAGATCCGACAGGATGGGACCCTCTGCCGGCAGTGGAGAAACTCGGAAATCTAGCCGTCCCGGCAGCGTCAAACGGTCGGCAAAACCTCTCGAGTTCCAGCGAGGGCACCACAAATACCGCATCGGGCAGTGACCTTCCAGAACTGACCTTCACACCGGTGGCAGAGAACGGGGCCCAGCCTGTGTCCAAGTATTCTAATGGGCATCCAGCCACCGTATAGTCCGCTAAGAACCACGGTTTCGTGGTAGGGAAGAATACCAACGGGACCACAGCTGGGTTCGTTTCCATCAAGCATGCAGATGCACCGTCCAGTTACAAATTCTCGGTAGACGGCTTGGGAAAATCGCCTAATCTTGAAATCCAACACGATGGGTCGATTTGGGTGCGGGACGACAGTGGGAACGTGGTCAACTTCATTCAAAGGCCTTGGGCCAGGGACTCAGCCGGACAGAGCCTTCCGACACGCTATGGAGTCGAAGGAAGCGTCATCACACAAACGATCGATCTAACGAGCGCCACTTTCCCAGTTGTGGCGGACCCTTCGTTCGGTTGTGGTTTCGCTAACTGCACGGTTCAGTTCAACAAATCGGAAACAAGGGATTGGGCGACCGCCTCACCCCCAGTGCTGGCGGCCCTGGTCGGTGGCTGCGGAGCAGCCGGGGGCCCTTACGCCGCGGCCGCTTGCGGCGCGGCCAGTGGAGCCATTGTGACTTCTGCAGTGCTGGCGACTAACCACGGCGAATGTGTAGAACTTCACTTCGTTGGCAGTCCCCCAGCTATGACGTGGTTGCCGTGGAATTATTCGGGCGGCTACTGCAGCTAAGTAGCACCCTCCCCGCAATCCACTTCGAAGGGAATTAGAATGGCCAGCTTCACACCGAAAATGTATGCGTGGCGCCGACCGCTATGGCCAGTTACTACGATCATCATTATCGCCGATGTAGTGATCGGCTTTCTCATCACCAAAGGAACAGACCCTGCCATTGGCACCGCCGCAGCCGCAATCACGATAGTGTGGCTGGTCTTGGGCCAGTCCATCGGACCAAAGCTTAGGAACGCCCCAAAAACAGAAACCTAGGCGCAATCAGAAAACCTGTGACGGACAAGAGAGCCTGCACCCCTAGCAGAGGTGCAGGCTCTCCCTGTCAGTCAGCTGTTCTGCCTCACGGTTCCATGCCCGGGCGACGGGTTTATGAAATGGCCTTGAGCACGGCCACAACCTTCCTTTTGCAGGACCTGGCTGTCCTTCACCTGGTGAGGTCCCTTAGCCACCACGGGTCCCCGACTGTGGTTGCGGTCGGTTCTCCTGAAACCGTGAGGCTCGGTGCGTCGATAAACTCGATACGCAGGTTTGATCCGGCATCCTCCAGGACGTTTGACACGGTGCAATTTTTGATTTCAAGGGCGGACACCATCCACGTGTCGTCCGAATCCGCGTCGCGGGTTCTGTCTCCTATTGTCCAGCGGGTATCTATATAGAGTCTGAACTCCGTGGTCTTGATTCCCCTGTCATCAAAAAAGCCGATGAAGGGCCACGCTTGTCTACCCCAACTTCAACGACGAACGTCCCAACCAAATTTGCCGGGTCAGAGGTCATCATTCTCCCTTCGAGATCGGGCTTATGGCTTATACGGCAAGGGTTATATGGGCTCGAACGCGGACGTACTCTTTCGCGTCCGCACTGCTCGATCGGAACGGAGCCTGCACGGGCTTTCCTGTGAAGGGACTAATGGGGCCGCCGTTCGCGTTGGTGAACGAAGCTCGGCTCGAGGCGCTACCTGACGGATCCATGATCTTCACATTAGTTCCGTAGGAAATGTAAACCCGGTTCCAGGCACGGCGGTATGCCATTCAGGGAATGTCAATGCCCACGCAGCGTATTTTCCAGGATCATTTTGTCTTTAGCCGAAGAATGCTCCAGGACCCGACGTGCCCGCAGCACAAACCGCGAAATGATTCGGAGCGCAGCCTCCATCCTGGCCTGTTTTGACACCCGTCCCCTTCTGCCTTGGGAACGTCCGACCTCACCCACGCCCCGTCACGGCATAAGTCTTATCAGGCGTGACTTCTCACAAACGTCAAAGCCCCTGGCGCATGACGCGTCAGGGGCTTTGTCAGAGGGTTAGAACTCCCAGTCCTCATCCTCCGTGTTCACGGCCTTACCGATCACGTAGGAGGAGCCCGAGCCGGAGAAGAAGTCGTGGTTCTCGTCAGCGTTCGGGGACAGGGCCGACAGTATGGCCGGGTTCACGTCGGTAACGGAAGCCGGGAACATGGCCTCGTAGCCGAGGTTCATGAGGGCCTTGTTGGCGTTGTAGTGCAGGAACTTCTTGACGTCCTCGGCCAGGCCAACGCCGTCGTAGAGGTCGTGCGTGTACTGGACTTCGTTTTCGTACAGCTCAAAGAGGAGCTCGAACGTGTAGTCCTTGATTTCTTGCTTGCGGGCCTCGGAAACCTTCTCCAGGCCCTTCTGGAACTTGTAACCGATGTAGTAACCGTGCACTGCCTCGTCACGGATGATGAGGCGGATGAGGTCGGCCGTGTTCGTGAGCTTGGCGCGTGAGGACCAGTACATGGGCAGGTAGAAGCCCGAGTAGAACAGGAAGCTTTCCAGCAGGGTGGAAGCAACCTTGCGCTTCAGGGGGTCGTCGCCCTGGTAGTAGTCCATGACGATCTGGGCCTTCTTCTGCAGGTTCTCGTTTTCGAGGGACCAGCGGAAAGCGTCGTCAATCTCCTTGGTGGAGCACAGGGTGGAGAAGATGGACGAGTAGGACTTGGCGTGCACCGACTCCATGAAGGCGATGTTGGTGTACACGGCTTCTTCATGCGGGGTGATGGCATCCGGAATCAGCGAGACTGCCCCGACGGTTCCCTGGATGGTGTCCAGCAGGGTCAGACCCGTGAAGACGCGCATGGTCAGCTGCTGCTCTTCCGGGGTCAGTGTGTGCCACGACTGGACGTCGTTGGACAGCGGCACCTTCTCCGGGAGCCAGAAGTTGTTGACCAGCCGGTTCCAGACTTCCACGTCCTTGTCGTCCTGGATCTTGTTCCAGTTGATGGCCTCGACGTGTGTCAGCAGCTTGACCTTCTCGGTCATGTCATCCCCTTAAGCGGTGGGTAGTTCTTTAGGTAAGCGTACGACGGCGGGTGGTGGCCCGCCGTCGTACTCTTTGGTTTTCAGCGTGGTTGATTACAGCATGCAGCTGACGCAACCCTCAACCTCCGTGCCCTCCAGCGCAAGCTGGCGGAGACGGATGTAGTAGAGGGTCTTGATGCCCTTGCGCCATGCGTAGATCTGGGCCTTGTTGATGTCACGCGTGGTGGCGGTGTCCTTGAAGAACAGCGTCAGGGACAGGCCCTGGTCCACGTGCTGCGTGGCAGCGGCGTAGGTGTCGATGATCTTCTCGTAGCCGATTTCGTAGGCATCCTGGTAGTACTCCAGGTTGTCGTTGGTCAGGTACGGAGCCGGGTAGTAGACGCGGCCGATCTTGCCTTCCTTGCGGATTTCAATCTTGGCGGCCACCGGGTGGATCGACGAGGTGGAGTTGTTGATGTAGCTGATGGAACCGGTCGGCGGCACAGCCTGCAGGTTCTGGTTGTAGATACCGTGCTCCATGACCGAAGCCTTCAGCTGGCGCCAGTCATCCTGGGTGGGGATGTGGTGGCCGGCGAAGAGCTCGCGAACGCGCTCGGTCTCCGGAGTCCACTCCTGCTCGGTGTACTTGTCGAAGAACTCGCCGCTGGCGTAGGTGGACTTCTCGAAGCCGCCGAACTTCTGGCCGGTCTCGATGGCCAGGCGGTTGGAAGCGCGCAGAGCGTGGAACAGCACCGTGTAGAAGTAGATGTTGGTGAAGTCCAGGCCCTCTTCGGAACCGTAGTGGACGCGCTCACGGGCAAGGTAGCCGTGCAG
Organism: Paenarthrobacter sp. CAP02; assembly: GCF_040137855.1. NCBI lineage: Bacteria > Bacillati > Actinomycetota > Actinomycetes > Micrococcales > Micrococcaceae > Paenarthrobacter > Paenarthrobacter sp. CAP02. The sequence goes on along the minus strand of NZ_JBEEII010000003.1, from coordinate 90,058 downwards.
GTTCATCTGGCCAAGGCCAATCGCGTGGCTCTGGGCGTTGCCCTGCGCGATGGACGGCACCGAGTTGATGTAGGACATATCCGACACAGCGCTCAGGGCGCGGATGGACGTCTCGATGGAGAGACCGAAGTCCGGCGAGTCCATGGTCTTGGCGATGTTCATGGAACCGAGGTTGCAGGAAATGTCCTTGCCGACGGTCTCGTAGCTGAGGTCCTCGGCGTAGATGGACGGGGAGGAAACCTGCAGGATCTCCGAGCAGAGGTTGCTCATGGTGATCTTGCCGTCGATCGGGTTGGCCCGGTTTACGGTGTCCTCGAACATGATGTACGGGTAGCCGGACTCGAACTGGATCTCCGCGAGGGTCTGGAAGAACTCGCGGGCGCTGATCTTGGTCTTCTTGATCCGGGAATCATCGACCATCTCGTAGTACTTCTCGGTCACCGAGATATCGGAGAACGGAACGCCATAGACCTTCTCGACGTCGTACGGCGAGAAGAGGTACATGTCCTCGTTCTTCTTGGCGAGCTCGAATGTGATGTCCGGGACCACGACACCCAGGGAAAGGGTCTTGATACGGATCTTCTCGTCGGCGTTCTCGCGCTTGGTGTCCAGGAAGCGGTGGATATCCGGGTGGTGTGCGTGCAGGTAGACGGCACCTGCACCCTGGCGGGCACCGAGCTGGTTGGCGTAGGAGAAGCTGTCTTCGAGGAGCTTCATGACGGGGATGACGCCGGAGGACTGGTTCTCGATCTGCTTGATCGGGGCGCCGTGCTCGCGGATGTTGGTGAGCGAGAGCGCTACACCGCCGCCACGCTTGGAGAGCTGAAGTGCGGAGTTGATGGCGCGGGCGATCGACTCCATGTTGTCTTCGATGCGGAGCAGGAAGCAGGAGACGAGCTCGCCGCGCTGGGCCTTGCCGGCGTTGAGGAACGTGGGGGTGGCAGGCTGGAAACGGCCATCGATGATTTCGTCGACGAGGCGGTTGGCGAGGTCTTCGTTGCCGCGGGCAAGGTGCAGGGCAACCATGCAGACGCGGTCTTCGTAGCGCTCAAGGAAACGCTTGCCGTCAAAAGTCTTCAGTGTGTAGGACGTGTAGAACTTGAAGGCGCCCAGGAAGGTCTCGAAACGGAACTTCTTCTTGTACGCGCGGTTGAAGAGGTCGCGGATGAAGTTCATCGTGTACTGGTCAAGCGTCTCGCGCTCGTAATACTGGTTCTTCACCAGGTAGTCGAGCTTCTCTTCCAGGTCGTGGAAGAAGACGGTGTTGTTGTTCACATGCTGCAGGAAGTACTGGTGCGCAGCTTCACGGTCGGCTTCGAACTGGATCTCACCGTTGGGGCCATACAGGTTCAGCATGGCGTTGAGCTCGTGATAGCCCAGGCCCTTGTAAGCCTCAGGCAGCGGCTTCTTGGCCGTGTCCACAGCGCCCCCGGTTACTTCTGTTTCTGCGACAGTTGTGTCCAAAACTTTTCCAGCCCTTCGTTGACCCGTTGGACGTCTTCTGGCGTCCCCATGAGTTCAAATTTGTAAAGATGCGGCACCTTGCACTTGACGGAGATGATGTCTCCCGCCGCGCAGTAGTTGTCCGCGAAGTTTGTGTTCCCCGCTCCGATAACACCCCGGATCAGTTCCCTGTTCCCGGGATCGTTCAGAAATCTGATGACCTGCTTCGGCACCGAACCTTCGCCGTTGGTGCCGCCGTAAGTAGGCAGCACAAGAACGAAAGGCTCAAGGGCCTGGAGCGGGGCGTCCTGGGCGTACAGCGGGATGCGCGCAGCATCCCTGCCCAGTTTCTGGACGAATCTCTTGGTGTTTTCAGAGGTGGAGGAAAAGTAGATGAGGTGACTCCTCGTGGTCACAGCTTCCGTCACCTTGCGGGCGGTGGCCGCTGCCAGCGGTGCCATGGAGTCACCTCAACTACATAGGAATTCTTGGTGTGTGTGGTGGCGAAAGTCAGGCCACGGAGGAAACGGCCTGGGCCAGTTCCTCGATCTTGTCCGGGCGGAATCCGGACCAGTGGTCCTGCTCGGTTACGACGACGGGAGCCTGCATGTAACCCAGTGCCTTGAGGCGCTCAAGGGCCTCGGCGTCCTGGGAGATGTCGACACTCTGGTAGGCAATGCCCTTCTTGTCGAGTGCCCGGTAGGTTGCGTTGCACTGAACACAGGCCGGCTTCGTGTAAACCGTTACGGTCATGATCCCTGTCCCCTAAGTTGAAGTCTGATTCTCTTCGTATCTGGCGGGCTCAACCGGAACTGACTACTGAATCCGATACCGGCCCGCAGGCTGCCGTGACAGCCAACACGCTCTGATTTTGTCTTGTGCTGGTTTCCCGCTCAATCCGTAAATCGATACTACATGTAGTGCAAGCGCCGAACTGGAACCCCAAGATGATGTATTACAAGTATGTCATTCAATCCACCGCTCGTCCACAGGGCAGGGGGTTCAAAATGTCCGTGATTCCGCCAAAATGAGAGATGTCATCCACACCCTGTGGACTACTTAGCCACATTTAATCTCCAGCGTGTCGCGCGGATACGGCGTGTCGTGACACTTTGAAAATGTGGCGTGGCGAACAGCTAAAATCGGCTGATGGTCAACCTCCTCCACCTCCGCACGCTCATGGAGGTGACCCGCCTTGGCTCGTTCGCCGCCGCCGCTGCACAGCTCGGTTACACCGCCTCTGCAGTCTCCCAACAGATGGCCGCGCTGGAACGTGATACCGGCGTCGAACTCTTCCAGCGGTCAGCGCGCAGCGTTGTCCCCACTGAAGCGGCGCTGACCATGACACGGCACGCTTCCAAGGTCCTCACGGATGTTGAGGCCCTGATGGCCGCCGCGTCCAGGACCAACGACACCCCCGCGCAGGAACTCAGGTTGGGTATCTTTCCCAGCCTCGCCACATACGTCCTGCCGGACATCCTGCGCAATGACCGTTGGAACGGTTTGGGCATTGAGCTGAAGGTCTCAGTGGCAGAGCCGGCGCAAACCATCCAAGGGCTGCGCAGCGGCGGCGAACTGGATGTGGCGCTGGTCTACCAGGTGGGGCAGTCCGGGCTGGCGTGGCCGCACTCGCTTGAACGGCAGTGGATCGGCGACGACGACTTCCGCGTTGTCCTGCCCGCGTCGTGGAAGATCCGCGAAGATGCCGAAATCGAGGCGGCCCACCTTTCCGACATGCCGTGGATTGTCCACCACCCTGGCACCAGCGATGCCTTGGTCATTGAGCGCCTGTTCGCCAGTTGCAACCTGCATCCCCGCGTCGTGGCCTACAGCGACGACTTCCACGCCAGCCTGGAGATGACCGCGGCCGGCCTTGGTGCTTCGCTGGTCCCGGAACTGGCCCTGCGGAACCGGCCGTCCGGCGTCGTGGTCCTGGACGTCCCGGACATCAGGCTGGCCCGCAATGTGTTCGCCCTGCTCATCAACGAAAAGCGCACCGCGCAGGTGCAATTGTTCACCCAACTGCTGGCCGACACGCTCAGGGACTCCTCCGGAAGAAGCGGCCTGCACCCCCTGAAAACCGCGCCCGTCAAGGGCTCACAGCGGCGCAGGTGAAATATTCGCAATTGCTGGAACCCGCCGGTGGTTGGGGTTAGATTGATCACATGGGCAAGCTAGCGAGCAAACATTTTGGGGAAGTCGAGCTCAACCACGGCAGTGAACATTGCTTCGTTGCCAAGCATGAACTCGGCGGCAATCCGCTGGAACTTGACCTCAACGTCACTGCCCACGACCACTTCGACGAAGCCGCTATGCGCAAAGTGGACTACCGCCTGCGCTTCCTGCCCGAGCTGGTGGACCAGGTCCGGGAGATGATCGCCGATGAACTCGACCAGGACGGTACCAACCCCCAACAGTTCCTGCATTTCCACAGCTCACAACTCAAAGAAGAGCAGCTGGAGTCCGTTTTCGGTGTCCGGGACAAGGGCCAGCTCACCAACGATGTCTTCCTGAATGCCCTCAAACTGGGGCACGTGGCCATCTACCCGGGGCAACCCGAGCGATACTTCGTGTTGGATTTCACCCTCGGCTCGCACTTCACTGACGAACTCCTGGTAGTCGCCGCCGATGAGGACGGCGTGGTGGACGACGAAATCCTGTGGGAGTAGCACTCCATTAAACGCCGACGGCGGTCGGTCACCATGGCCTGTCAACTCCCGGCCCATTATCGGGACCCCGCAGGTATTCGTCGCGTTGCTGGCCTTCGGCCCGCTCCTGCTGTGCCTGCTCTGCGCTGTCCCTGAGTTCCTTCAGTTTCCCGGACTGAGGGTCGGTTGCTTTGTCCGGCGCGGTCGGTGCATCGCCGGCCTTTCTGTCAGTGCCCTGGATCTTGCCCGAGAGCCGAGCGGCAGCCGAATCCAATGTTGATCCTTCGCCGTCCGCATTGGCGGATCCGGCTTCACGGCACTTCTCCGGAGCAGCGTTCGCGGCATCCAACGCTTCCTTGAACAACCGGGCTGCCGTGCCCCTGTCCGCCGCCGCGTCGCCCAGCTTCTCGATACTCAGTACCAGATTGACGCGGACCTTACATTCATCGTCACCGGCCCCCGCATGTAACGCGGCCTCGAAATCGGTTCGGGCTGCCGCGAACTCCCCCGCCAGCACGTGGGCATCACCGGAAGCGAAGGGCGCCTTATACGGCTCCACTATGTTGGCTACGCCAAGCCACGATGCTGCCCGCGCCAGTTCGTCGTGCTGTCCGTTCCGGAACAACTCCCCCGCAGCACTGCCCAGCAGGCCGACGCTGAGGAGTTTCGCAGCGACCGCGAGGACCAGGAGGACTGGAAGAGCTGACCAGATCACCAGCCGGAGACGCCGGCGTCGTGCCGTTCGGAGGCTCACAGGTCCGGCTCCTTCCGCAAGGGCCGGCGCAGGTTGGCGAGCTCAAAGGAATGTCGCAGGGGTTCGTGCATTGCCAGGAGGAACGCCGCCAGGGCAAACAGCCAGTAAAGCTCCACCCGGCCGGGACCGTCGCCTGCGGTGGTGGTCAGCTTTCCCAGCTGGACGCCACGGAGAATGTCGGAGGTCGGCTCTGCGCCCGTCCGGTGGGCGTAAGGGACGTGGAGCTGGTCCGCGATGCGCCCGAGCTGTGCTTCGTCAATACGCGACACAGCATCCTTCGCCTCGTTGGAACCCTTGTCTTTGACATACCCGGCGCCGCCGTCAGCCGATTCCCTCATCCGGCCACCTTCGCCGGTACCGTAGCCCAGGACTGCTCCCCCGGCAACGTTGGTGGCATCCATGGGCGTCGGCGTCTCTGCACTGGTGTTTTCTCCGTCGCCGGCGTAAAAGACCAGCGCAGGTCGACCCGGATGTTGCTTTTGGGCGGCGTCGAGCCTGTCCTTCAAGAGGTTGGCCGCAATGGTGACGCTGCTGCCCGACGCGTAGCGTGCCCTCTGCGGTTGAAGCGTGGCCATGGCGGTCTGCAGTGCCGTGGCGTCCTGTGTGAGCGGCATACGGACTGTGGCTTTGCTGTCAAAGGTGATCAGCGAAAATTTGGCTCCCGCAAGTTCCCGCGCGACTGCCGTCACGTCTTGTTTGACCCCGGCCAATCGCGTTTCGGTGCCGTGATGATCCTCTGCAGCCATGCTGGTGCTGGTATCCACCACGAAGAAGACATCGATCTCGGACGAAGCGCTGACGGACTGCCCGCCCATAAGCCCCGGCCGCATTGCGGCGATGAGAAGAAGCACGACGGCGGCACTGCGCAGGGCGGCAGGCCGCACCTTGCCGTGGGGCCGGGTCCCCTGCCGCGGGATCAGGGTCCAGGCAGTCAGGACGAGGATGCCGAAGCCGGCCACCACAAGGACCGGCCACGGCAGAATCGGTTCGAAGGTCATGGTTCAAGCCGCCATCCGAGGACCAGCATTCCTGCACCGGCCAGCAGGGCAATCCCCAGTGGCCACGCAGGTGTGTCCGTGACGATTGCCTGCGGGGCGGCGCGGTAGCTGGTGGCTTCCGTTGCCTGCACGTCGCGGACTATGCCTGGTACGGCTTCGGGGCTGTCCAGTTTGTAGTAGGAGCCTCCAGTCCGCTCGGCAGCGGCCCGCAGTTGAGCCCCGGGCTGGTCGGTTCGGCCACCGTAGTCCACGTCCCCGGGGTTAAGGGCGTGCACCTTGACATTCTTGGTCGCCGCCAGCGCCACGGCCTCGTCCAGGGTGAAGATCGGCTCCCCGGAGAGGAAGTTGTCCGTTGCCAGCACCACTGACCGCGAACGCTTCGCTGTCCCTTGTTCCCCGCTGGGGTGCGTGTCCGGGAAGCTTTGGACGCAGGAAGCCAGTCCGTCTCCGATCAGGGAGGAGCCTTCGCCGTTCCAGGTGCCGTCGAAGAACGATCCGGCCCCGTCGTCGAGTGCTTCCTTGGCGAGCTTGAGCTGTTCTGCCGCGTATTCGTAGTCGTCGGTCAACGGGAACACGTGAACGCTGCTGCTGTCGAAGATGACCATGCCTATCCGTTCGCCGTCGAATTCCTTGGCCAGCTCCTGAAAGACGCCGGCGATGGCTGCGTCCGTGCCGGTCATGGACCCGGAAACGTCCAGGCAGAGCACAATGTCCCTGTTGCGGATTTCCGGCTGCTCGGTGGTCCGTTGGGTGGGTCGGGCGGCGGCTGTAGCGGTGGCGGCCAGGAATACTGCTCCCAACAGGACTGCGAGCGCCAAGCGCAGACGGTGCCGGCGCAGGGCCTGCTGGTACTCGGGGAGCCCGGTGAGCCTCTCGCCGTAGGCTACGGCACGAGTGGGTCTGGGACTATGGCGACGGTGCAGCCATGCGGCGAAAACCACCGTGATTGCTGTGAGGGGAAGGATCCACCAGTAGCTCAGTTCCATTCGAGCACCACCTGGCGGGCTGCGACTGCGGATTGGCTGACGGTTTGGACGGGCAGGGGGGCGAATTCGTTGGGGTAGATCCGCGCGATCCCGGTTGCGAGGTCTGCCAACCCGTGGCCGCGCAGTTCTTCGAGCGTCATGGAGGTGATGGGTAGCCCCGTGGCACTTCCGGCGAACTCGCGGACCAGGATGCTCAGCCTTTGGTGGGCCTCACGTTCGGGCAGGCGACCGGCGTCGGCGTCCGATGCCGTGGCCTGGATGGCGGCCAGGCAGGTGTTGCGCAATGTGTCCAGCGTCGGGCGGGCTACGGCTTCCAAGCGGGCGGGTGCTTTCGGGCGTGCAGGCCAGAGCACCCAGGCGTACCAGGCTGCGACGAGGAGTACCAGCATCAACCCCAGCCACAGCCAGAGCTGCTGGTAGTGCAGTGGCTCGTAGAAGCCGGAGTCATCCTGCACTGGTGCCACCTTTGCCGCGCTTTGCAGTGGTTGCGGCCCGGGAGCGGTGTTTTTCGAGGAGCGTGAAGATTGCGGTCAGGACGTCCTCACTTCCACCGGTGTGTTCTTCGGCGATACCGAGGCGTCGGAAAGTATCGCGCCGCCGCCGCGTCCGTTCCACGGTGGCGGTGGCGTACGCGGCCTGCACCTTGCTGTCCATGGCCAGGGGTGACGGGATTGCTTCGGCGGTCCGGACGTCCGTGCTGTCCTTTGCGACGCTGCCCGGAGTTGGCGCCAACTCCGCGTCCTGGATGGTGAGCCAGAGGACTTCGTGCCGGGCCCGGAGTCGGCGCAGCATCGCCTCTGTATGGTCATCAGGCAGGAACTCGTCGGCGACCACCACAATCAGCAGCCGTCCCTTCAGGTATCGCAGGACATAATCGAGGTGCTTGGCGATTTTCCCATGGGGACTCTCCAGGGTTATCTGTGAATCGATGTCTTGTAGGAGGCGTTCCAGGTGTTCCTCTCCTGTGCGCGGGGGGACGTAGAGGGAGGCGGCTTCGTTGCCGTGCAGCAGGCCCACATCGTCACCATGGCGACAGGCCAGATACCCCATGACCCCCGCGGCGTGAACGGCGATGTCCTTTTTGCCTTCACCCGAGGAAGCCTCCGCGGCCATGTTCCGTCCCGTGTCCACCAGGAGCAGCACCGAATGGCGCCGCACAGCCACGTAGCGCTTGACCAGCGGTGATCCGTGCCTGGCGGTGGCCTTCCAATCGATGTCCCTGACTTCATCTCCCGGGACATAGTCTCGCAGTTCATCAAAGTCCAGGCTTCGGCCCTTGAAGACGGAACCGTACTCGCCGTCCAGCAACGTGAGGGTGCGGCGATGGGCGAAGATGAACATCCTGGATTTCACGCGGCGGAGAAGGCTCGGCAATGGCTGGTCCGTTACGGCGTCTGCACCGAAGCCAGGACGGCATCGATGACGGTTTCCACGGAGATCCCCTCCACTACGGCATCGAATCCGAGAATGATGCGGTGGCGCAGGATGCGGTGGGCAAGGTTCTTGACGTCTTCCGGGATGACGTGGTCGCGGCCGTTGAGCAGGGCTAGGGCCCTTGCCGCTTGGCTGAAGGCAATGCTTGCCCGTGGACTGGCACCGAACTCAACCAGGCCGGCAAGTTGGGGGTCGAGGTACTGGCTTGCGTTGCGGGTGACGTAGGCCAAGCCCACGATGTACCTGACAATGGCCGGATCGATGTAAACCCTGCGCACCAGCTCCTGGACCTGGAGCACTGCATCCAACGATGCTGCGGCAGGCGGCTTCAAGTCCGGGTTGAACACGCCGGCATCGATCCGCCGGATCACCTCTGCTTCCTCGGCCGGGCTTGGATAGTCCAACACATCCTTGAGCATGAACCTGTCCATCTGGGCCTCCGGGAGGCGGTAGGTCCCTTCCTGCTCAATGGGGTTCTGCGTTGCCAATACCAGGAACGGCTTGGGCAGCGGATACGACTCCCCGCCAATGGATGTCTGCCGTTCCTGCATGGCTTCCAACATGGCACTCTGTGTCTTAGCGCTGGACCTGTTGATTTCGTCAAGCAAAACGATGTTGGCGTGGACCGGGCCGAGCTGGGTAACGAAGGTCCCCTTCGAAGCGTCGAAGATCTGCGTACCGGCGATGTCGCTGGGAAGAAGATCCGGTGTGCACTGGATCCGGCGGAACTCTGCGCTGACCGATTCGGCAATGGCTTGGGCCGCGGTAGTTTTCGCCAGGCCCGGAACGCTCTCGAGAAGCACGTGGCCGCCAGTCAAAAGACCAATGAGCAAGGTCTCGCGCAGCCGGGTTTGACCCACCACTTTATTTTCGAAACTGCGGACAATGCTGCCCACGAGCTGCTGGGCACGGGCCATGTCCGGGGCATCAATGCCGGCCGTGGCTGTGGTCTGTTGCACTCGTGGTCTCCTCGCTGGCGTTGTTTGGCCACTCTATCCAAGTCGGGGTCCAAAAAAGCCGCAATGGGCAGCCCTCCCCATGCGGACGCCGCGGGTCTATCCTTTTGCCATGCATCAGCTACCAGCCGCCTACCAGAACTACCTTGCAAGCCAAACCCAGCACGTTGTGGACGCCGTTCGCCCTGTTTTGCTGCAGTCAGCGGCGGATCAACGCCACGGCGTCCGGATCACCTACAACTCCGGTCCCACGGGTCATCAAGCCCATTTGGACGAGTCGATACCTTACGGCGAAATCGTTGAGGACATCGACTGATCCCGTCCGCGCTAACCCTTCATGGCGCCGGACAGGGCAAACGAGTTCCCCATGCCCCGGGACACCAGGGCATAAAGGACCAGCACCGGAACTGAATACAGGATCGAGAAAGCCGCCAACTGCCCGTAGGCTATGGCGCCGTGCTGGCCAAAGAAACTGAAGATCGACACCGAGGCAGGTTGCTTCCCCGTGGACAGCAGCAGGATGAAGGGGACGAAGAAGTTTCCCCATGCCTGGATGAACACGAAGATCAACACCACGCCCAGGCCCTGCCTCATCAGCGGCAGGACGATGGTGCGCAGTGCCACCAGATTCGATGCACCGTCGATCCAGGCGGCCTCCTCAAGTTCCAGGGGAACGGAGTCCATGAAGTTCTTGGTCATCCAGATCGCCATGGGCAGGGTGGTGGTGGCCATGAAGAAGATGGTTGCAGCCATGGAATCCAGCAATTGCAGCTGGACGAACAGACCGTAGACCGGAACCATGATGGCAGTCACGGGCAGCGATGTACCGAACAGGACCGTGTACAGGAAAGGCTTGTTGAACCGCGACTGGTACCTGGACAACGGGTACGCTGCCAGCACCGCAGCCAACAGGTTCACTGCGGCGGTGCCGGCCGAGAGCAGGAAACTGTTGGCCAGGGGCCTGAACAGCAGCTCCGGGGTCAGCACGGCACGGAAATTATCCAACGACGGCGTTTCGGGCACCTTGGCCTGGTAGCTGGCGTGGGGATCGACGGCGGCAAGCACCAGCCACAGCAATGGCACCACGAAACACACCCCAACGAGGACCAAAGCGGCATTCGCACCCAGCTTCGCCCGACGGCGTGAGCCGGTTCCCGGCGTCGTACTCGCTGTCCGCGATGGCACCTCCGTCCTGCTCATGCGCGCTTGTCCCGCAGGAGCTGCACATACACCGCGCCAAAAACCATGCCCAACACGATCAGCACGGACGCCACCGCCGTTCCGTAGCCGATGTCACCGAACTTGAAAGCCTCCTGGTAGGCCAGCACGGGCAGGGTGGTACTGGCGTTCGCTGGTCCACCGGTGGTCATCACCCAGATCAGGGTGAAGACGGCGAGGGTCTGCAGAGTGATCAGCATGAGGTTGGTCGCTATGCTGCTCCGGATCAGCGGAAGCGTGATGAACGCCAGGCGCTGCCAACCCCGCGCCCCGTCCATCAGGGCTGCCTCCGAGACATCCCGGGGAACGTCAGCCAGCGCGGCTCGGTACACCAGCATGGAGAAGGCTGTGCCGCGCCAGGTATTGGCAAGGATGATCGCCACCATGGGGAAGGAATACAGCCAGTCCGCGCCCGGGATGCCCATGCCGCCAAGGATCTGGTTCAGCGTCCCGTCCCGGTTGAAGTAGGCGTACGCGGCGAAGGCGGCAACGATCTCCGGCAACACCCACGCCGCAACCACTGCCGTTCCCACCCAGGACGACACGGCCTTGCTTGAACGGGTCATCAGCAGTGCTATCAGCAGGCCCAGACCGCTCTGGCCAAGCACGGCAGATGCCATGACGAAAACCACCGTCAGCCAGGCGGCCAAGGGGAAGGAGTCATCTCCAGCCATGCGGACATAGTTGTCCATGCCCACCCACTGGGGTTCCCTGGCTCCTTTCCCGGACAAGGCAGCGTTGGTGAAGGACGCATGGAACGACCACACCACCGGAGCCAGGAGGAACACCGTCAACAGCACAATCGACGGAGCCACTGGCAGGAGCCGCAGGACGCGGCGGACCGTCATTTCTCCAAAACCTTGTCCTCCCCTACCAGCTTGCGTAGGGCGGCGTCGTAGTCGGCTGAGGCATCTTCGGGACTCTTCCTGCCGGTGATCACGGCTTCCGTGGCTTCCTGCACGGCGGTGGAGATCCTCGGGTAGTCAGCGGTCGCCGGCCGGTAGTGTGTCACTTTCACCAGGTCCGAGACATCTTTCACGAACGGGTTGGCAGCCAGGTACCCGGGGTCGGCCGCAACATCGGTCCGGACGGCGATCTGGGAGTTGTTGATGTCGTAGGACAGTGCGTTCTTCTTATTCAGGACCGTTGTGAGGAATGAGAAGGACAGGTCGGGGTTCTGGCTTTTCGCCCCCACGGCCAGGGTCCAACCGCCCGACATGCTTACCCCGCCGGGCTCCTGCCCCTTTTGAGTGGGAAACATCGCAACGCCCATGTCCTGCTCGTAGCCGGGCCATTCGTACGCTCCGCCTTTCTGCCAGAACGACGGCGCGTAGGAGCCTTCCACTGTGGCGCCCAGCTTGCCTTTCGGGAACCATTCACCGAAGACCTTTTTCCACACATTCGCGTCCAGGGCCTCGGCCGGGCTGACAGCCAGCTTCTCGTCATACAGCGTTTTCAGGAAGGCCAACGAGTCAGTGAATCCCTGGGAACCGACCACCCATTTTTTCTCGTGCTCGTCGTACAGGGTGCTGTCCGTGCCGTACAGCAGTTCGTAGAACCCCTGCATGACTGTGCCCTCGCCGGTTGCCTTTCCGGCGTAGAGGTTGAACGGGATGGCCTCAGGGTCCGCGGCTTTGATGGCGCGGGCTGCGGCCAGGATCTCCTCCCAGGTTTTGGGTTGCCATGGCACGGGTATCCCGGCCTTCCGCAAGACGGCTTTGTTGTACCAGATGGCACGTGTGTCGGTGCCGAGCGGTACAGCGTAGACAGCGCCGTCGTCGGCTCGTCCGGCTTCCTTGGCTGCTTCGTCGAACGCGGGCCAGTCGCTCCATTTTTCGAGGTAGCTGTCCAGCTTGAGGAGGTAACCGGCGTCGACGTCCGAACGGACCTTGAAGGTGTCTTCGTAGAAGACGTCGGGAGCCGTGTCGGTCGAACGCTGCGTCAGGGAAAGCTTGGTCCCGTAATCGTCGTCGTTGGCCTGAATGGGCTGGAGATCAACAGTCACCCCGGAATGGGCGGCTTCGAATTCCTTCTTGGCATCCTGCATGACCGCGTCCAGCGCCGTGAAGGAATCCGTCTTTTGGTACACGATCTTCAGGGTCTTGTTCTCCGCTGCATCAGGGGAGGGTGAGCACGACGTCGTCGCCGCAAGGATGGCAGCGACAGAGAACATGGCGGCAGATCGGTATATGGCTGTTCTTACCCGGAAGGTCTTTCTTCGGCTGCCCATGAGGCTCCAATCGGTCGAAAGGTGGCTGTAAGCCAGCACTTCATCGTGACACCTATGCGAGGTGGCCCAGCCTTACGGCTATTCAGTTGTCCCTGCGTGGCCTTAGCCCTCCAGCAGGAGCCTTTGCGCGCGCGGGGCGAGCATGTGTTCCAGGACCAGGCATGCGGCACCGATCGCGCCGACGTCTTCGCCAACCCCTGTGCCCACGACTTCGAGCCCGTGGATCGCACGGGCCGCATTGTTCTGTTCCAGCAAGGCGGGCACCCGTTCCAGGAAGTACGGCGACATCCGGCCCCAGAATGGCCCGCCAAACACCACGCGCTCCACGTCCAGCGTGTTGGCTACTACGGAGACTGCCCGGGCGACGAGCGTGGCTGACTTGTCCAGGATCGCAATGGCCTTGGCGTCACCGGCATCGGCTTTGTCGCACAACTCCGCGAACCGCTCCTGGACTTCCGGGCCGTCTGCTCCCTGGCGCTTTCCGTCCAGGACGCCGGCCTCTTCGGCTTCGGCAACAAGGACCTGCGGGATGCTGCTGGACTTGACGCACCCGCGCTGTCCGCAATCACACAGGGGACCGTCGGGATCCACCACAATGTGGCCGATTTCGCCTGCGTTACCGGACGTGCCACGCACGACTTCGTCATTGAGGACAATGCCGCAACCGATACCGGTTCCCATGTACATGAAGACAAAGCTGCCTGCGCCACTGGCGCCACCTGCCCAGGTCTCCGCAACCGCTGCGCTGGTGACATCCTTGTCCACGAGGGTTTCCAGGCCGGTCGCTTCGGCCAACGCTTCGCGGATCGGTACCCGGTCCCAGCGGGTCAGCAGCGGAGGCTCCACTACAGAGCCCTCGTCGAGGTCGATGGGACCAGGGACCGCAACGCCCAGTCCGGCGATCTTGGACGCGTCGACGCCTGATTCCTGGATGAGGATATCGATTTGCCCCGCGATGCTGGTGATCACGTCCGCCGGGTCACCGCCTGGGGTGGCCATGCGTGAATGCCGGACGACATCACCCAACAGGTCCAGGACCACGAAGGTGATGACGGCCGGGTCGAGATGAACGCCCACCGCGTACATACCCGCGGGGTTCAGGCGCAGGATGGTCCGGGGCTTACCCGGCCCCGATCCTTCCTTGCCGGCCTCCATGATGAGCTGTTGGTCAAGAAGGCGCCGGGAGATGTTGGAGATGGTCTGCGGTGAAAGCCCAACGATTTGCGCAAGTTCAACGCGACTGAGCCCTCCCGGGGATCGCCGGATCGCTTCCAGGATGACGGTGAGGTTGAAGTCACCCATCCTGGGTAGATTCGTTCCGCGCCTAGGTGTCGGCTGCCGGATCTCAGTCACTGATGCCCCTCGTCATTGGAAAAACGTCGTCAATTAAGTCTGTCTGAATCGTACGATACCCACGCCACCACGGATATGAGCACACGCAGGCGCGGGGGTCATGGCTTGGTAACGATGGGCCCGGGATGCCCTCAGGCTTTCCGGCTGCGAGTCACCGTGAACTTCGGGTTACGGCCTTCCTCTACAGTCGGCCCGACATATCGCTCCAAGGCCGGACGGTACTGGAGGTGGCTGTTGTACACGGTCCATAGTTCCCCGCCGGGCGCCAGCACCCGTGCCGCGGCCTCAAACAACTTCAGGCCGGCACCGGCATGGACGCTTGCCCCCAAGTGGAAGGGCGGATTCAGCAGGATCAGGTCCACGCTCCCGGCCTCGAGGCTGGACATGGCGTCGTCGTGGATCACGCTGATGCGCTCTGCCAGGCCGTTCGCGGCCGCGGTCGCGGTGGCAGATGCGACGGCCGCCGCGGACTGATCGGTGGCGATGACCCGGGCACCTGGTTGATGGCGGGCGTACATGGTGGCAAGGATTCCGGTTCCGCAACCGAGGTCCACCACCTGCCGGGCCGCCGGAATCCGATCGAGGAAACCAAGGAGGTAGCGGGTTCCAATGTCCAGGCGGGCTCCGGAAAAGACGGCTCCGTGGGCGCAGACGGTGATTCCCAATTCGGGGTTGGCTTCGACCACGGGGAATGGCGGCTCGTCGGGGACCGGCATGGGTCCCTTAGCTACGAGGATCCGCGATTTTTGCCTGGCCAACTGGGGTTGGACTGCGGAGAAGTACTTCTCCAGGACTGCGTTCATCCCCACGGACATGTGTTTGACGCGTCCACCGGCGAGCAGGACCGCAGCCGGTCCCGCGAACCGGGCAACGGCGTCGGCAATTTCTTCCAGCTCGGCCAACGACTTAGGCAGCTGCAACAGCACCAGGTCCGCGTCCTGCAGCAATTCCCGGCGAAGTTCGTGTGGCGTGTACCGTCCGTCCAAGCCTGCCGCGGCGGCATTGCGCTGCAATGCAGCCCTTCCGGTAAACAGGTCCTGGTTGACGCGGACATGCCCGACGCCGGGACCAGACAAGGCGCCCAGGGTCAGGGCCCCGTAACGGTCACCAATGACTACAACCTGGCTATCGGGCCCGAGGTAAGCTTCCGCAGTCTCCAGCAGCAGCCGATCTGTGGCGTCGTAAGCCTGCAGGTTGTCCGCTTCGACGTCCGGAAGCCTGCTCAACCTACCGAACAGCGCTTCGAGTTCCCATGCCGTCACAACGCGTTTCCTGCTTTCCTTGCTTCAATGTCTCGACTTATTCCACGACCGGGAGCACTCTGGAGGCACAACACAAACACCCGTCCGCCCCGTGGCCCACGAACCGGCCCAAACACTGACGGGCATCGGTCCCGGCGGCCGTAGGAGCAAGGGCGCCCGGACCAGCAACAGTTGCTCCCCTCCCCTGCGAGAAGCCATGAGTGTCAATGCTGTCACGAACCTGGAAGTAAAGTCCCACAATTCCCCAGATGAATCACGCCACCCTGAGAAGACCACGCTGGATCTTGTCACCGTAGGAGACTACACAATCGGCCGCCTGACCTTTGAGCCCGGATGGACGTGGGCCGACTGCATCAAGCCAGTGGTCGGCACCGACTCCTGCCAGTTGAGCCACGTAGGATTTTGCGTGTCCGGCAAACTGGACGTGGAAACCACCGACGGCGGACGTATAAGCATCTCCCCCGGCGATTCATACACCATTCCTCCCGGCCACAATGCATGGGTGGTCGGTGACCAGCCGTTCCAAGGAGTAGAGTTCGTCAGCGGCGCCGAATTTGGAAAGGCACTTTCGGAGTAGCCAAGACCTGCGGGAAACAAAAGGACCCCGCTCTCATGAGCGGGGTCCTTTTCCGAAGTGGAGCTGAGGGGACTCGAACCCCTGACCCCCTGCATGCCATGCAGGTGCGCTACCAGCTGCGCCACAGCCCCGGAAATGCTTGCTTTTCCAGGAAGTTTTTCTCTTCCCGTCGAAGCAACTCGTCAATAGTAACCACAATTCACTGAGAAGCGAAATCATCCCAAGGTGAGGTGCGTCACCCGGCAAAACTCCCTGCAGCCGGGCCTCCTCCGGGCGTTCGCGGCAGCCGAGGTGCGCTGGAAATCCATCGCACCTCCCCCCAAGCCGGCTGCCGGTGAGCCGCGCGGGAACACCCTTGCGGTTCACCTGAAGTCTAGGAGCCAAGCGGCAGTAAACCAAACCGATCAGTCGGTTTTGCCGTAATCGGGTTCACCAACAATGCGGTGGTAGCGTTGTCGGGACGCAAAGCTGCCCGATGCGCCAGCGAGTCCATCCCCCACCGAGAGGCTCTGCATCCCCATGCAACAACGTGCGAAGGACACCAGGCTGGCCGTCATTGAAGGTGCGGCCCGCGTATTCGCGGAGATTGGCTACGGGAACGCCAGCCTGACCGACATCACCAAACGTGCCGGCGTAACAAAGGGAGCCCTCTACTTCCACTTCACGTCCAAGCGGGAACTCGCCCTGGCCGTCATTGAAGAGCAACACGCCCTGGTGCTGGCGTCCGGCGCGGAGATAGTCGGATCCAGCAAGCCTCCCATCGACAAACTCATCAGCCTTTGCCGGATGTTCGGCCAGCAGCTTCTTGACGAACCCATCGTCCAAGGCGGTATCAGGCTCACGTTCGAAGCAACCGCGTTCCAAGCAGATGTGTCCGGGCCCTACGAAGACTGGATCAGCACCGCCGAACAGTTGCTTCGACAGGCCGTGGATGAGGGCCAGGTGCGGCCAGACCTGGATCCCGCGGCCTTCTCCCGGTACCTGATCGCATCCTTCACCGGCGTCCAGATGGTCTCAGATGTTCTGACCGCCCGGAAAGACGTCATGCTCCGGATCGACCAAATGTGGGAGTTCATGCTGCCGGCATTGGGTATGGGCGCCAGTACCTGATTGCCAGGGCGGCGGCAAACCGCCCGGAAGGATCCGGCGAAAGAAAAAGACCCTGCCTGCTCCATGTTTCCCATGAAGTAGGCAGGGTCTCGATGGTGGAGCTGAGGGGACTCGAACCCCTGACCCCCTGCATGCCATGCAGGTGCGCTACCAGCTGCGCCACAGCCCCATATTTTCGCTGCCCAACGCCTGGCATTTCAGCCATCCGCGCCGAAGCAACTCAAATATCTTAGAACAGCGATTCCGAAAATTCCAAATCGGGCATATTCGGTGCCGCGCAGTCCTTAGTGCTCGGAATCCTCCGCGGTGACAGCCTTGGCGGAAGCGTCGTCACCCAGCTCAAGGTCCACCACAGGGCAGTCCTTCCACAGGCGATCCAAGGCGTAGAAGACCCTGTCCTCTGCGTGCTGAACGTGAATCACAATGTCGGCGTAGTCCAGCAGCACCCAACGACCCTCGGAGCGTCCTTCGCGGCGTACCGGACGGAGGTCCTGCTTCAAAAGTTCTTCTTCGATGCCGTCAACGATGGCATTGACCTGGCGTTCCGTCGGAGCCGAGGCAATCAGGAAGACGTCTGTGAGTGCCAGACGCTCGCTGACGTCGAGGGCGACGATATCCTCGGCAAGTTTGCCGGCCGCGGCACGCGCGGCGTGACGGGCGAGGGTGATGGATTGTTCATGTGCAGACACGGGGACTCCTTGTTGTGGCCTGTGGCCTGTGAATGGCGTGAGCCGTTGTTGAGCGGAACTAGCCGCTGGTAATCATGATGATGCCGACGATGAGCGCAACGATGCCCAGTGCGAGGACACCGAACTGCAGCAGCCTGTTGCGCTGGGCCCTGGCCAGGCCGGCCGTGTTGGCATCGAGTGGATCAAGACCGTAGGCAGTGCTCGCCGAGATCGGCGGCCTTTGCTTTTCTTCGCCAGGGTCCACCGGAGGGGCGGACTTCTTGCGCGCCGACCGCGCTACAGCTTCCGCGCGGGCCAGGACGCCGGCACGGCCGCGTGAGCCCGGCTTCTTTCCGGTTGACGGTTCAGCCTCAAGCTTGGGACCGGCGGACGTAATCAGGGGAACAAAGGTTGTGCTGGGCCGCTTCATGACCGGCCGTTCGACACCGGGTACCTTGACGAACTCCAGGGGCGTGACCATGGCAAGGTTATTAGCTGTGGAAGGACCCGAATTCCCGGGGTTTGGCTTACGCGGCTCGGCCTTGGCTTGGTCCGGCGTCGCCTGTTCGGCCAGTTTCTGCTTCGCAGCGGCACGCTTGTTCAACACGGCCGCGCGCTCCGCCAGGGCAATCTGCTGGGCCAACACCTCTGGATCAACTGCCAGGGGGTCCTGCTCGGCAATGTGTTCCAGTTTCGCGGTCTGGTTTTGGACCTGCGCCGCGATCATCTCGCGGACTGCCAGAGCCTGCTCCACCGACATATCGGATTCTGTCGGGCCGCTCTTGCCCGCTCCGTCGGTCGTCGGGGAGGCTGCCGGAGCGGCAGGAGCCGTCGCGGGCTTCCCGGCTTCCGAAGCCGTGACGGGCTTGCCATCGGCCGCCGCTGCGGGCTTGCCCGCGTCCGGTGCCGGAACGATGGGGTTCATGGACGTGGCAACTTCAGCCTGGAGCTGCTGCAACCTCAGCTGGCGACGCGTTGGCGGGCCGCCACCGGAGAGCTGTTCCTCCTTGTCAGCCAGGTCCTTGATGGTCCGGAGGGCTGCCCGATCACGGGCGCGGATCTGGGATGAACGCTCCTGTGCTGTGGGTCCCACAGCGTCCACGGGCGCGTTTGCCGCGCGCCTGTTACGCGCGTTCGGGCGGTCGGCTTCTTCGGCGGCAGCCGCCTCTGCGGGGTCGCTTGACGTAGCGTCCGGCGTTGTTTCCGGGTGCTCTTCCCGGGCACGGCGAAGCTCGCGCCTGCTGCGGATGGGTCGCTGTTCCTGGCTGCTCATTTAAAAACTCATTCAGTACGTGCTTGGTCGTCTGATCCGGATAATGCGGGCGACAGTTCCCCTGCCGAGGGCCGGGGTGCGTACAGCCCATATTTTGCGATGTACTGGACCACTCCGTCCGGCACGAGGTACCACACAGGGTTGCCCGCGCCGACGCGTGTCCTGCAATCCGTGGAGGAGATCGCCATGGCGGGCACTTCGAGAAGGCTGACATCCTCCGTCCGGCCCAAATCGTTCAGTTCGTGTCCAGGGCGGGTCACGCCGACAAAGTGGGCCAAGGACCACAATTCGTCGACGTCTTTCCAGGACAGGATCTGCGCCAAAGCGTCGGCACCCGTAATGAAGAAGAGGTCCGCATCAGGACGGAGTTCCCTCAAGTCGCGGAGGGTGTCGATAGTGAACGTCGGGCCTGGTCGGTCCACGTCCACACGGCTTACGGTAAAGCGGGGGTTGGAAGCTGTGGCGATCACCGTCATGAGGTAGCGGTGCTCGGGCTCGCTGACCTGCTTGTGCGACTTTTGCCACGGCTGCCCGGTGGGCACGAAGACCACTTCATCAAGGTCGAACTTGGCTGCGACTTCACTTGCAGCCACAAGGTGGCCGTGATGGATGGGATCAAACGTTCCACCCATCACGCCCAGCCGAAGCCTGCGCTCCGACTCCCCGCGAGGTATTGCGGCGATAATGTTAGTGGCCCTGGCCGTGGGTGTGCTTGTTGGGGTGCTGGCGGTGCGGATCGGAGTGCTCTTCCACTGCCTCGTGACGATTGCCCAGGTTGGTGTAGGACAGCGTTACGAACATGAGAACCAGCAGCAGGGCAAACATGGAGACGCCGAAGACCCACGGCTCGGCCCACAGCGGGGCGAGTTCCTCGTGGCCGCCTTCTGTCGCGGCGGCAATGGACGTGGCGATCTGCTGAAACAGCATCTTCTCCCCTAGTTGGTTCTCAAAGGATTTCGACGGCGGGACTCCCCGCCGTTCCGGACTTCTGTTCTATGTTACCGCGTTGCTAGCTGCGGATTTGGCCTTCGCCCTGGACGATCCACTTGGTGGTGGTGAGTTCCGTGAGGCCCATGGGTCCGCGCGCGTGGAGCTTCTGCGTGGAAATCCCAACCTCCGCGCCGAGCCCCAGCTCACCGCCGTCGGTGAAACGCGTGGAGGCGTTAACGATCACAGCGGCCGAATCGATGTCCGCGATGAATTTCTCCGCATTTGCCAGGTTGTTGGTGAGGATGGCTTCGGTGTGCCCAGTGGTCCACTTGCGGATGTGGTTTACGGCGTCGTCCACGTTGTCCACCATGGCAACGGCGAGATCCAGGTCCATGTATTCAGTGGCCCAATCCTCGTCGTCGGCCGGGACGGTCTCCACACCGGCGCCCAGTGCAGCCGCGATCCGATCATCCACGTGAAGAGTCACACCCGCGTCGCGGAGTGCCTTGGCCACGGCAGGAAGCACAGTGGAACCGGAGTGCACCAGCAGCGTCTCAACGGTGTTGCAGACACTGGGCCGCTGCGTCTTTGCGTTCAAAAGGATGTCCACGGCCATCTCTTCGCCGGCGGACTCGTCGATGAAGATGTGGACGTTCCCCTCCCCGGTCTCAATGACGGGCACGGACGAGTTGGTCACCACAGTCTGGATGAGCTCGCGTCCGCCGCGGGGAATGAGGACATCCACCCGTCCGCGGGCGCGCATCAGGACGTTGGCGCCCTCGCGGCCGTACTGGTCAACGCTCTGTACCGCATCGGCCGGGAGGCCCACGGAGTCCAGCGCTTCGCGCAGGATCTGCACCAGCGCACCGTTGGTGTGCGCGGCGGCGGACCCACCGCGAAGAATCACGGCGTTGCCGCTCTTGAGGGCGAGTCCCGCGATATCCACGGTGACGTTGGGACGGGCTTCGTAAATGGCGGCCACAACACCCATGGGCACATTGACCTGGCGCAACCGCAGCCCGTTGGGAAGCGTTTGGCCACGGACCACGTTGCCCACAGGATCGGGCAGCCCGGCAAGGTTTTCCAGGGCGGAGACCAAGCCGTCGATGCGGGCGGGCGTCAGCGTGAGCCTGTCCAAGAGCGCCGCGGAGGTACCGTTGGCACGGCCTACGGCAACATCTTTGGCATTGGCTTCCAGCACATGCTTACGGTTTTCCACCAGGGCTGCGCCGATCGCACGCAGGCCGCGGTCCTTCCAGGCACGGTTCGCCTGGCCCATGCGTCGGGCAGCCTTCCGGGACCGGTCGGCGATTGCGTGTACCGCAGCCTGGACATCCTCAGGCGACAGTGGAGCGCCGCCTGCCACAGGGTTCTCCGGCGTCTGGCCGGCAGTACCGGAAACGTCGGAGATCACAGGGGCGTCGGGAGTCAGCGCTTCAGTCATGCTCCAAGTTTAGATGAGCGCGGCGCCCCCAGGAGCACCAGATCGTCAACATGAACAACTTCGCGGTCATAACCACGGCCCATGGCTTGGCCGAGCTCCTGGGTAGTACGTCCCAGCATCCGCGGCAGTTCCTCCGAAGAGTAGTTCACCAGTCCGCGGGCCACCACGGTTCCGTCATGCCCAACCATCTCAACAGGATCCCCGGCTTCGAAGTCGCCGCTGATATCCGATATCCCCGCGGGCAGGAGCGACCTGTGCCGGTCGCGCACGGCTTTCACGGCGCCGTCGTCGAGCATCAAGCGGCCCTGAACGGTCGCCAAGTGGGCCAGCCACAACAGGCGCACCGGCTTGCGGTTTCCGTTCACGGCAAACCACGTCCCCACGTCCTCGCCGGCCAATGCAGCCGCGGCGTTGGCGGTAGAGGTGACCAGTGCATGAATACCGGAACCGGCGGCGATGGAGGCAGCCTCCACCTTGGTCATCATTCCGCCCGTTCCCACACCGGCTTTGCCCGCCTTGCCAATGGTGACGTCTTCAAGGTCCTGCGGACCGCGGACCAGCGGAATCCGCTGCGCACCCTGGGACGGCGGACCGTCGTAGAGGGCGTCGACGTCGGACAGCAGCACGAGCGCGTCGGCGCGGACCAGGTGGGCCACCAACGCAGCCAGCCGGTCGTTGTCGCCGAAACGGATTTCGTGGGTAGCAACAGTGTCGTTTTCGTTCACGACCGGTACCACGCCGAGGTTCAGCAGCCGATCCAAAGCACGGAAGGCATTGGTGTGCTGCGTGCGGCGCATGAGGTCATCGGCCGTCAACAGGACCTGGCTGACAGTGATCCCATGCGCGCTGAAAGCCTGCGTGTAGCGGGCCATCAGGAGTCCTTGCCCAACGCTGGCTGCTGCCTGCTGCGTAGCGAGGTCCTTCGGGCGCTTGGCAAGGCCCAACGGAGCCAGGCCCGCGGCGATGGCACCAGAGGAGACCAAGATGATTTCGGTGCCCGCATTGCGCTGATGGGCCAGGGCGTCAACCAGTCCCGCGAGGGACTTCTCGGAAATACCGCCCTTGATACTCGTCAGCGACGAGGAACCCACTTTGACGACAATCCGCTTGGCGGTGGCCAGTGCGTTGCGTTCGAGGCCCTCGGCGGAGTTCGGTGCGTCGACGGTCCTAGTCGTCATCACCGGCGTCCAGGTTGCTTTCCTTCACGGCCTGGGCACGCCGGCCGCTGACGGACTCGGTCCAGATGCCCGCCTTGCGCTCAGCTTCAAGCTCGGCACGCGCAGCAGCCTTGGCTTCACGGCGTTCAACCTGTTCTTCGCGCTTCTGCGAACGCGTGGGCCGGTCCCCGATGTCGGCAACGCGGATGTCCGTGCCGCGCGGAGTTGCCAGGAGCTCGGCGCCGGCCATCATGGTCGGCTCCCAGTCGAAGACAACGCCGTCGTCTTCACCGATGACCACGGTGTCGCCCGGCTTGGCACCGACCTTGAACAGTTCGGTTTCGACGCCGAGCTTCGCCAGCCGGTCGGCAAGGTATCCAATGGCTTCCTCGTTGGTGAAGTCGGTCTGCTTGACCCAGCGAACGGGCTTCTCGCCCAGGACACGGAACAGCGGCTCGAGGTTCTTTTCTTCGCGGCGGATCTTGAAGCCGGACTCGTTGACCGCGCGCGGACGAAGGACCGGAGGAGCGACCTTGGGGGGCGCAGTCGCGACCGCATCCCGCGCGGCCTTGACGATCTCCGCCATGGCGAAGCCCAGTTGGCGCAGGCCTTCGTGGCTCGTGGCCGAGACTTCGAACACGCGGTATCCGCGGGCTTCGAGGTCCGGACGAACGAACTCAGCCATGTCCTTGCCGTCCGGAAGGTCCACCTTGTTAAGGACAACCAGCTTGGGGCGCTCGTTCAGCGGAACCACCTCGCCGTCCACACCGGCGTAGCTCATGTCCACTGCGTACTTGTCGAGTTCGGCCTCGATAATCGCCAGGTCGGACAAAGGATCCCGATCGGATTCCAGGGTTCCGCAGTCAAGGACATGCACCAGTGCGGCGCAGCGCTCCACGTGGCGCAGGAAGTTGTGTCCGAGTCCCTTGCCGTCGCTTGCTCCCTCGATAAGGCCCGGAACATCGGCAATGGTGAAGCGGACATCGCCGGCCTGGACCACGCCAAGGTTGGGGATGAGGGTGGTGAAGGGGTAATCGGCAATCTTGGGCCGGGCAGCGGACATGGCTGCGATGAGGCTGGACTTGCCGGCGGACGGGAAGCCAACCAGGGCGATGTCGGCAATGGACTTCAGTTCCAGGACAATATCGCTGGATTCGCCCTCGATGCCCAGGAGGGCAAAGCCGGGAGCCCGACGCTTCTGTGAGGACAGTGAGGCGTTGCCGAGGCCACCCTGGCCGCCAGCGGCAGCGATGTACTCGGTACCTTCGCCCACGAGGTCAGCCAGGACTTCGCCGTCCTTGGTCTTGACCACGGTGCCATCGGGTACCGGAAGGATCAGGGTTTCGCCGTTCTTGCCACCGCGCCAGTCACCCATGCCCGGACCACCATTTGTAGCGTGGCGGTGGGGTGCGTGGTGGTAGTCGAGCAGGGTGGTGGTCTGGGCAGACACCCGAAGGATGACGTCGCCACCGTTGCCGCCGTTACCTCCGTCGGGGCCGCCGAGCGGCTTGAACTTCTCCCGCTTAACAGAGACACAGCCGTGGCCGCCGGTTCCGCCGGATACGTGCAGGACTACCCGGTCTACAAAGCTCGCCACGTGGATCTCCTCAGTTGCTGTTGTACAGCGTTGTTGCAAAACCAGTGCGCCCAAGCGCCCCAGTCGATTGTAATGCGGTTAAAAGAACGGTGGAGCGGGCCGTTTGGCCCGCTCCACCGGTTCAGAACTTGTTGTTACTCTGCAGCTGCAGCAGCAACGATGTTCACTACGCGACGGCCGCGGCGAGTACCAAACTCAACCGCACCGGCCTGGAGAGCGAACAGGGTGTCGTCGCCACCGCGGCCGACGCCTGCACCGGGGTGGAAGTGGGTTCCGCGCTGGCGAACGATGATCTCGCCTGCGGAAACTACCTGACCACCGAAGCGCTTGACGCCCAGGTACTGAGCGTTGGAGTCACGACCGTTGCGAGTGGAACTCGCGCCTTTTTTGTGTGCCATGTGAAATGCCTGCCTCTAAATTTCTGGGGAAACTGAAAAACCTGAACAGCGTGTAACGAAAGTTACGCGATGCTGGTGATCTTGATCTTGGTCAGTTCCTGACGGTGACCCTGACGCTTCCGGTAGCCGGTCTTGTTCTTGAACTTCTGGATGACGATCTTCGGACCACGGAGGTCTTCGAGGATCTCAGCCGTAACCTTGACGTTGGCCAGTTCCGCAGCTGCGGAGGTGACCTTGTCGCCGTCAACCAGGAGCAAGGCGGGCAGCTCAAGCGTGCTACCGGCTCCACCGGGGACGCGGTTAAGCGTTACGTAGTCTCCAACGGAAACTTTTTCTTGGCGGCCGCCTGCGCGGACAATCGCGTACACCACTTGGGTACTCACTTCTCTCGACGTTTATAACTAAATTTGCGTGCGGAACCTGAACCGGAATCAGGCTTGGTTCGCGCTGTGCCTCAACGCCGTGGACTTCTGAACGAAGTCCGCGAGTCATCCCATGAACAATTCCAAGGGGCATAACCCAAGTGTTGGCGTAAGCACCGAAGATCAAGATTACGCTAGTTTGACCTTCAGCTGCAAATGAGGCCGGGTCCGGAGGCTACCACGTGACTCGCGTCACCAGTTGTAACGGACTCTCCCGGCACCGTGCCCATACAGCCTACAGGGTTTGGGCACGATTAACGCGATTTGCCCTGCGACGCGCGGCGAGCCTCGCAAATTACCCGCCCGGACGCCCAACCGGAGAGGTCAGGAGAAAACACGTGGCGCGTCGAAGAAGGCAGTTTCGTAGCGGCAGGACTGGGTGAAGGCTTCCATCATGGCCTCGCGATCCGCCGGCGAGGCCGCAAGGGCCGCCGCGTCCGTGAGCTTGATCGCAGTCCTGGTTGCCTCGGCGAAATCTTCGTCGGCGTACGTCTTCAACCACTCCGCGTATGCGTGGTCCACAGGGGAACCTGCTTCCACGTAGGCGTGGTGCAGTTTTTGGCCCACTTCCGCGTACAACCAGTAGCAGGGAAGAATCGCCGCCAGCAGCACTGCGTAGCTTCCCGATGCCGAACAGGCCAGCAAATGGTCCACATAGGACTTGGTCACGGGACCCGTTGTCCCGGACACGTCGCGGCTGCTGAGCCAGTTCCTGTGCAATTCCGACTCGACCTCCAAGCACTGCATGGAGCCCTTGGCCCAGAACAACTGCTCGTCTTCAGTAGGGGCCAGGGCGCTGGCCCGGGCCAGGACCCGGGAGTAGCCGTTGAGGTAGATCGCGTCCTGTGCCAGGTAATAGCCGAAGGCGGATTCCGGCAGGCTGCCTTTCTGAAGGCCATCGATGAAGCCAAGCCGATGGATCGCGTCGAGCTCCGCGCGTGCGTGTTCCCACAAAGTCGCGGCGAACTCGCCAGGCCTCAGACCCCGCTGGTGGTGGAAGTGGTGGATCGGCCCGCTTCCTCGTCCTACTTCCAACGCCCCGGAGTGCCTCAAAGCCTCAAGCAACCAGGGCTTCACCTCCCGCAGTGAAGCTTCCCAGTCCCCCGTGCTGACCTGCACCGTGGCCAGGGCGGACGACAACGAACACCCTGTGCCGTGGCTGTTCCGGGTATCGATGCGGGGCCCTTCGACCTCGACCACGTCCTGCCGCAGCAACCCGCTCGTATTCACCAAAGCATCAGGACACGCGGTTCCCGCCAAGTGGCCGCCCTTCACCAGGACCGTGTTCCCGTACTCAGCGGCCAACCGCTTACCCTGGTCCAGCGCCGAAGCCCAGTCCGTAGCTTCCGCCTCGCCCAGCAGCACTGCCAGCTCGGGAAGGTTCGGGGTCAGGAGGTCTGCCAACGGCAGGAGCGAACGCAACGCCTTCTCAGCGGACTCGCGCAGGAGCCTGTCTCCACTGGTTGCCACCATCACCGGGTCCAGGACCACGACGCCGGGACGCACCTTTTCGAGCCAGCTGCGGACTTCGTCGATGACCTCAGCGTCGCCGAGCATGCCGATTTTGACGGCGTCAATCTCAATGTCGTTGCTGATGGCGTCCAGTTGTTGGCGCAGAAATTCGACGGGGGGCACGTGGACGGCGCTGACGCCCACGGTGTTCTGGGCTGTGAGGGCGGTGATGGCAGCCATGCCGTAACCACCGTGGGCCGCGATGCTCTTCAAGTCCGCCTGGATTCCTGCCCCACCGGATGGGTCAGAGCCGGCGATACTCAGCACCCGCGGGGTCGGCCTGCCTGAAGCGACCGGGTAGACAGGAGAATATGGTGCAGTCATGGGGACATCCCTTCGCCGGTGCTAACCGGACAGGTTCAACGGGTCTGGATCTCAGCCCGGCCCAACGCCAGGCACCCCGTGTCTGTCCCCCAGCCTAACCGGGAAGCAGCCCGGCCCGGGAACAGCGCTTCGTAGGGGCCCGGATATGACCCATTGACGTCCCCAGGGTCTGGCCATGGACGTCCTGGACATGCAAAAGACCCCGTAGCGACTGCCGGGGCAGTTGCTACGGGGTCCGATAAGCACTGTACGAATCAGAGCTCGGAAGCCGGCACGCCGACTCCCAGGATGATGGGCTCGTCTGCGGGTGCCTTTTTGGCTGGTTCCACAGGGGCCTTGGCCTCGTGGGACGAACCTTGTGGCGCCGACGCAGTCACTTCATGGTGTTCAACGCTGGTTTCGTTGGCCGCACCTTGGGCCCTGCTTGCGCTGCGGTTACGGCGACCTCGGCGACTCCCGGACGTCGAAGCGGCTTCCCGATCCTGCTCAGCGGCCCGAGCCGGGGCTGCCACCTTCGGGGCAGCAGCAGGTTCGCGGACGGCAGCTGGTTCCGCTTCCGCCTCCGGCGCCGCTCCCAGGTGGGAGAATGCCTCCGCCAGCAGATCCAGGCTCATTGCCGGTTTGGCCGCTTGGGGTTCGTCCTGGTGTTCAACGAACGGCAAAGCGACTTCTTCGCCTCCGAAACGCAGGACCGGGGTGGAGCGTGCTTCCCGGACTGCTGCCTCGTGGGCCGTTGATTCTTCGTCGTTGCCATGAACGACGGGTTCGTCGGCAGCCGTCTGATGCGTTGACCGCGCCAGTTCCTCTGCACGGTGAACCTCGTCGTCGTGCAGGTGGGCAGCGTGCGCTGCAGCCGCGATGGTAGCCAACGCCGCGCGGGTTGCCTCGGCCTTTGCCTGGCGCGCAGGGTCCTGCGGTTCAGGGTGCGTTGGCGAGGCCGCAGGCGCCGCCGGCGCAGACTGAACCGGAGCGGGGGCTTCGGAAACAGCCTGTCCCCCGCCCTTGCCTCGGCGGCGCTTCCGTTCCGTACGGGCCGCCGGTTGCTGCTGCTGCGTCTCCGTGTGCGGGCGGTGGTGCTCAGCGGCCACAACGTTGGCACGGCGGTGTTCCACCGGCTCATCGTGTGTCACGACGCCACGGCCGGCGCAGTGCTCGCACTGCTCGCCGAAGACCTCGAGGAGGCCGGTGCCCATGCGCTTACGCGTCATTTGTACCAGGCCCAACGACGTGACTTCGGCGACCTGGTGCTTGGTCCGGTCGCGGCCAAGGCACTCAACCATGCGGCGCAGCACGAGATCGCGGTTGGATTCCAGGACCATGTCGATGAAGTCGATGACAATGATGCCGCCGATATCGCGCAGGCGCAGCTGGCGGACTACTTCCTCGGCAGCTTCGAGGTTGTTCTTGGTGACAGTCTCTTCGAGGTTGCCGCCGCTGCCGGTGAACTTGCCGGTGTTGACGTCCACCACGGTCATGGCTTCGGTGCGGTCAATGACCAACGAACCACCCGAGGGCAGGAAGACCTTGCGTTCCAGGGCCTTGTGGATCTGCTCGTCGATGCGCCAGGCAGCGAAGATGTCCTGGTCCTTGGTCCACTTCTCGAGGCGTCCCACCAGGTCAGGGGCAACGTAGGTCACGTAGGCCTCGATGGTGTCCCATGCGTCGTCACCGGAGACGATCAGCTTGGAGAAGTCTTCGTTGAAGACGTCGCGCACTACCTTGATGGTCAGGTCAGGTTCGCCGTACAGCAGTTCCGGTGCAAGGACCTTGGTTGAGGAGGCTTGCCCCTCAATGCCCTCCCACTGAGCGCGCAGGCGGTTGATGTCGTGCGTCAGCTCTTCTTCCGATGCACCTTCAGCCGCGGTACGGACAATGACGCCGGCGTTTTCCGGCAAGCGGTCCTTGAGGATGCGCTTGAGGCGGTTGCGTTCAACGTCCGGCAACTTGCGGGAGATACCTGTCATGGAGCCGCCCGGTACGTACACCAGGTAGCGGCCCGGCAGCGAAATCTGGCTGGTCAGCCGGGCACCCTTGTGACCCACGGGGTCCTTGGTGACCTGCACCAGGACAGAATCGCCCGACTTCAGGGCGTTCTCGATCCGGCGCGGCTGGCCTTCAAGGTTGACAGCATCCCAATTGACCTCGCCGGCGTACAGCACGGCGTTACGGCCACGGCCGATGTCCACGAACGCGGCTTCCATGGAAGGCAGTACGTTCTGGACCTTGCCGAGGTACACATTGCCGATCAGGGAGTCCTGTTGTGTCTTGGACACGAAGTGCTCAGCCAGGACGCCGTCTTCGAGTACGCCGATCTGGATTCTGTCGTCGCGCTGGCGGACGATCATTTGGCGGTCTACCGACTCGCGGCGCGCAAGGAACTCGGCTTCCGTGATGACCTGGCGGCGGCGCCCGGTTTCGCGGGACTCCCTGCGGCGCTGCTTCTTGGCTTCAAGCCGCGTGGAGCCCTTGACGCTTGCGACACGGTTGGACGGAGCTGTTTCGGTGATGGGCCGGGGCGCCCGGACACGGGTCACCGTGTTGGGCGGGTCGTCATCCGTGCCACCGGTCAGTTCAAGATCCTGGTCACCACGGCGGCGACGACGGCGACGACGCGACGTTACGCCTTCTTCGAGGGCTTCCGCTGCCGGGGCTTCGTCATCATCGGACTCGCTGGGGCCCTCGGTTTCGTTCTCTTCGCGTTCCGTTCCACGCCTGCCGCGACGGCCACGGCTCCGGCGACGACGGCGGCTGCCGGCGTCATCGAGCTCGTTGTCCGTGCTGGACTCGGCCTCTTCTTCGGCTTCCGCGGCCTTCTCTTCCACGGCCGCAACGCGCGGTACGGTGGTGAGGTCCGGAGCCTGGAAAATCATCGACGTGATGGACACCGGCTCAAGGAAAAGGGACGTGGACGCAGCCGGGGTCTCCTCCTCAGCGGGAGCCTCCTCGTCCGCAGGAACCGGCGCATCAGCAGCAGCCGGTGTTGCGGCAGCTGCCTCAGCAACAGGTTCGACGGGCTGGGAGCCGGGCTCCGGCGTCGTGGTTTCTTCAGCGGCCGGCGCCTCTGCTGCTTCAGCCTTCGGCTTTGCCGTACGACGACGGCGGACCGGCTTTTCGGGGGCGGGCTCGGAGGCAGCTTCGGGCTGGCTCTCGACTGCGGCGGCCTCCGGGGCGCCAGCGGCTTCCTCGCCCAAGCCGGGGAGCGGCTCGGCAGGTTCGACCTTCTTGCGCGACCGGGTCCTGCGCACCGGCGGGGCGGCCGCTTCCGGGGTATCGGTCCCCTCGACAGCTGCAGGCACTTCAGCGGTGGGCGACTCAACCGCGGGAGTTTCCTTGGGCGCGGCCTTGCGGCGGGTCCGGGTGGTCTTCTTCGGCACTTCCGCTGTTTCCGCGGAAGCTGCCTCGTCATTAACGGCTACAACCTGGTCTTTATCCATATGTGGCAACACTCCTGCCCCAGCGACGCCGCCACATCCGGCGCCCGGTGGGGCAAATATTGTCAAAACCCGCAGGCGTTGACAGAAGTCGGTAGTTTGCCTTCCGGTTCGCACCATCATTGGGGTGCGGCAGCCCTGGAAGGCCGGTGGCCCTGTCCTGAAACCCGTTGTTCTGCTGCCACAACCAGGTGCCGTCCATTGTCATGGCGGGCCTACCGAGGATCACGGGATCCGGGGCATGCCCAGCTCATACTGGCGGTCTTGGGAACAAGTCACCGGACCGGATTCCGAATGTGGGTCGAAAACCGGCCATGTTCATTCTCTCACACCCCTGCACCTTCGCGGGGTAACCGCCTGTGTCGCCGCACTCCCGCTACAGGCTGGGGGCCTCCCCCAGCCTGCGGCGCTACAATCCTCCCAAGAGCCCTTCCCGCCCCGCCGGGCCACATATCGAAAAGGATCAGATCCGCGATGCCGAGCACCGCCAGGGGAAACCTGGCCAAGAATGCCTCCACGCCGGTGGAAGAACAGTCCACCGTGCACGCTGCACTGCCCAAGACCGTGCGGGACAAGCCCTTTGCGTGGCTCCTGCTGATCACCGGCGTCATCGGCTGGCTTGCCTCCGGCGCGCTGGTCCTGGAAAAGCTGGAAGTACTGAAAGACCCCAACCACGTCACCGTCTGCGATGTAAATCCCTGGATTTCCTGCGGCAAGGTCATGGAAACTCCCCAAAGCTCGGTGTTTGGCTTCCCGAACATGTTCATCGGGATTGTCGCGTTCGCCGTCATCATCACCACCGCCATGGGCCTCCTTGCCGGCGCAAAGTTCTCCCGCTGGTACTGGTTGGGGCTGCAAACCGGAGTCACCCTGGGCTTCGCCTTCGTTGTCTGGCTGTGGTCCCAGGCCCTCTACGTCATCAACGTCCTGTGCCCGTTCTGCATGGTGGTCTGGGCCGTCATGATTCCTTTGTTCGTCTGGGTGACGATCCGGAACATCTCCACCGGGGTCATCAAAGCACCGCCGGCACTGGCTAAACTGCTGGGTGATTCCGGCTGGATCATTGTGGCACTGCTCTACGTCGCCGTCGCCGCCACGATTTTCTTCGCATTCCTTCACGTGTTCGCCGGGACGTCCGGCTACTAGGGAAACACGCGCAAACTCCCGCCAGATGATGGAAAAGGCCAATGTTCGACTCGAACATTGGCCTTTTCCGTCATCTCGGTGGGGCGTTCTTAGCCCTCGAACCAGATCTTGATCTCGCGCTCAGCGGAATCAACGGAATCCGAACCGTGGACCAGGTTCTGCTGGACCGCCAGGCCCCAGTCGCGGCCGAAGTCGCCACGGATGGTGCCCGGTGCCGCAGTGGTGGGGTCCGTAGTTCCTGCCAGCGACCGGAAGCCTTCGATCACACGGTGGCCCTCGAAGACCGCAGCGATGACCGGTCCGCTCAGCATGAACTCGACCAGGGGCTCATAGAACGGCTTGCCGACGTGTTCCTCGTAGTGCTGTTCCAGCAGCTCGCGGGTCGCGTTGACCTTCTTCAGCTCCGCCAGGGTGTAGCCCTTGGCTTCGATCCGGGCGAGGATGGTTCCGCCCAGGTTACGGGCGACGCCGTCGGGCTTGACCAGGACGAGGGTCCGTTCAATGCTCACAGTTGCTCCAATGTGGTTGGTCAGTGGTTTTCATGCCAGTTTACGGGGTTTGGGTGCCTGCTTCGTCACCGTGGGCCGCATCCCATTCCGCCTGCTCACGGTCCCGTTGCGCCACTTCGCGGTCAATGCGCATCCCTGCCCTGATCCCATACCACCAGCAGATGGCAAAGAGGATGCCGACAATGAACATCGTGGGCTCAGCGAAGCCCGTCAGGATCAGGACCAGTTGCAAGCCCCAGCCGACTGCTATGCCCCAGGTTTTGGACAACACTGCGCACGTCAGGACCAGCACAACGCTCAACGCGATGCCCACGCCCAGGATGATGCCCGGGTCCACCTCGCCGCGCTTCAGCCCAAAGACCGCCAGGGTGCCGAAGAACGCCACGAAGGCCTCCAGCAGAAGCACCGTGGACGCGAACATCACCTTGGTGGACCGACGTTTCTTCGGCATGCCCGGCCGCCATTCGCGCTGGGCCTTCGTCATCTTGGCCACGCTCAGGCACCTGCCTTTCCGAGCAGGATTCGAGCCTCTGCAACCACGGTGATCGATCCGGTCACCAGGACGCCACCGGCGAGGTCGTCGTTGGATTCGGCACGCTCCACAGCCCATTCGAGGGCGTCGTCGAGCTTCTCCGCGATATGTACGTTGTCCTCACCAAAACCGAGGTCGACGGCGAGTTCGGCCAGTTCCGCAGCGGGAACGGCACGTGCCGAGTTGGACTGGGTGAAGCAGAATTCCTCGGCGAGTCCGCCAAGGGACTCTTTGAGGGTTTTCAGGATCTCCTCGGCATCCTTCTCCCGCAGGATGCCCACAACCACCACCAACTTGCTGAAGCTGAAGGCCTCCTGGATGGCCTCGGCAGAGACCCGGATTCCATCCGGATTGTGGGCAGCGTCCACCACCACAGTGGGAGCGGTCCGCACCACCTCAAGGCGGCCGGGCGACGTCACCGTGCCGAATGCTTCCTTCAGCACCTCGGCGTCGAGCTCCTTCTCTCCCCCGCCGAAAAATGCCTCAAGGGCAGCCACGGCAACCGCGGCGTTCTCGGCCTGGTGGGCGCCGTGCAACGGCAGCAGAAGATCCTCGTAGCGACCGGCCAGGCCTTGGATGGTAAGGACCTGGCCGCCGACGGCAACACTGCGGGATTCCACACCGAACTCGACACCCTCGAAACGGAACGGAACGTCCACTTCGCGGGCCTTTTCCAGGAGGACCTGGGCCGCGTCAACCGGCTGCGCAGCGCTCACCAGGAAGCCACCGGGCTTGATGATGCCCGCCTTTTCGTAGGCGATGTCCTCGGTGGTGTCGCCCAGCAGGTCCGTGTGGTCAAGGGAAATCGGAGTGATCACCGAGACCTGTCCGTCGCCCACGTTGGTGGCATCGGTGATGCCGCCCAGGCCAACTTCCATGACGGCAACATCGACGGGCTGGTCGGCGAACACCGCGAAGCCCAGGATGGTCAGGCATTCAAAGTAGGTCAGGCGCGGCTGGTTGTCGGCAACCAGTTCGCTGTCCACTATTTCCAGGTAGGGGCGGATCTCGTCCCAGATGCGGACGAACGTCGCGTCCGGCACAGGCTCACCGTCGATACTGATGCGCTCAGTGACCTTTGACAGGTGTGGGCTGGTGTACCGCCCGGTGCTCAGCCCATGGGCGCGCAGTCCGGCTTCGATCATGCGGGCAGTGGAGGTCTTGCCGTTGGTGCCCGTGATGTGGATGATCGGGTACGCCTTGTTGGGCTCTCCGAGCACGTCCATGGCACGGAACAGCGGCGCCAGGCGTGGCTCCATCTTGTTTTCCGGTGCCCGGCCAAGGAGTTCCGCGTAGACGCTTTCCACTGAGAATTCGTCAGTCATGATCAGGCCCCTGCCTTTGCGACGGTGACCTGCGGTTCGTCGACGCCGGCAACCAGGACTTCGAGTTCCAAGGTGAGTGTCTCGGTCTTGACCAGCTCAGCGTTGGCTTCCAGGGCGTCGACGACGTCCTGCGCGGCCTGAACAGAGGTGCGGATGCGGTCACTGACATTGAGTCCAGCGTCCTTGCGTGCCTGCTGGATGGCCCGGACCATGTCGCGGGCCAGCCCCTCGGCGGCAAGTTCGGGCGTGACCTCGGTGTTGAGGACCACAAAACCCCCACCGGGCAGGACGGCGGCAGCGGCAGCACCGCCGTCGGCCGACTGGGCCACCACTGTTTCCAGGGTGTATTCGTGGGGCTCGAGCTCAAGGCCGCCGGCCACCACGACTCCATCGTTCACGGACCAATCGCCCGACTTGGAGCCCTTGATGGCCTGCTGCACGTTCTTGCCCAGGCGCGGACCGGCAGCCCGGGCGTTGACCACGAGTTTCTGCTCGATGCCGAATTCTTCCGGCGAGGCAGAGGAAGCGTCCATGAGGCGCACGGAGCGCAGGTTAAGTTCATCCGCGACGACGGCGGCAAAGCCTTCCAGCGCATCCGCGCCCGGTGCCACGACGGTCAGTTCCTGCAAGGGCAGGCGAACGCGAAGGTTGGCGGCTTTGCGCAAGCTCGAACCCGTGGAACAGATCTGCTGGACACGGTCCATGGCTTCGACGAGTCCCGGGTTGGACGGGAACAACGCAGCGTCAGGCCAGTCAGCCAGGTGGACCGAACGTCCGCCCGTCAATCCGCGCCAGATCTCCTCGGAGACAAGCGGGAGCAAGGAGGCGGAGACACGGCAGATCGTTTCGAGGGCCGTGTACAGGGCGTCGAAGGCATCAACGTTCTCGTCGAAGAATCGCTGGCGGCTGCGCCGGACGTACCAGTTGGTGAGCATGTCCAGGTAGCTGCGCAGTTCGTCGCAGGCACCGGAGATGTCATAGCTGTCCAGGCTTGCCGTGACGTTGCGGACCAGGTCCCCCGTGTTGGCCATGAGGTACTGGTCCAGCGTGTCGGAGTAGCCGTCGTAACGCAGCTTCGCGTCGTACCCAGCACCGCCGTTGGCGGCATTGGTGTACAGCGTGAAGAAGCTGTATACGTTCCACAGCGGCAGGATGACCTGCCGCACGCCGTCACGGATGCCCTGTTCGGTGACGATCAGGTTGCCACCGCGCAGGATGGGGCTGGACATGAGGAACCAGCGCATCGCGTCGGAACCGTCGCGGTCAAGGACCTCGGACACGTCCGGGTAGTTGCGCAGGCTCTTGGACATCTTTTGCCCGTCGGAGCCCAGCACGATGCCGTGGCTGATGACGTTGCGGAACGCCGGCCGGTCAAACAAAGCCGTCGAAAGGATGTGCAGCATGTAGAACCAGCCACGGGTCTGGCCGATGTACTCCACGATGAAGTCCGCAGGGTTGTGGGTGTCGAACCATTCCTCGTTTTGGAACGGGTAGTGGACCTGCCCGTAAGGCATCGAGCCGGAATCGAACCACACATCCAGCACGTCCTCGACGCGGCGCATGGTGGACTTGCCCGTGGGGTCGTCCGGGTTGGGCCGGGTCAGTTCATCGATGAACGGACGGTGCAGGTCCACCTGTCCTTCGTTGTTGACAGGAAGCCGGCCAAAGTCCGCCTCAAGGTCGGCCAACGAGCCGTAGACGTCGGTGCGCGGGTACTCGGGATCGTCCGACTGCCACACCGGGATGGGCGAACCCCAGTAGCGGTTGCGGCTGATGGACCAGTCACGTGCGTTCTCCAGCCACTTGCCGAACTGGCCGTCCTTGACATTGCCGGGGATCCAGTTGATCTCCTGGTTCAGCTCGGACATGCGGTCCTTGAACTTGGTGACTTCCACGTACCAGGAGGACACAGCGCGGTAGATCAAGGGGTTACGGCAGCGCCAGCAGTGTGGGTAGCTGTGCTCGTAGCTGGCCTGGCGCACCAAGCGGCCATCGGCGCGGAGAACCTGCGTGATCGGCTTGTTGGCATCGAAGACCTGCAGGCCGACGATTTCCGCGAGGCGGCCATGGGCGAACAGGGGAAGGAATTTGGCTCCCTCATCCACGGAAAGAACCACCGGGATGCCGGCTTCTTCACAGACTTTCTGGTCATCTTCACCGTAAGCCGGAGCCTGGTGAACGATGCCCGTACCGTCGGTGGTGGTGACGTAGTCCGCAACGAGGATCCGCCAGGCATTCTGGGTCCCGTACTTTTCGGGATCGGCGAAATCGTTCCAGAGCGGTTCGTACTCGAGGCCTTCCAACTGGGCGCCCGTGTAAGTGGACACTACAGCGGCAGCTGCGGCAGCGGCGTCGTCGTACCCCAGGTCCTTGGCATAGGAACCCACGAGATCAGCGGCCAGCATGAAGCTGCCGGATACCGGCGCCTCAGCGGAAGCGGCCTTCACGCCGTTCGGTCCGGCAGGCAGCACCGCATAAGAGATGTCAGGCCCGACGGCGAGCGCTGCGTTGGTGGGCAGCGTCCAGGGCGTCGTGGTCCAGGCGAGCGCCTGGACGCCTTCGAGTTCCTTGGAAAGCGCGGAGCCGTTGGCCTTGATGGGGAACGTGACCGTGACTGTTTGGTCCTGGCGGTTCTTGTAGACGTCGTCGTCCATGCGGAGCTCATGGTTGGACAGTGGCGTCTCGTCTTTCCAGCAATACGGAAGGACGCGGTAGCCGTTGTAGGTCAGGCCTTTCTCGTGCAGCTGCTTGAAAGCCCAGAGGACCGACTCCATGTACTCGACGTTGAGGGTCTTGTAGTCGTTCTCGAAGTCCACCCAGCGGGCCTGGCGGGTGACGTAGGCCTTCCATTCGTTGGCGTACTTCATGACTGAGGCACGGCAGGCATCGTTGAACTTGTCGATGCCCATGGCTTCGATTTGGGTTTTGTCCGTCATGCCGAGCTGCTTCATGGCCTCAAGCTCTGCTGGCAGTCCGTGGGTGTCCCAGCCGAAGCGGCGTTCCACGCGCTTGCCC
The DNA here is from genome assembly GCF_040137855.1 of Paenarthrobacter sp. CAP02. Taxonomy (NCBI): domain Bacteria; kingdom Bacillati; phylum Actinomycetota; class Actinomycetes; order Micrococcales; family Micrococcaceae; genus Paenarthrobacter; species Paenarthrobacter sp. CAP02. The sequence continues at coordinate 53,406 of NZ_JBEEII010000003.1, read as the reverse complement.
CGCTGGGTCTGGTAGCGGCCCACGAGGTCCTTGGCGTAGCCCGTCAAGAGGTGGCCGTAGTGGGGCAGGCCATTGGCGAAGGGAGGGCCGTCGTAGAAGACGAATTCGTTGCTGCCGTCCTTGCCCGCATCGCGCTGGTCGATGCTGGCCTGGAAGGTGCCGTCTTCATCCCAGTATTTGAGGATGCGTTCTTCGATCTCCGGGAACTTCACGGAAGCGGACACGCCGTGCGTGCCGGAAGAAGACGCTGAGGCCTTGGGGTAGTGGGTCATCTCATATCCTGTGATAGCTGGTTGACTGTCAGGATGCGAGGACGGCTCCTGTGACGCTTGTCAGCGACACGGGTACCGCGGTACCACCTCACTTACCGGGACACAGAGTCCCGGCCTCTCATTACTGCTGTGACGGGCTTACCCGTCCGGTTCTACTGGGCACTGGCCGCCACGTGGACGATCTGTGCTGTTCTTCCGGAAGCTCACCGGTGATGGCCGGGTCAAAGCTTGTCCCCCAAGTCTAGCGGCAGCCGGGCTCCTTGCTCTACTCGGCAGTTCCTCCTCCATATGGGCTTCAGGTGCGGCCCATGAATAGACTCGGGCCCATGACGCATCCAGCTGCTGCCGTTCCGGAAACCCGCACCGCGCGGAGACGGCCTTCCGTTGTGTGGTCCGTGCTGGCCTTGCTGCTCGTGCTTCCGGTAGCGGGGCTGTCCATCTTCCGCGCTGTTCCGGTTGAGTGGCCTTTGCCGGTGGTCCAGCTGCTGTCGTTCACCCCGTGGATGGTGCTGCCGACGGTGCTGGCATTGCTCCAGGCGGTACTGGGGCGTCGTGCCTGGGTGGTGGTTACCAGCACTGTCCTGCTTGCCGCGCAGTTGTTCTGGCTTTTCCCCTTTGACGCAGGAAAGGCGGAGCCGTTGTCCGCGGGGACTCCTACGGCCGCAGTCAAGGTTATGAGCCTGAACTCCGAGTATGGCGGGGCGGATGCGGCCACCATCGTGGGGTTGGTCCGAGACAACGGCGTCCAGCTGTTGGTGATGCAGGAGTTCACGCAAGGACTGGAGGATCGCCTGCGGTCCGAGGGCCTTGAGACGTTACTGCCCCAACACCTCAACAAACCCAATGACGACGCATCGGGCGGCGCGGTGTATTCGGTGTTTCCGTTGGAAGCCGAGGGACAACTGCCGGACACCCCGTTCACCATGGACGTCACGCGTGTCCTCGTGGCCGACCCGGCTGCTGGTTCCAAGGCCACGTTGCACCTCACCAATGTCCACACTCTTCCGCCTGTGGATGACCGGATAGCCCAATGGCGGAGCGACCTTGGGAATATCGCACGCCAGGCCGCCCGACCCGGCAACCAGCTGCTCATGGGCGACTACAACTCCACCTATGACCATTCGGAGTTCCGGGCCGTGCTGGACTCCGGACCGGACGGGCGCAAACTTGTCGATGCAGGGACAGCCGCCGGTGCCCGGTTCTCCCCCACGTGGCCGATGGAAGGTCCGCCGCTGCCGGGGATCGTCATTGACCATATGGTGACAACGCCCCGGATCAGCAGCAGCAACTACTCGGTCCGCCAGGTTCCCGGCAGGGACCACGCAGCCATCATGGCCACGCTCAGCATCCCCGCTGGCTAGGCCTGCTTGCGGACGAGTTTGTGGTTGGCGGCCTGGGCTACCGGGCGGACCACGATCTGGTCGAGGTTGATGTGGTGCGGCAAGGAGACGGCGTACTTGACGACGTCGGCCACATCGGCGGCGGTCAGGGGCTTCTCGACGCCCTCGTACACCTTGGCAGCGGCGTCCTTGTCGCCCAAGCGGTTAAGGGCGAACTCCTCCGTGTGCACAAGACCGGGAGCGACCTCTATGACCCGGACGTTGTTGCCAACCTCTTCCAGGCGCAGGGCATTGGTCATGGCGTGCTGGGCGAACTTGGCCGCGTTGTAGCCGGCACCGCCTTCGTAGGCGGACAGCCCGGCCGTCGAGGTCAGGTTGAGGACCGTCCCTTCGCCGTTGTCGCGCAGCATGGGCAGGAAAGCCCTCGTTATCTTCATGGTGCCCAGGACGTTAACCTGGTACATCCAGTCCCAGTCCTCAGTATCGGCGTTCGCAATGATGTCGGCGCCGCGGGCGCCTCCGGCGATGTTGATGAGGGTATCGGCACCTCCGGCTTCGGTGACGGCCGCGAGCAAGGCGGCAACGTCGTCGTCGACGGTGATGTCAGCCGGGAACGGCACAGCTCCGGTTTCGGAGCCCAGGGCTCCAAGCCTGTCGGCGCGGCGGGCCACCGCGAAGACCTTCCAACCGGCGGACGCCAAAGCCCTCACGGTGGCCTCGCCAATGCCGGTGCTCGCCCCCGTAACGACGGCGGTTTTGTTCTGTACTGCGGGGATCTGGTGTGCTGCCAAAGTCATGGCACCACCCTATCGGGAGTGCGGGGCCACCGGACGGCGGGCTGTAACGTGCGTCTATCCAGCCATGAAACAATTGGTCCATGGCTGAATCAACGCAGGGTACAGACACGCCCGCCACCGCCCCCATCAACGTTCCCGACAAGCCGGCCCTTGAAGGCCTCGAGGCTGCCCTGACGCAGCGCTGGCTGAGCGAGGGAACCTACAAGTTCAACCCGGACACCACCCGGGAGCAGGTCTACTCGATCGATACTCCCCCGCCGACGGCATCAGGCTCCCTCCACGTGGGCCACATGTTCTCCTTCACCCAGACCGACGTGCAGGCCCGCTACATGCGCATGACCGGCAAGAACGTGTTCTACCCCATGGGCTGGGACGACAACGGGCTGCCCACTGAGCGCCGTGTCCAGAACTACTACGGTGTGCGCTGCGATCCCGCCGTTCCCTACAAGGCCGACTACACGCCCCCGGCCCAGCCGGCCAAGAACCAGCGCGATTTCGACGTCGTTTCGCGCCAGAACTTCATCGAACTGTGCGAGGAACTCGCCGTTGAGGACGAGAAAGTCTTCGAGAACCTGTTCCAGACCCTGGGCCTGTCCGTGGACTGGGACCTGACATACCGCACCATCGACGACACCTCCCGCGCCGTGTCGCAGCGCGCCTTCCTCGCGAACCTGTCAGCCGGAGACGCCTACATGGCCGAGGCACCGACACTGTGGGACGTTACCTTCCGCACCGCCGTGGCACAGGCGGAGCTTGAGGACCGCGAAGTTGCCGGCGCCTACTACCGCTACCCGTTCTTCACCGAGGACGGCGAAAAGATCTTCATCGAGACCACCCGCCCGGAACTGCTTGCAGCCTGCGCGGCGTTGGTGGCAAACCCCGACGACGAGCGGTACCAGCCGCTGTTCGGCAAGACAGTAAAGTCTCCCCTCTTCGACGTGGAACTTGAGGTCAAGGCCCACCCGCTCGCCAAGGCGGACAAGGGTTCCGGCATCGCTATGGTGTGTACGTTCGGTGACCTGACCGACGTCACCTGGTGGCGTGAACTCCAGCTCCCCACGCGAGCCATCATGGGCCGCGACGGCAGGATCATCGCCGACACCCCGGAGTGGATCAATACCGAAGCCGGCAAGGAAGCCTACGCAGCCATCGCCGGCAAGACCGCTTTCTCCGCCAAGGAAGCCGTGGTGGAACTGCTCAAGGCCGCCGATCTGCTCGATGGCGAACCCAAGAAGATCACCCACCCTGTGAACTTCTTCGAGAAGGGCGACAAGCCCCTCGAAGTGGTGACGTCCCGTCAGTGGTACATCCGCAACGGTGGCCGCGACGAGGAACGCCGGGAACGGCTGATCGGCCGTGGCCAGGAGATCACCTTCCACCCGGCCTTCATGCGCTCCCGCTACGAAAACTGGATCGCCGGCCTGAACGGCGACTGGCTCGTATCGCGCCAGCGCTTCTTCGGTGTGCCCATCCCCGTCTGGTACCCGCTGGACGCCCAAGGCAACCCGGACTACGACAACCCCATCCTGCCCTCTGACGACATGCTGCCGGTGGACCCCGCCGCCGACGCCGCTCCCGGCTTCGAGGAATCGCAGCGCGACCAGGCAAACGGCTTTACGGGTGACGCCGATGTCCTGGACACTTGGGCCACATCTTCCCTCACCCCGCAGATCGTGGGCGGTTGGAGCCGCGACGAGGAGCTGTTCTCCAAGGTCTACCCGTTCGACCTCCGTCCCCAGGGCCACGACATCATCCGCACTTGGCTGTTCTCCTCGGTCGTCCGTGCGGATGCCTTGCAGAAGAGCGCCCCCTGGAAGCATGCGGCCATTTCCGGCTGGATCCTGGACCCGGACCGTAAGAAGATGTCCAAGTCCAAGGGCAATGTTGTGGTGCCCACGGATGTGCTCAACGAGTACGGCTCTGACGCTGTCCGTTATTGGGCTGCATCAGCCAAGCTTGGCGCCGACACCGCGTACGAGATCGCGCAGATGAAGATCGGCCGCCGCCTGGCCATCAAGTTGCTCAACGCCTCGAAGTTCGTGCTGAACCTCGGTGCCACGGAGAACTCGGTTGTCACCACCGACCTTTCGGTTCTGACCAACCCGCTGGACCGCGCGCTGCTCGCCCAGCTCTCGGACGTCGTCGCGCAGTCAACCAAGGCGTTCGAGAATTACGACTACGCCCGTGCGCTTCAGATCACGGAATCGTTCTTCTGGCAGTTCACCGACGATTACGTGGAGCTCATCAAGGACCGAGCCTACGGTGCGGCCGGCGAAGCAGAACAGGCCTCCGTGCTTGCAGCGTTGGCAACCACGCTGGATGCACTCCTGCGCTTGTTCGCGCCGTTCCTGCCCTTCGCTACCGAAGAGGTATGGGGTTGGTGGCGCACCGGTTCGGTCCACCGTGCGGCATGGCCCGCCGCCGTGGAAATCACCGACGGCGACACCACCATGCTCAGCACCGTGGGCGTTGCCCTCAGCGGTATCCGGAAAGCAAAGTCCGAAGCCAAGGTCAAGCAGCGCACCGAGGTACTCTCAGCAGCCATCACCGCTCCTGAGGTACTCGTAGCCCAGTTGAAGGCTGGCCTCGGTGACCTGAAGGCAGCTGCCAACGCCAAGGAGATCACGCTCCAGTCCGGCGAAGGCGACTTGGCCGTCAGCGATGTTGTCCTGGCACCTGCGGAGGACGTCCCGGCGTCCTAGCAGGGCCCAGCGTCCTGGATTGTGCCCTTTTTGGGCAAAGGGGAAGCCCCATCAGCGTTTTGCCGTTGGTGGGGCTTCGACTTTCGGCTGCTTGGTGACGTCTTGGCAGTCTGGCGGAATCCTTGGAATTTCAGGTCTTCCTACTTCGTCACTGGTAGCTTGCTTCCAACTTCGCCAAAGGCTGCGTTGGTTGCATATCACTGAATCTTTGGTTTCCGTGTCCCTCTTCTTTCGAAGTGGGTAAGAACCATTGTTGTCCCGCCGCGTCCCATGCACAAGGCCTTCGGAGGAACTACAGGACTGTAGTTCGTCGAAGGCTTTTTTGGCTCTCTTTCCTGCGGGTTCGGCCTCCCGTATGGCAGAGTATGACCATGCCGGAACTCCCCGAAGTGCACGGGCTGTGCATGTACTTGGACACCCAACTCCATGGCGCCGTGTTAACCGAAGTCCGCATCAACTCATTCTCGGCACTGAAGACTGCCGACCCACCGTACAGTGCACTTGAAGGCCGGACAGTTCAAGGAGTCCGCCGAATCGGGAAGTTCGTGTGCGTCGATGTTGATGGCCTGTACTTCGTATTCCACTTGGCGAAGGCCGGCTGGGTGCGTTACACAGAGCATCCCTCATCTGCCGGACTGCGCATGGGGAAAAGCAACATCGCAGCGCGGCTGCTCCTTCACAGGCCTTCCGACGATGCCCACATCGGCATCGACCTGACCGAAGCCGGAACCAAGAAGAGCCTGGCAATATACGTGGTCAAGGATCCCCATGACGTACCCGGTATCGCCACCTTGGGTCCCGAACCGCTCAGTCCGGATTTCGACGTCGACTCTTTTGCCGCCATCCTCGCATCCAGTTCGCAACAGATCAAAGGGTTGCTCCGCAGCCAGGGCGTGATTGCCGGAATCGGGAACGCCTACAGCGACGAAATACTCCACGCGGCCAGGATCTCTCCTTTCGCAAGCGCGAAGTCGCTGGACAAGGAGACCGTGGCCCGCCTCTACGCGTCCATGCAGGAAGTCCTGGTGGGTGCTGTCAATGCCGCGGCAGGCAAGCCATCCAGTGAACTCAAAGACACCAAGCGGAGCAATTTCCGCGTGCACGCCAGGACAGGACAAGCTTGCCCGGTGTGTGGGGATACAGTCAGGGAGGTGTCCTTCGCGGACACCTCCCTGCAGTATTGCGCTACGTGCCAGACCAACGGCAAGATCCTGGCCGACCGTAGGACATCACGGTTCCTGAAGTAGCTGGATTATTTCCGGCTAGCTGAATTCGGGGCTTTCCGAGCGGCTGCGCTTCAGCTCGAAGAAGTGTGGGTAGTCAGCCAAAGTGACCGTGGCGTCCCACAGCTTACCGGCCACTTCGCCGCGCGGAATCCGGGTCAGGACCGGGCCGAAGAATGCTGTTCCGTTGAACGCAACCACCGGGGTACCCACGTCCTGGCCGACCAAGGAAATACCGGCCTCGTGGCTTTCGCGCAGCTTGGCGTCGTACTCGTCCGAGCCTGCGAAGCGTGCCAGCTCGGCAGGAAGGCCTACCTCGGCCAACGCCTTCTGGATGACGGAGGCGCGGTCCTTGTTGCCTTCATGATGGATCTGCTCCCCCATGGCGTCGTAGAGGGGCTTGACGTAGCTGTCGCCGTGCAGTTCCTGGGCGGCAATGATGACACGGACAGGTCCCCAGCTGTCATCCATCATGGCGCGGTACTCGTCGGGCAGGTCACGGCCTTCGTTGAGCACCGAAAGGCTCATGACGTGCCATTCGGTCTCGATTCCACGAACCTGCTCCACTTCCCCAATCCAGCGCGACGTGATCCACGCGAACGGGCACACGGGGTCGAACCAGAAATCAGCTTTGTTGGCAGTCTGTTCGGGCACAGGGAACTCCTTGGAATAAGTGGGAGGGTGTTTGGCTGGCGACTCCGGCGGAGCCGCGCCTTACTTACGCCAACAGGCGCCTAGGCCGACTTATTCCTGCGCTTGGCGACGACATCGTGGGCAATCATGGTGGGCTGCGCCTTTTTGAGCACGACGTCCGAGGTGATCACCACTGTGGCGATGTCGTCCCTGCTGGGAAGGTCAAACATCACTGGCAGCAGGACTTCTTCCATGATCGCCCGGAGACCGCGGGCACCCGTGCCGCGCTCCAGCGCCTGGTCGGCAATGGCGTTGAGGGCATCGTCGTCGAATTGCAGGTCCACGCCGTCAAGCTGGAACATCTTCTGGTATTGCTTCACCAGGGCGTTCTTCGGCGTGGACAGGATCTGGATCAAGGCGGGGCGATCAAGATTGGAAACGGTGGTGATGACCGGGAGTCGACCAATGAATTCGGGAATCAACCCGAACTTGAGCAGATCCTCGGGCATGACTTCGCCATATGTGTCGACGTTGTCCCTGGCCTCGTTCAGCGGAGCTCCGAAGCCGATGCCCTTGCGCCCGGACCGGGAACCAATGATGTCTTCCAATCCAGCAAACGCACCGGCCACGATGAAGAGCACATTGGTGGTGTCGATCTGGATGAATTCCTGGTGGGGGTGCTTCCGGCCGCCCTGCGGTGGAACCGAGGCCACGGTGCCCTCGAGGATCTTCAGGAGTGCCTGCTGGACGCCTTCTCCGGAAACATCCCTGGTGATCGAAGGGTTTTCGCTCTTCCGGGAAATCTTGTCGATTTCGTCGATGTAGATGATGCCCTGTTCGGCCTTCTTGACGTCATAGTCGGCAGCCTGGATGAGTTTCAGCAGGATGTTTTCAACGTCCTCGCCAACGTAACCCGCCTCTGTCAGTGCCGTGGCATCGGCAACAGCAAACGGGACGTTCAGCCGTCGCGCCAACGTTTGGGCCAAATAGGTCTTTCCGCAACCAGTGGGGCCAATCAGCAGGATGTTGGACTTGGCAATTTCCACGTCTTCGTGGTGCGAGCCCTCGCCCAGGCTGCCGGTCTTGGGTGCATGCCCTGCCTGGATGCGCTTGTAGTGGTTGTACACGGCAACGGCCAGGGACCTTTTCGCCGGTTCCTGGCCAATGACGTATTCCTGCAGGAAGTCGAAGATCTCGCGGGGCTTGGGCAGTTCGAAGCTACCGAGATCGGAAACCTCTGCAAGCTCCTCTTCGATGATTTCGTTGCAGAGCTCGATGCACTCGTCACAGATGTACACACCGGGCCCGGCAATCAGCTTCCGCACCTGCTTTTGGCTCTTTCCGCAGAAAGAACACTTCAGCAGATCCGTGCTCTCGCCAATCCGAGCCATGTGGGAATCCCTTCGTTGCATGCGGGTGATGCGGCGCCGCGCCGTACTCAAGTGTGCGGCCAAGCCGCGGTTGGCACCACCGTGACAAGATCCACTCTAGGTCACAATGGGCTGCTTGGGTGGAAACAGAACGCCGGTGCGGTCCATATTTCGTGAACCGCACCGGCGTTCAATTCCGGTTACTACCGGGCGATTGCCTGGGGCTTGATCTTCCGGGAGTCAAGGACCTGGTCGATCAGACCATAGCTCATGGCTTCAGCGGCCGTCAGGATCTTGTCACGCTCGATGTCGTTGTTTACCTGCTCCGAGGTGCGACCCGAGTGGTGGGCCAGCGTGTCCTCAAGCCACGTACGCATGCGCATGACCTCGGCAGCCTGGATTTCCAGGTCAGAGGCCTGGCCACCCTGGCCGCCGGACAGGGCCGGCTGGTGGATCAGTACACGCGCATTCGGCAGCGCCAGGCGCTTCCCGGGTGTACCGGCGGCGAGCAGGACCGCTGCGGCGCTGGCCGCCTGGCCGAGGCAGACCGTCTGGATCTCCGGGCGAATGTACTGCATGGTGTCGTAGATAGCCGTCATGGCGGTGAACGAGCCACCCGGCGAATTGATGTAAAGGGTAATGTCGCGGTCCGGGTCCGTTGACTCCAGGACCAGCAGCTGGGCCATGATGTCATCGGCCGAGGCATCGTCAACCTGGACGCCGAGGAAGATGATGCGGTCCTCGAACAGCTTGGTGTACGGGTCCTGGCGCTTGAAGCCGTAAGGCGTGCGCTCTTCGAACTGGGGCAGGACGTAACGGCTGGACGGGAGATTACCGGCAGACCATCCGAAGTTGTAGTTCATGTTCTTTACTCCTGGGTTTCAGTGGTTCTTTAGTGCCGGTCAGTTGTCGGAGTTCGACTGGTTGGCCGTTCCGCCACCGCCGGCAACAGAGCCGGCGTGCGCCGAAATCTTGTCGAAGAATCCGTACTCCAGGGCCTCGGCAGCGGTGAACCACTTGTCGCGGTCGTTGTCCTTGAGGATGGTTTCGACTGTCTGGCCTGTCTGCTCCGCGGTCAGCTCAGCCATGACCTTCTTCATGTGCAGGATCAGCTCGGCCTGGATCTTGATGTCCGAGGCGGTGCCGCCGATGCCGCCCGAGGGCTGGTGCATCAGGATGCGGGCGTTGGGGGTTGCATAGCGCTTGCCCTTCGTTCCGGAGGACAGGAGGAACTGGCCCATGGAAGCAGCCAGGCCGGTGGCGACGGTGACGACGTCGTTCGGGATGAACTGCATGGTGTCGTAGATGGCCATACCGGCTGTCACGGACCCACCAGGGGAGTTGATGTACAGGTAGATGTCCTTCTCCGGGTCTTCGGCCGAGAGCAGGAGCAGCTGCGAGCAGATGGCGTTTGCGTTCTCGTCACGCACTTCAGAGCCGAGCCAAATGATGCGCTCTTTCAGCAGGCGGTTGTAGATGTAGTTGTCCTGGGCTGCGGGATCGACAGTTGCCATCCGGGGAGCCTCTGATTGCTGTGACATAAGTACTTACCTCTCGCTGGTGCCAGTGACCTCACTGAACTTCACTACTTGGACACTAACCGTTTTCGGGGGTGATTTGTTCGCCGGAATCGCGCTGTTCGCTGACGGCGCACGTTTGGGATCAGCGCCAGCGGGGGGCCTTAAAGCAAACCGACCCCGGATCAGAAGATCCGGGGTCGGTAGGCGGTGTGTATTAGAACTTCACAGCGGCGGGATCGTCGCTTGCGGGAGTTTCCGTTTCGTCGGCTGCTTCGACAGCTTCAGCTTCCTCGGCTGCAGCTTCGCCGGCGGGCCGGACGAAGTCAGTGAGGTCAACCTTGTTGCCCTCGGAGTCGACAACCTCTGCCTGGCCCAGGACGACGGCCAGCGCCTTACGGCGGCGGACCTCGGAAACCATCATGGGAACCTGGCCGCTCTGATCAATGATCTGGGCGAACTGGTTCGGGTCCATGCCGTACTGGCTGGCGGTGGTCACGATGTAGTCAATGAGCTCGTTCTGGCTGACATTGACCTCTTCCTTGTCCGCGATGGCGTCAAGGATGATCTCGTTCTGGAAAGCACGCTCGGTGTTGGCCTTGACCTCGGCGCGGTGCTCCTCGGTGTCGTGGTCACCTTCGCCGTGTGCGTTCTCCGGGTTGAAGTGCGCTTCGATCTGCTCTTCCACCACCGAGTCCGGCACGGGGACCTCGACGAGCTCAACGAGCTTGTCCAGGACCTTGTCCCGGGCCTCAACGCCCTGCTCAACAACCTTGGAGTCGGCAGCCTGCTTGGCAAGGTCCTCACGGAGCTCAGCCAGGGTGTCGAACTCGGAGGCCAGCTGCGCAAAGTCGTCGTTGGCTTCGGGGAGCTCGCGCTCCTTCACGGCCTTGACCGTGACCTTGACCTGAGCAGCTTCGCCGGCGTGGTCGCCGCCGACCAGCGTGGTGTCGAAGATTGCTTCTTCGTCAGCAGAGAGGCCGGTTACGGCTTCGTCCAGGCCTTCGAGCATGGTGCCTGCGCCTACCTGGTAGGACAGGCCGGCAGCGGAGTCGATCTCTTCGCCGTCGATCGTGGCGTTGATGTCGATGGTGAGGAAGTCATCGTTCTTGGCGGGACGCTCAACGGACTTCAGCGTGCCGAAACGGCCGCGCAGTTCATCGAGGGCCTTATCGACGTCGGCTTCGGAGGATTCCGCAGCAGCAACCTCAACCTTGATACCGGAGTATTCCGGCAGTTCGATCTCGGGACGGACGTCGATCTCGACCTGGAACTTGAGTTCACCATCGGTTGCGGACGGGTCCGGAACTTCGGTGATTTCAACCTCGGGACGGCTCAGCGGGCGAACGCCGGTTTCCTGGACAGCAGCCTGGTACCAGCCGTTCAGGCCATCATTGATGGCCGTTTCCAGTACGTAGCCACGGCCGACGCGCTGGTCGATGAGCTTGGAAGGAACTTTGCCCTTGCGGAATCCGGGAACCTGGATCTGCGAAGCAACGGTCTTGTACGCGGCATCGATGCTCGGCTTCAGTTCCTCAAAGGGAACCTCAACGTTGAGCTTGACCCGCGTTGCGGTGAGGTTCTCGACAGCGCTCTTCACAGTCTAAGTACTCCTGATTTTGTGGGTATGGGGTTCTGTCGTATCCCTGAAGCGGACACAAACACAGAGTCGGGGTGACAGGATTTGAACCTGCGACTTCCTGCTCCCAAAGCAGGCGCTCTAGCCAAGCTGAGCTACACCCCGAATGCACAGGACAGTCTACGGGCAAGCGGGCCAAGAATGCACATTTGACACCGCCGCCGGAATTAGGTTTAGTTGTACCCGGCTTCAACAGCCACAGGGAAAGCGTCCTGAAGAGGATGTCCACCTGGGGACGTAGCTTAATGGTAAAGCCTCAGTCTTCCAAACTGATTACGCGGGTTCGATTCCCGTCGTCCCCTCCAGCAAAGCGCCCCGATCTTCGGATCGGGGCGCTTTTTGCTTCCAGCTGTTTTTGGCTTCAAAACAGAGCCTGGAACCGCCTAAACCTGGCAGCCGGGACACCAATAGAGCTTGCGAGCACCAATTTCGGTGATGCCCACCAGCGTCCCGCAAGCCCGGCAGGGCAAGCCGTGACGTTTATAGACAAAGTGCGCATCGGCGTCGGGCGCGATTGCCCCTCCAACGGTCCACAGCGACGGAGGCGTCGTAACAATCCGACCGTCACGGACGCCGTCGGCCATTGTTGCCACCGTGTCATCCCACAGCCGGCCAGCCGTTTCGGCGTCGATGCTGTTTCCCGGGGTCCACGGATCAACTGCCTGTCGGAACAGCACTTCGGCCCGGTAGATGTTGCCTACTCCGGCGAGCACCGACTGGTCCATCAATAACAAGGCAACGGCAGTCTTGCGGCGACGCAGGCGCCGAATGAACTCGTCACGGTCCCCCGGCCGGTTATGCAGAGGATCCGGGCCCAGCCTTGCCAGCACGGCCTCTGTCTCCGCGGCTGTGATGGCCGCACAGGTGGTGGCCCCACGCAGGTCAGCCCATCCGTGGTCCGAAACGAGGCGGACCCGCACCGCCCCTACGGGCGGAGGCGGACCGGCGTAGGCACCGTCCGGCGCGGCCGAGCCCGTCTCCCTCTCGCCGATTCGACGGGGAGCGCCGATGCTGGACGCCCCGGTAAAGGACTCGTCGCCCCCGAAACTCCAGGCACCGTACAGGCCCAAGTGAACGTGGAGGAACAGTCCGTGGTCGAAGCTGAGGAAAAACTGCTTTCCGTGGGCCATGGCGCCAACCATGGTGTGCCCGGTCAGCAGCGCAGCCCCGGCGGAGAACCGTCCTTGGGGACTGGTAACTTCCAACCGCTGGCCGCCAAAAACATCTTGGAATTGGCGGGCCAGGCGATGGACCGAGTGGCCTTCCGGCACTATTCGACGATTTCGCCGGTGTTTTCGTACACCGCGATCTTGCCGATCCGACGGACATGCCGTTCGTCGTTGCTGAAAGGCTCAGCAAGGAATGCCTCGATCAGCTCCGTGGCCTCCTCGACGCTGTGCTGGCGCCCTCCGACTGCGACGACGTTCGCATCGTTGTGTTCGCGGGCGAGCTTGGCTGTCGAAAGGTTCCACGCCAGGGCGGCTCGCACACCCTTGACCTTGTTTGCGGCAATTTGTTCGCCGTTGCCGGAGCCGCCAAGGACGATTCCCAAGGCGTGCACGCCAGCTTCCTGGTCGGCGACCACAGCGACGCCTGCGTTGATGCAGAACGACGGGTAATCGTCCAGGGCGTCGTATTCCTTGGGACCGTGATCCACCACTTCGTAGCCCTTGGCTGTGAGGTGGCTGACCAGGTGGGCACTCAGTTCCATGCCGGCGTGGTCAGTTGCAATGTGGACGCGGGGTGTAGTCACAGGAAGTCCGTTTCTTTCTGGCGCGCAGGTACGGCACTGGGCAGTGGCACAGCACTGGCCGGGCGCGGCGATGAGGGATGCGCTACCTAGGGTACCGCTAGCCGGGTTGTTGGGTCTGCCCGTCGCCTTGGGCCCGATGGGCCGCCCTGTTCAGGATTCCGGCAAGTTTGTCCGCGGAGGCCTGGGTTCCGGCGCTCAGCGCCACACGCCGCCCATTGAGTCTCCTGACGACTACCGCGGGCCCGCTGCTGACGAGCATTGCCGTGGCGTCGTCGTGGTGGCGCCATCCCCACCCGCCGTAATCCGCAGCTTTGACTTCCGCGGGTGCCGCTGCTGCGATGTCGACGGCGGGAACGGCCAGGACGCGTACGAGGCCGCCCGCGAAGACCTGCAGCCCTCCCCTGTCGGCACGCACCCGGGCGAACAGGAATCCCGCGCCCACCAGGGCCGCCACGGCGACCAGGGCACCCAGCCACGGGACCACCACCGCGATCAGGGCAGCCGGGAACAGCGCCGAAACAATGATCATGATGAATACGGAGCTGCGGGCATGGACCCACATCCTCAGGGTGTCGTTGGCGAGGTCGGGGTCCTCCAGGAGGCGAAGCTCCGATTGCAGTGCGGCATCGTCCTCGGGAGTCCATCGGGGGTCGGGCTTGAAAGCGAACATCATCACGACGCCGAGGGCCAAGGCTGCCCCGCTTCCCATTGCCAATACGATCGGATCGACGTGGGACAACCTGCCGTCCGCAAGCCCGGACTGCCCTACCAGCCCGGCTGCCAGCACAGTGGTGATGAAGAGGCTGAGCATGAGTCCAAGGCCCATCATGACGCGCCGCATGACCACCGGGCGGGCCAACGGGACGGCCTGCAGGAAAGCGGCCCATCCGAAAACGATGATCAGGGCTGCGCCTCCGGCTACGTAGGCGCCAAAAGGCGCGAAGGAGGTGCCGCCGTCGGCGTTCCACATGACAGCGACTGGTTGCGGAAGGTCGTTGCGCAGCATCTGCGCGCACACAACGAATCCTGCCGCGAGCATCAAAGGAAAAGCCACCGCGAACCGTAGCGCGCGGAGGTCGAGCGTGTCCCGGAACCGTCCCATGCTTCAACGCTACTCCGTCAGGACGACACTATGGTGGGAGCTCCTTGCCTTACGGTCAGGGAGTGAAAGAATGGCTTCACACCAGCGGCCGGGCCTACCGGTCGGTCACCCCACCTTCCCGGAGGCACCACTTTGCCAGGCCTGAACCTCACCCGCGATGAAGCGGCCGCCCGCGCCGAACTGCTCAACGTCGAGTCATATGACGTCACCTTGGATCTGACCAAAGGCCCGGAGGTCTTTGGCTCCACCACGGTTGTCAGGTTCTCGGCGCGCCCCGGATCCTCGACGTTCATCGACGCCATCACGCACACCGTCCACAGCGTGACCCTCAACGGCACGGAGCTGGACCCCGCGGAGGTCGCCGACGGAGTCCGCATCCAGCTCCCCGGACTCGCGGCTGAGAACGAACTCACGGTCGTTGCGGATGCCCCCTACATGAACACCGGCGAGGGCCTCCACCGCTTCGTCGACCCCGTAGACGGCGAGGCCTACCTCTACACCCAGTTCGAAGTCCCGGATTCGCGCCGCATGTTCGCCGTGTTCGAACAGCCGGACCTGAAAGCCACTTTCACCTTCACCGTGACGGCGCCTTCGCACTGGGATGTCATTTCAAACTCCCCCACGCCCGTCCCTTCCGAAACCGAACCCGCAGAGGACGGCGGTGCACGGTCTGTCTGGAAGTTCGCCCCGACGCCGCGGCTGTCCTCCTATGTGACGGCCCTGATCGCAGGACCGTACCAGTCCGTCCGTTCCGAGGTCACCAGCTCCGACGGCCGGGTCATACCGCTCGGGGTGTTCGCGCGGAAGTCCCTCATGCAGTACCTCGATGCGGACAACATCTTCGAACTCACCCGGCAGGGTTTCGAATTCTTCGAGGCCCAGTTCGGGTGCCCGTACCCGTTCGAGAAGTACGACCAGCTCTTCGTGCCCGAATTCAATGCCGGAGCCATGGAAAACGCAGGCGCTGTCACCATCCTGGAGGGCTACGTCTTCCGCGGCAAAGTCACCGGCGCCCAGATTGAACGGCGTGCCATCACAGTGCTGCACGAACTGGCCCACATGTGGTTCGGAGACCTGGTGACCATGCGCTGGTGGAACGACCTCTGGCTCAACGAGTCCTTCGCTGAGTACATGTCCCACTTGGCAGCCGTGGAAAACACGGAATTCGACCGCGCATGGACCACCTTCGCGTCCGTGGAGAAGTCCTGGGCGTACAAGCAGGACCAGCTGCCAACAACGCACCCCATCTTCGCTGAAATCAACAACCTCGAGGACGTTGAGGTCAACTTCGACGGCATCACCTACGCCAAGGGCGCCTCAGTGCTCCGGCAGTTGGTGGCCTGGGTTGGTCCGGAGCAGTTCATGGCCGGCGTCCGCACATACTTTGCCAAGCACGCCTGGAAGAACACCGAGCTCGCAGACCTCATGGTGGAACTCGAAGCCGCGTCCGGACGCGACCTTGACCAGTGGGGCAAGCTCTGGCTCGAGACAGCCGGCGTGAACACCCTCTCCCCTGAACTCACGGTCGATGACGCCGGCACCATCACAGGTTTCGCCATAAGGCAGACCGCGATCGAGGAACAGCCCACCCTCCGCCCGCACCGCCTGGCGGTCGGTTTCTACACCCTCTCGGCCAACGGGAAGCTGGAACGGACGCACCGCGAGGAACTCGACGTGGACGGCCCCCGCACGGAAGTTCCTGCCCTGGTGGGCATGAAGCGTTCTGACTTGATCCTGCTCAACGATGACGACCTTGCCTACGCAAAGGTCCGACTGGATCCGGATAGCCTGGCGACGGCCAAAGCACACCTGAAGGACTTCGCTGCCAGCCTTCCCCGGACCCTGGTGTGGGGCTCGGCCTGGGACGCAGCCCGCGACGGCGAAACCCCGGCACGCGGCTACGCGGACCTGATCCTGGCCAACATTGCCGACGAAACTGACTCGTCAGTAATACTGGTCCAGCTGCGCCAGCTCGCGACCACGCTGACCTATTACGTGGCGGCAGACCACAAATTGGAGGCCACCACCGCGGCGGCCGAAAAGCTGTGGGAGCTTGCATCCGCGGTCGAGGCCGGCTCGGACGCACAGCTGCAGTTCGCAAAGGCTTTCGCCCAGCTCGCGCGAAGTGATCGGCAGCTTGACCGCCTCCAGGCCCTCCTGGACGGGACGGAAACCCTTGAGGGCCTGGCAGTCGACCAGGATATGCGGTGGGAACTCCTGACCGCCTTGGTGGCAGGGGGCCGCCAGGGCCAGGAGCGCATCGACGCTGAACTGGATCGGGACAACACCTCGAACGGCCAAAACGCTGCGGCGCAAGCCAAGGCAGCCATCCCCACCGCCGAGGCCAAGCAAGCGGCCTGGGACTCGATTGTGGTCAAGGGTGAGCTCTCCAATGCTCTCCAGGCGTCCGCCGTCGCCGGCTTCATGCGGGTGCCCGACACCGCCTTGCTGGAGCCGTTCGCCGGGAAATACTTCGAAGCCGTCCCCGGGATCGTCAAGGAACGCACCCACGCCCTGGCCCAGCAGATTGTGGTGGGCCTCTACCCAGCGCAGCTCACCACGCAAGCCACCGTGGACCGCACGGATGAATTCCTCGCTGGGCTTCCCGAAGAAAGCGCCGCGTTGCGCCGCATGATGCTGGAGAACCGCGACGGCGTGGTCCGGGCACTGCGCGCAAGGGCAGCGGACGTCTAGGCAGCACTCACATCGGGCTCATGCGGACAGTTGCGATTGCGTCGCTAGACTGTCCGCATGAGCCTGAACGAGCACCATTACGCGCTGACTGTCCGTTGGACCGGGAACCTCGGCGAAGGCACCTCTGGTTACCGGAGTTACTCACGGGACCACGATGTAGAGATTGCCGGGTTGCCCACGCTGAAGGGCTCAGCAGACCCCACGTTCCATGGTGACCGGAACCGGTTCAACCCCGAACAGCTCCTGCTGGCTGCGCTCTCGCAATGCCACATGTTGTCTTTCCTTCACGTGGCCGTCAAACACGGCGTGGTGGTCTCCGCATACGAAGACAACGCGGACGGCCTCATGAAGATGAACAGGGACGGCAGCGGGCAGTTCGAAGCCGTGACCCTGAAACCGCACGTCACCATCGCCGATCCCGCTCACGCCGCCTTGGTCCCGCAGCTTCACCACGAAGCCAACCAGCTGTGCTTCATCGCCCGAAGCGTCAACTTCCCTGTACACCACGAACCCATCACGACGGCGGCCGCCGCCTAACGCCGCCGGTCCCGCCACAGTGCCACGAGCCTGCGTTCGGCGTCCCGGCTGAGGCCTGCTTTTCGCTCCCTGTCCAAGCCACGGCCCCGCTCATCCTCCAGCGTGGCTGCGAGTGTCTCCCGCCACGGGCGGAGCCGCATACCCGCGTCCCGGGCTGCTTTGTTGGAGCGCGCCTGGAAGCCTTCGTGGTCCGGCGGAAGCCACAAGGGCAACGAATCCGGTCCAGCCCAGTACTCCACGCCCTGCTCAACGAGCCAGTCCTGGGTGGGACGGATGGCGTCCTCCGCGACCGGTCCGGCCAACCGCCGGGACTCGGAGATGTAGTCGGCGAAGCCCACAACCTCGCCCACTGCGTTGTAGGTTCCTGCCAGGCCCTGTTCGGCGGCTTGGAGGATCCATGCAGCCAGATCCCGGACATCGATGATCTGGGTCGCTGCGTCCGGAATGTCCGGGACCAGCACCGTGTCAGGGCTGGCAGCGAATCGTGCCGGCCAATAACCGTAGCGGTCCGTACCGTCCCCTGGTCCGCCAATGAGCCCTGCCCGGACGATGTGTGCCCTGTCCCCCAGCAAGGCACGCGTCAGCTGTTCGATCGCTGACTTCGACTCGCCATAGGTTTCCGGCGTTCCCGCCTGCCCCTCCGGCAGCGGTTCCAGGAGGGCCGCGTCTTCCGTGGCCCCCGGCACCGAGTGGTCTGCGTACACCGAGCAACTTGAGACGAACGTCCAGTGCTTCGCGGCAGGGCCCAGCGCTTCCAAAGCCGCCCGGGCCTGCACTGGATCACGGGACACCTCGACGACGGAATCCCAGCTTCCTGCCACACCGGCGAAAGCCGCGGCACCCAAGGCACGGTCGCCCCTGACCCAGGTGGCGCCGTCGGGCGGTTGAGCCGAAGTACCCCGGGCGAGGCACGTCACATCGTGCCCGGAGGCGACAGCCTGCCGGGCGATTTCCGCGGACAGGAAGGCGGTGCCGCCAAGGACCAGGATGCGCATACCGTCACGCTACGGCGCTAGGGTTGTCAGTGGACAGAGTGTTCCGCGCCCGGCGAACACGGGCCGACGACAAGGAGATAGTGCACCTTGACCTCCATCCCCCTAGCGGAAACCATCACCTTGGAACCAGAGAAAATAGACCTCGTATCAATCCTCATCACCATCGGTGTGGGGCTGGCAGTCTGGATCGTTGCGCGCTTCATCATCCTGCGCATCACGCGCCGGGTATCTGCCGGTAGCTCCTTCTTCAAGAAGGCGCATTTCAAATGGGTTCAACCAGCCATTCGCGCACTTGACCATGAGCGGCGCTCCCAACGCGCTGAAACCATCGGCACACTGCTGACAAGCCTTGTGAGCGTCATCGTCGTGGTGATTGTCATCATCTACGTCCTCAAATACATGAACGTCGACGTCGCGCCCCTCCTGACCAGCGTCGGCATCCTGGGTGTCGCCATCGGTTTCGGCGCCCAGCAACTGATCCGGGACTTCCTCGCGGGCATCTTCATTACCATCGAGGACCAATACGGTATTGGCGACGTGATCGTTACCAGTGAAGTGGTTGGTACCGTTGAATCCGTGGGATTGCGGATTACCCGGGTCCGTGCCGAAGACGGAGCCATCTGGTACCTGCGCAACGGAGAAATCCTCCGGGTGGGCAACCGCTCGCAGGGTGACTACGTGCCGCTTGAAACACCTGCTACCAGCGATGGCCCCGGCGCTGCCGCTGCGCCCGTGACTGCCGGCGCACCACGCGCCACGAAGGCCGAGGAGAAGTCCAATGAGTAACATTTCCGGTGGCCAGCCACCAGCGCCACAAGCCGGCCCCCGCCGCCAACTGATGCAGAACGACCCTTTCAGCCAGCCCGCCTACACGGACAGCTTCTACGCTGCCGTCGGCGGACACGAAACGTTCGTCAAGCTTATTGACGTATTTTACGACGGCGTGGCCACGGATCCATTGCTCCGCCCCATGTACCCGGAAGAAGACCTCGGGCCCGCGAAGCGGCGCTTCCTCATGTTCCTGGAACAATACTGGGGCGGTCCCACCACCTATGGCGAGGAACGTGGGCACCCCCGCCTTCGAATGCGCCACATGCCGTTCCGGGTCACCCCCGAAGCAAAGGACCGGTGGTTGTTCCACATGCGGACAGCCGTGGACGCGTTGGACCTGTCGCCGCTGCATGAAGGCACCCTGTGGGACTACATGGAACGCGCAGCGCTGACCATGGTCAACAGCCCTTCAGCGGGCCCGGACGCCTGAACCTCAGAAACCGAGCCCCAGCCCCGCGCCGGTACGGACCAGTACATGGCCACGGGGTCCGCTCAGCCTGAACCAGCGGCCGTTTCGGTACACCTGCTGCTCACCATCGGCGAGGAAACCCAGGGCGAAAGCCGCGAAAGCCGCGCCTGACGGCAGGTCCTCAGCGCCAGGCATTCCGCGTCCCCAAACGGCAGCCCTGGCGGTGTTGATGACGGCGGCACCCGCCACGGCAGGAACGACGCCAGCCACCTCCGCGATGCCCGCCTCGGCCGCTGACCTGAGGTCGGCGTCGGGAATTGAACCTTGCGGTTCCCAACCGGCCCGCGGTGCCCCGACGCCGGCCCAGGACTCCGAAACGGTCGACGGCGGAATGGGCAGGTCCACGTCCCCGTCACCTGAGCGGGCCAAACGGTCCATCACGGAGGCAAGCGTCACCGTTACGTCGGCCTGGGCCGGCTCCGCAAGGGCCATGGTCCGCAGGCCCAGGATGGTGGGGGTGGACTCTCCGAGGATGCGCGGCCGCAGCACGCATACATAGGCCGCGAGGACCTTGCCCGAGGCCTGCAGGCGGATGGCGCCGTCGTCGATGCTCTTGGCCCGCGTGACGAAGGTCCGAAGATCGGCGAGGTCACGGGGATCGGCGAAGCGGAAGGACTGGGTCAAGACGTCTGTCACATGATCGACTCTACCGGCATGTCCCCGGTTGAGAGGGGTCGGGGCGGCGTCTAAAGTCGAACCATGACTGAGACGAACGCTGGCCTCGACGTGCAGGCACCCGCAGAAGACCCCATGGATGTGCTGATCGGCCTGCTGGACCTTGGTGATTTTGACGGAGCCCGGACCAACGAGGACATCTTCCTCGGGCCGTCCCAAAAGCAGCCCCGGCACCGTGTTTTTGGCGGCCAGGTCCTCGCCCAGTCGATGATGGCAGGAATGCGGACCGTGGAG
This sequence comes from Paenarthrobacter sp. CAP02, assembly GCF_040137855.1. Classification (NCBI taxonomy): domain Bacteria; kingdom Bacillati; phylum Actinomycetota; class Actinomycetes; order Micrococcales; family Micrococcaceae; genus Paenarthrobacter; species Paenarthrobacter sp. CAP02. Next base: position 32,623 of record NZ_JBEEII010000003.1, on the reverse strand, counting down.
CAGGACCGGGTGGCCCACTCCATGCACGGCTACTTCCTCCGGCCCGGTGACGCGAACAAGCCCATAACTTTCGGCGTCGAGCGGTTGCGCGACGGCCGCTCCTTCTCCGCACGCCGTGTGCACGCCTACCAGGACGGCGTTCCGATTCTGTCGATGATCGCCTCGTTCCAGGTGGAAGACAGCGGGCTGGACCACCAGGCGAGCATGCCGGAGGGTATCCCCGATCCCGAGTCGCTGCCCAGCACCGCTGAGCTGCTGTCCCACTTCGACCACCCGATGGCGCGGCACATGTCATCCGAACGGCCCTTTGATGTCCGGCACGTGGACCCTGCCCTCTATGTCTCTCCGCCGAGCGAGCATGTGGCCACCAACGCGGTGTGGATGAAGACCATCGGCCCCCTTCCGGATGACGCCAACCTGCACCGTGCGGCCCTGGCATTCGCGAGCGACTACACGCTGCTCGAACCCATCCTCCGCAAGCATGGCCTTTCATGGATGACGCCAGGGATGAGCGTGGCCAGCCTCGACCACGCCATGTGGTGGCACCGGCCAGTGCGGGTGGACGAGTGGATGCTGTACGTCCAGGAGTCCCCCAGCGCCCAAGGTGCCCGGGGACTTGCGACGGGCCGCATTTTCAACCGCGACGGCGTCCATGTCGCCACTGTTGCGCAGGAAGGCATGGTCAGGATTCCGTAGACCGCCGTTGCTTAAGCCGAAGAGGCCGGCCCCCTTTGGGGACCGGCCTCTTCGTGTTTCAGTTTTAGTCGAGTGTGAGCTCTAGTCGCGCGTCAGGCGGCGGTGGGTTACGCGGTGCGGCTTGGCCGCATCCGGGCCCAGGCGCTCCACCTTGTTTTCCTCGTAGGCGTCGAAGTTGCCTTCGAACCAGTACCACTTCGAGGGGTTCTCGTCATCGCCTTCGTAGGCCAGGATGTGCGTTGCCACCCGGTCCAGGAACCAGCGATCGTGGGAGACCACCACTGCGCAGCCCGGGAACTCGAGGAGCGCGTTTTCGAGGCTGCTCAACGTTTCGACGTCGAGGTCGTTGGTGGGCTCATCCAGAAGCAGCAAGTTGCCGCCCTGCTTGAGCGTCAGCGCCAGGTTGAGTCGGTTGCGCTCACCACCGGAGAGAACACCGGCCTTCTTTTGCTGATCCGGACCCTTGAATCCAAAGGCAGAAACATAGGCACGCGAGGGCATTTCGACCTGGCCGACCTGGATGAAGTCGTTGCCTTCCGACACGACCTCCCACAGGGTCTTGTTGGGGTCGATGCCACCACGGGACTGGTCCACGTAGGAGATCTTCACGGACTCGCCGATCTTCAGATCGCCGTCGTCCAGCGGCTCCATGCCCACAATCGTCTTGAACAGCGTGGACTTACCAACACCGTTGGGTCCGATCACACCGACGATGCCGTTGCGGGGCAACGAGAAGGAGAGATCCTCGATCAGGACGCGGTCATCGAAGCCCTTCTTCAGCTTATTGGCTTCAATCACCAAAGAACCAAGGCGGGGTCCCGGCGGGATCTGAATTTCTTCGAAGTCCAGCTTGCGGGTGCGCTCCGCCTCGGCAGCCATTTCCTCATAGCGGGCCAGACGGGCCTTCGACTTGGTCTGACGGCCCTTGGCGTTGGACCGGACCCACTCAAGTTCCTCGCTCAGGCGCTTGGAGAGCTTGGCGTCCTTCTTGCCCTGGACCTCCAGACGGGCTTTCTTCTTCTCCAGGTACGTGGAGTAGTTGCCTTCGTAGGGGTACAGGTGACCGCGGTCAACCTCGGCGATCCACTCAGCGACGTGGTCAAGGAAGTAGCGGTCGTGGGTGACGGCCAGCACGGCACCGGGGTACTGGGACAGGTGCTGTTCAAGCCACAACACACTCTCGGCGTCCAAGTGGTTGGTGGGCTCATCAAGGAGCAGGAGGTCCGGCTTCTGCAGGAGGAGCTTGCAGAGCGCTACGCGGCGGCGCTCACCACCGGAGAGGACAGTTACATCGGCATCTGCCGGCGGGCAACGCAGTGCGTCCATGGCCTGCTCGAGCTGGGAGTCGATGTCCCAGGCGTCGGCAGCATCGATGGCTTCCTGGAGCTTGCCCATCTCATCCAGGAGGGTGTCATAATCCGCGTCCGGGTTTGCCATCTCTTCGGAAATTTCGTTGAACCGCTGGATCTTGGCGTAGATTTCGCCAACGCCTTCCTGGACGTTGCCCAGGACGGTCTTTTCCTCGTTCAGCGGCGGTTCCTGCAGGAGGATTCCCACGGTGTAGCCGGGGCTCAGGCGGGCTTCGCCGTTCGAGGGCGTGTCCAGTCCAGCCATGATCTTGAGGATGGTGGACTTACCAGCACCGTTCGGGCCCACGACGCCGATCTTCGCGCCGGGGTAGAACGACATGCTGACATCGTCCAGAATAAGTTTGTCGCCAACGGCCTTGCGAGCCTTGGTCATCGTGTAAATGAATTCCGCCATACCCTTAAATCTAGTGGCTCGGGGTACATAACTCACATTCGGGTGCCCCGTGCAGCTACCGTGTGTCCCCCACGAAGCACTTTCCTGTGGCGAGGACGGGTAGCACCGTGACCACCACTCCCCCATCGCGGATCTGGCCCATGACACAGTTTTCCCCGGTCAGGGCGGCCGCCTCCATGGCGTCGACATCCAAGCCGGTGGGCGTGCGGCTGACAGATACTTCCACGTTCGCCTTGGGAATGCCCGCGGAAACCAGCGCCGCCCTTACGGCTTCCCTGTCCGGCTTGGCGTTGGCAGTGACCAGCTTCTTCAAGGTGCCCTCCACCGCGAGCCTGGTGTCTTCTACCGCGGGATCCACGTTGGCTGTCGCTACGGATCCCTCGGAGGGCGCAGTGCTGGAAGGACTGTTGGCGGACATGACGGGTCCGCTGCACGCGGTCAGCGCCAGGGCCGTCGCGACGAGCACTGACAATGCTGTCACCCGGACTCCCTCGGCCGGCCTGCCATGCTCCGATGCTGTTCGACTGCTGATCACGTAGCCATTGTGCCATTCACAGGGGGATCGGACGGGCGTAGCTTGTCCAACAAGGAGCATTGACTCGTGGCAACGGAGATGAGGAATCAACCATGACCGGACAATCCCCGGATGCTGTGGCGACTGCCAGCATCCCGGCGAACCGCCAGAAGGTGTGGGAAGCCCTCACCGATCCTGCGCTCATCAAGCAGTATTTCCTCGGTACGAACGTCGAGACCACGTGGCGCGTCGGCGATCCGATTACCTACTCCGGCGAATACAACGGCAAGTCCTATGAGGACAAGGGAACGATCCTCGCCTTCGAACCTCCGGCACTGCTGAAGACCACCCATTACAGTCCGGCCTCGGGGCTGCCTGACACCGCAGACAATTATCACACCGTGGAATACAGCCTTGCCGAGGAAGCCGATGGGACCCGCGTAACCATCAGGCAAGGCAACAATTCGTCTGACCAGGAAACGACCCAATCAACGGAGACCTGGCAAGTGGTGCTTCGGAATCTCAAGGAATTCCTGGAGTCCTAGGGGTTAAGCGGGCATCCCCCTGGAATCACGTCCAAGGGGGATGCCGTTTGTGCCCCAGGAGGGAATCGAACCCCCGACCGGCGGATTAGAAGGCCGCTGCTCTATCCCCTGAGCTACTGGGGCGCACATGGCACGTGAAACGGCATAGGCCGCTGGCGCCACAAAGAGTTTACAGTGCGTTCGGCTGGCAACCCGACAACCCCGTGCTGCACTCCTTCCCTCCACAGGCCTTGCAGCACCAAGTTATGCACATAGCTTCGATGCGCCCTACTCGTACACTCCGCCGTGGACAAGGCTGAAAGAGCCGGACAGGCACTTCCCTACATCGAGAAGGACCACCCATGAACGACATCATCACCGTCCGCGGCTTCGTAGCCTCGGAAGTCAAAAGTTCCACCACAGCGCGGGGAACTTCCACCGCTTCATTCCGCTTGGGATCCACGGAGCGCCGCTACGATCGCGCCACCAACACGTGGGTTGACGGCAACACCAACTGGTACACGGTTCAGTCATTCCGGTACCTTGCCGGACATGTGGGATGCAGCGTCAAGAAGGGGCACCGGGTCCTCGTCGTTGGACGCCTCCGTTTGAGGCAGTGGGAACACGAAGGTCGCGTTTACCACGTGGCCGAAATCGACGCCGAGTCTGTCGGACACGACCTCATGTGGGGCTCCGCCAACTTCACCCGCATGAACGGCAGCACAGCCCCCGCCGAAACTCCTCCGTCCATTGAGGCCTCCGGTATACCGGAGCGAAACAGCGACTGGGATGCCGATCATGACCAAGTACCCCCGGTAGACGACACAGAAGAAGTCGCTGTAGGTGCCTCGGACGATGACGACACGATGTTGGTCAACATTGAAACCGGTGAACTGACGGGCGCCGGAGTGTGATTCTGCTGCACGTGTTCGCGTATCTGCGGGACCAGCCCTGCACGTAGCGCCTATTCTGGGTCCATGCCACAGCACGATGCAGCCCCGGAGTCGTGACCGCTCCCGCCTCCCGGGCAGCTGTCGAGGAGTTGTTCGGAACCAAGGGGGAACCCTCCCGGTGCTGGTGCCGGTGGTTCTCCCTCTCCGGCAGGGACTGGAAGACCACCATACCGGGGGACCGCAAGGAACAGCTGAAGACTGCGTTCAGTGCGGGTCCTGCGCCGGGCGTGCTCGCGTTTGATGGCATCTCACTTTTTGGAGCAGCCGGGTTCAGCATCGTGTCCAGGCCCTCACCGGGAAGAGCTGTCATGCGTTGCCTCGCAGGGACCAAGACAGGTACTGAGGTTGGGCGATGACCACCAGGGACCTGGTCCAGTCGATCCGTTCAAGCATTCGCTCCGCCGCGGACCCCGACAGGGCGCGGGGAGCACAGGCCTACATGAAGTCCGACATGCCTTCCTGGGGTGTGCGGGTTCCCGAAGTACGCAAAATCGTGAAAGCAGCTGTGCGGGAGTTCCCTCCAACATCGCCGGACGAACTGCGGGCCGCCGTGTACGAACTGTGGCGTCAGGCGGAAGCGCGGGAGGAGCGCTATGCCGCGATTGACCTGACAGGCCTGAAGATGGCGAAGGCCGACCTCGACATGTTGCCGGTCTACGAGGAAATTATCCGTACAGGTGCGTGGTGGGACTTGGTGGACGGGGTGGCGCACAGGATCTGCGCACTCCTCATTGCCCACCCGGGCACCATGAAGCCGCTGCTGCTCCGCTGGGCCGTGGATCACGACACGTGGATCAGAAGGGCCGCAATCACCTCTCAGCTTGCTGCAAAGGAAGGGACGGAGACCGACCTGCTGGCTGCTGTTATCCGGGCCAATATGACTGATAAGGAGTTCTTCATCCGCAAAGCGATTGGATGGGCCCTGCGCGAGTACAGTAAGACAGATCCGGAATGGGTGCGGAACTTCACCGCCGACAACGCCTCGGACCTAAGCCCACTGTCCATCCGGGAGGCACTACGTCTCCTGCCGTCCCCTTGATTTCGTTACCGGATTTCAGATGATGGGACGCAGGAAAGCCTGGTCCTTGGTGCGGAACAGGCCCTTGGTTTTGGGGTCCATGAAAATCAGATAGATCGCAAAGAAGATTGCGATGACGGCCGCGGCGATGCGGGCCAGCAGCAGGGCCAGGCCCAGGTCTTCGCTTTGGAGGTACGGGAACACGTCCAATTGGTCCGAGATGGCGTAAACCATGAAGAACGACACCACAAAGTACAGGGCTTTGACCTGCCAATCGTTGCGGATGCCCGTCACGGCAAACAACGGAATCAACCACACGACGTACCAGGACTGAATCATCGGCGCCAGCAGCACAATGGCGGCAAACGCCAGCGTGAGGCGCCGCATGATGCGGTCGTAGTCGCCCCGGAAGATGAGCCAGGCGACAGCGGCAACCATGAGGACTTTCCCTGCGTCATAGACCGCCTTGGCAAACACTGCGCCGTCAAGCCCCAAAACGTTGGCGATCGAGCCGACAGCCAAGCCGATCAGGCCCACGGGCGCGTACCAGATCGCTACGCTCCCAGGCGCTGACAAACCGTTGATCCAACCAAATCCGTACCCGTTAACCAGGCTCAGCGCGTAGAGGAGTCCCAGGCTCAGGGCGGCCGTGAAGAACCAGAACACGAACCTGCGGGGCCACGAAGCACCCTTGCCGGCCCACAGAAGCCCGATGAAGGGCAGGAAGACCACGGTGATTGGCTTAACGGAGATGGAGAGGGTGACCAAGACAATGCCGAGGATGACACGGCGGGTTGCGCAGTAGTACAGGCCGGCGAGGGCAAGACCGATCATCAGCGCGTCATTGTGGACGCTGGCAATGAAGTTGGTCAGGAAGAGCGGGTTGGCGGCCGTCAGCCAGAGTGCCCGATGCGGGTTTACGCCGTGAAGTTCCGCCAGCTTCGGGACATAGACAATGCACAGGACAACCCCCACCGCGGCGACCAGGCGGAAGAGCATGACGCTTGCTTCCGGTTGGACGTTGGTGGCCCACACGACAAACTGTTCGATCCATAGGAACACTTGGCCGTAGGGCACTGGTGCCTCTGTCCACTGCTTGTCCGCACCCAGCTGGAAATAGTTGGGCAGGGCCGATATTCCGTTTTCGTAAGGGTTGATGCCCTCAACCATCAACCGGCCTTGCCCTATATATGCATAAACGTCCCTGCTGAAGAGGGGAACGGTGAACATCATGGGGAGCCCCCACGCCACCACGGCCTGCAACGTAGCTTTCCGGGCCTCAATGCCCCAGACCCTGACTCGCTGCCCGAGACGGAGCCAAGCGCGGACCAAGAGCATTCCGCCGATGGCCAGCAGGACGATGGACAGTGCAACTCCCACGCCTTCGGTGCGCATCCAGATAAATAGTGGTAACCGCCTCAGTTCGGAGGCCGGAGCAAGCCAACCCACTCCCAGCGAACCGAACACCATGAACATCGAACCAATAAATCCGGCAATCAATGGCGAACGGGCGTTATCCACTTCGCTGACTACAGCAGCTTTTGACGTGTCTGCTTTCCCTGCCAGCTGCGCGGCGGGTACGGGCACCGTCATGTGGTCGTCGTCCAATCGTTCGCCCGCTGTGTTCGGGTCACATTCTGAGTCATAGGGGGGGCATTCCACGACAGGAAGAAACGACACTGTCGCGCCCAAAAATCGTACCATCGGAGCACTTGGATGCGACTGAGGGATAGGCTTGGCGCGTGCCTATTACTAATGAACGCATCGTCTGGATCGACTGCGAAATGACCGGCTTGGACCTGAAGAACGACGCCCTGATCGAGGTTGCTGCCTTGGTAACCGATTCGGAGCTGAATATCCTGGGGGACGGCGTGGACGTCGTTATCAAGCCCGACGATGCCGCACTCGAACAAATGAACGACTTCGTACGGGACATGCACACCCGCTCCAAGCTCCTGGAGGAGCTCCCCCACGGTAAGACCATGGCAGAAGCCGAAGCTGAGGTCCTGGAATACATCGAGAAGTGGGTACCGGATCCTAGGAAGGCGCCACTGGGTGGCAACTCCGTGGGAACCGATCGGATGTTCCTTGCCCGCGACATGCCGAACATCGTGGAGCACCTGCACTACCGGGTGATTGATGTCAGCACCATCAAGGAACTCTCCAGGCGATGGTTCCCGCGTGCGTACTTCCAGTCGCCGGCAAAGCACGGCGGCCACCGCGCCTTGGGTGACATCAAGGACTCCATCGACGAACTGCGTTACTACCGCGAAGCCGTTTTCGTCGCCGCACCCGGGCCGGACACTGCCACCGCGCAGCGGATTTCCAAGGATGTGATGGCTTCGGCCGAAACACTGGGAACCAGCGAATCGGTGTGATCTGCAACATTTTTAGAGGTTTTTTCGCCAAAACCGGCAAAAGTGGACTTTGCACCCCAAAACAGCAGGTAAGCTATTTGTCGTTGCCTTCGAGGAAAGCCGGTCAAACGGACTAGCCGAAAAAGGCACATGGTGGGCTTAGCTCAGTTGGCAGAGCGCCTGGTTGTGGTCCAGGAGGTCGCGGGTTCAACCCCCGTAGCTCACCCCACCGAGATTGGCTGAAGAGCCGGTTTCCACAAAGGCCGTACCGGTTATCCGGTGCGGCTTTTGCTTTTAACCAGATCCAGGGCCGACTCCGCCTTTGGATCACAGCGTCAACGAAGGAAGATCTGACATGACCGTCCTGCCAGTCACCATCTGGGGCGAACCTGTCCTGCACCGCCGGGCAAGCGAAGTCGAGGTATTCGACGACGAACTTCGTGCATTGATAGCGGACATGTTCGAAACGAACGACGCAGCTAACGGAGTCGGCCTGGCGGCGCCCCAGATCGGCGTAGGCAAGCGCATCTTTGTCTACAAGTACGCCAACGACGACGACGTGCCTGAACAGGGCGTCGTGGTCAATCCGGTACTGACGCTCTCCAAAGTCTCCGGCGCGGCACCGGACCCCGACGAACACGTCGAAGGTTGCCTGTCCTTCCCGGGCGAGTACTATCCCTTGCAGCGTGCGGAATGGACCCGCGTCCAGGGCTTCGACGGCGATGGCAAGCCGGTAGACTTCGAGGCTACGGGCTGGTTCGCCCGGATCCTGCAACACGAGTTCGACCACCTCGACGGAAAACTGTACGTGAACCGCTTGATTGACCGGTACTCCAAAAAGGCCATGAAGCAGGCCAAGAAGAACGGTTGGGGTGTGCCTGGCCTGACCTGGATGCCCGGCGTGGACCCCGATCCTTTTGGACACTGAATCCATGGCCACCAGTTCCACAACAGAACTCTTCGAGCTCCTGGACATCTCCGACGACGACGCCGCAGGATGTGCCGCCCTTTTGGCGACGCCACCCAGCGCAGCCGTCCTACGGGCCATCAATTCCTTGCAGGAGCGTCTGGGAACCTTTCCCCGGGACAGCATCCAGGCAAACGACGGTAGCGAGAAGGACTGGATCGAGGCCATGCTTCGTTTCGCCCCGACGGTTCACAACTACCACGTGGGTCTTGGGATCAGTCCTGCGGTGTCGGCTGCATCTTTGGGCGATGTAGGGCTGCAACTTCGCATTAACCGGCGGGTCCACGGCCGCTTTGGGCTGGATACCTGGAGTTGGCTGACGCTCCACATGGCCGGAAACCTGTTCCGCTTGGGACGTCTGCAATTCCACTTGGTCAGGAATTCCGATGTCGCAGAACAACAGCATGGTTCCGGGTGGGAGCTTGGCGTTCACATTCCTGAAGACGGGGGCCTGTCCCCCGCCCTGGTTGACGCCAGCTTCACCGAGGCCCGGGGCTTTTTCCCCCGGTATTTTCCGGACAAACCGGCCGACACTGCCACATGTGACTCGTGGATGCTTGATCCCTACCTGGTAGAACGGCTTCCGGACAGCAACATAGCTTCCTTCGCACGGCGTTTCACGCTGGACCGCTGCACGGATGCACCCACGGACGCCGTGTACTTTACGTTCCGCCAGCGTGGCCTGCAGGACCTGGACAAGCTTCCCCGCGAAACGTCACTCCAGCGCGTCGTGCTGGAAAGGATCGACGACGGCGGCACCTGGCAACTGGGGCATGGTCACCTGGCGTTGTAGATGGTTTGTTGCTCAGGGCATCCGGAGAGTACCCGCTTCATCGCGTCCTTTTCGGCCGCAGTGACCCAGAGCCTGTAGGCAGTCTTCACCGAAATTTGACGGGCTATGTAGTGGCACCGGAAGTTCTTGTTAGCCGGTAGCCAGGTCGCGGCGTCGCCGGCTCCTTTCTTGACGTTCGCCGGACCATCAGCTGCGATGAGGTTCAGGGGATCGTTGGCCAACGTTTGCCGCTGCTGTGCTGTGAGTTCCTGGGCACCTTTCTGCCAGGCATCGGCCAGGGCCACGACGTGGTCGATCTGGACTGCCGCGCTGGTGTCCTGACCCCTTCGGAACGTCACGTGGGCACCCGTGTAGGGTTCCTCGAAGACTCCCCCGGCGACCTTGCAGGAGGAGCCGGCCGTGAATTCAACGTCCGTAAGATCCCTGTGCAGGATGTCGTTCCTGGTGTCGCATCCATTGTGGTCCACGTCCGCCCAAGCCTGGCCGAAAGCCGCCCTGTCGTAGTCAGACTTCGGTGCCCTGCCTTTCACAGGAAGCCGTTCCAAGGCCGTGCTTGCACTTTCGGCAACAATGGAAGCTGCGCCCTTGACCGGTTTCATGAATGTCGCATCGAAGACGGGCGCCTCGCTGGGGCCCGCTGCCCAGGGATCGGCGACGCCGAACTGGCCGGTGGTGAAAAACCAGGACAGGCCCGTCACCAGTGCTGCTGCTGCGAAAGCCAGAATGATCCAGGCTTGACGCGACCTGCGCCGGGCGCGTTTGTAGGCTGACCAGGTGATGCTCAAGGGACTCCGTCCAGTGGGGGCAGGCAATGTCCTACGAGCGTAGGACAAGGCCCCGACAGCCAGAGCAATATCCACAATGTGGAGGAGAAGTCACACCGTGACGACGCTGATGGAGGGTCTTTATTGCTCCCGCATCACGCGCTGAAGGTCTTCGGTTGCTACTTCCAGCAATGCGCGCAGCTGTTCAACGCGCTGATCCGGGACGTCGCCGGCGGCATTGGCTGCGACTGCCTGGTCGAGGAGTTTTTGGGCCTGCTTATGGTTGGCCCGCGCAACGTCCAGCGCGTGTTCGAGGGTGGTTTCGTGCTCAAGGGTTGATTCGTTGTCCATGAGCCCATTTTGATCAGGTTTCCCGGCTGTGGCCAGTGACACAGCCGGGAAACCCCTAAATAGTTTTGGTTGCTTAAGCGTCAGCCGTTTCCAGCACCGCGATGGGGGCAATCACGTCCTTGGCGGGGAATGACGGCGGGTTGACTCCGGCCATTTCCTCCATGACGCGGACAACCTGGCAGGAGTAGCCGAATTCGTTGTCGTACCAGACGTAGAGGACCAGGTTCTTGTCGTTGGAGATGGTTGCAAGGCCATCAACAATGCCGGCGCGGCGGGAGCCGACGAAATCCGTGGAAACGACGTCGGGCGAGTCGATGTAGTCGATCTGCTTGCGAAGGTCCGAGTGCAGGGACATCTCACGGAGGAAGTCGTTCACCTCGTCGCGCGTCGTGCCGTTCTCAAGGTTCAGGTTGAGGATGGCCATGGAAACGTCCGGGGTGGGAACGCGGATGGCGTTACCTGTGAGCTTGCCCTGCAGTTCGGGCAGAGCCTTGGCCACAGCCTTGGCAGCACCGGTTTCGGTGATGACCATGTTCAGCGCAGCAGAGCGTCCGCGGCGATCGCCCTTATGGAAGTTGTCGATCAGGTTCTGGTCGTTCGTGAACGAGTGGACGGTTTCCACGTGGCCGTGGATGATGCCGAACTTGTCGTTGATGGCCTTCAGCACCGGGGTGATGGCGTTGGTGGTGCAGGATGCGGCGGTGACAATCTTGTCGTCGTCGTTAATGTCCCGGTGGTTGATGCCGTGGACGATGTTCTTGAGTTCGCCCTTGCCCGGAGCCGTGAGCAGTACGCGGGCGACGCCCTTGCTCTGCAGGTGCTGGGAGAGGCCTTCAGCGTCGCGCCAGCGGCCGGTGTTGTCCACAACCAAGGCATCCTTGATGCCGTACGCGGTGTAGTCCACCGTGGCGGGGTTGTCCGAGTAGATCACCTGGACCTGGACGCCGTTGGCCGTGATGGTGTTGGCTTCCTCGTCCACGCGGATGGTGCCCTCGAAGGATCCGTGGACAGAATCGCGGCGCAGCAGGCTTGCGCGCTTGACGAGGTCGTTCTCGGCGCCCTTGCGAACAACGATCGCACGGAGTCGAAGACCGTGGCCGCCACCGGCCTTTTCAATGAGCAGGCGCGCCAGCAGGCGGCCGATCCGGCCGAAGCCGTAAAGGACGACGTCGGTGCTGGTGCGGTCGTCAGCGCCGCGCTTGCCAACGACGTCGGCAAGTTCCGCACGCAAGTACTCGTCCAGGGAGGCGCCATTGCCTTCAGCCCGGTACTTCTCCGTCAGACGCGCAATGTCGATAGCAGCAGCGCCCAACTCCAACTCGGACAAAGCGTTGAGCAGGGGTGCGGTTTCTTCGAGCAGGAGCTCGTGGTTGCTCATCCGGCGCGCGAAGCGGTGAGCCTTCAGGATGTTCATGGTGGACTTGTTAATCAAGCTCCGGCCGTGGATGCTGGTGACCACGTTGTTTTCCCGGTACAACCGGCCGATCACCGGAATCATGGCCTCGGCGAGAGCCTCCCGGCCCATCCACTTATCAAGACAAGAATCTGACGTCTGGCTCACAGAACTACCTTCCTTGGGTCAACCACATACGTCCTCGTATGCAGATGGCAGCGGCCGCCCGGAGTAGTCCTGCGGCACATGCGCCGGCGGGCTTCGGTCCACCCACAGCGCCTTGAACGAGAGCAAAGAAAATCCGCCGGCTGCGAACGCAGTCCCGGCGGCAGAACATCTACGTTCAGTACCTATTCTAGGGCGGAAGGACCGGTGGCAGGACTTTCGAAGGCGTGAAATCACTCACACGCAGTGTTTGCGCTGGTCATAAATGGATGGGTCGACCGATACGCCGGGTTCTGTCATCACTTCCGTTACCGGAAAGTGAGTAGCGGCCATCCATCTACGAACGCCGTTGCCGACGCCCTCCAGCAGCCTACCCGGACACTCGGGCGGGCAGCCCTCAAACGTGTCCTGTCTGGCCTTGCTCCGGGTGGGGTTTACCTAGCCTCCCCGGTCACCCAGGGAGCTGGTGGTCTCTTACACCACCGTTTCACCCTTACCTGCTGCCCCATGATGCAAGCATCACCGGGCGCAGGCGGTCTGTTCTCTGTGGCACTGGCCTGCGGGTTACCCCGAGTGGGCGTTACCCACCACCCTGCCCTGCGGAGCCCGGACGTTCCTCGAGCCACTTTCGTGACGCGCGACCGCCTGGTCGACCCATCCGCCATCAAGTCTACCGGCGTCGGGAGCTTGGAAAGTCCGGCGTAATATCGACTGGTGCTGATTCTGCTTCCGCCTTCCGAAGGCAAGACCCCTGCCACCAAAGGTCCCGCGATCAATTGGGAGTCGCTGAGTTTCCCCGAGCTGAACCAGCACCGCGCCACGGTTCTTGAGGCCCTGGGGACGGTGAGCGCGCATGACGATGCCCTGACGCTGCTGGGCGTCGGCGCTTCCTTGCGGGACGACGTCGAACGTAACACCCGGCTGCATGCCGAACCGGCTGCCCCGGCGCACCAGGTGTATTCCGGCGTCCTTTATGACGCCTTGGGCTATAAGAGCATGACCGCAACCCAACGACGCAAAGCCACCGAATCCATCCTGGTGATCTCCGCTTTGTGGGGCGCCATTGGTTTTGGGGACCAAGTGCCCGCCTACCGGCTGTCCATGGGAACTGCACTGCCCGACGTCGGACGCCTCGCCTCCTACTGGAAGCCGCAGCTTAACGCCGTCCTCGCCAAACGGGCTGAAGGCGAACTGGTGGTGGATTGCCGGTCGAGCACCTACGCAGCTGCCTGGGCTCCCCCCGCCGCCCAGACAGTAAACGTCAACGTTTTCAGTGAGGCAAACGGCAAACGTACGGTGGTCAGCCACTTCGCCAAACACACCCGGGGTGAACTGGCCCGGCACCTTCTGACACGGCGCGGCAAGGCGCCGGCCACGCCGGCACAACTGGCCAAGGCAGCCAGCGAAATGTGGATCACGGAATTGGTGGAGGGCACGGCCCGCAAGCCGCACGCACTCAACATCATCCTGGCTGGCCAGGTTGGGCCCAACTAGGGTCGGTCCGGCCTAGTTCCACTCTGCCGAACGGACCAGGATTACTCCCGAGTCCGGGCAAAAGACAATGTCGTCCTCTGCAGCAGCCTTGACTTCCGCGAGGTCCCCCGGGCTCAGCATCATGCCGGAGCCTTCGGATTTGCCATGGAACAACCGAGCGGCGCCCACTCCCCGCTTGGCAATGGTCTTCTCGTAGATTGCCAGGAGCCCGGCGTCCAGGGACTCTGCAAAAGCGGCCCGCTGTCCACGAACGACGGTCTCTTCGGCGGCAATTTCGGCTATGGCCTCATCGAGCTCCGCGCGGATGCTGCCAAAGGAACCTTGAATGTCATCAACGATCGCCTGCTGGGCGGTCTGGCGTTCGCGAAGGGTGTCCAAGCGCTCAAGGATCTCCAGCTCGACGTCCTCAAGGTCGGAGCGGCGCTTGTTCAGCGAGGCAATGTCGCTCTGAAGCGCCACCAGGTCCTTGGACAGGCCCGTACCGCTATTGAGCCGGGCTTCGTCGCGTTCGATGCGCGTAGCCACCTGTTCCACATCAGCCTCGGCCCGACGCAATTCCGCCTCGGCATCGTGCACGGCGACCTTGGCCGCTCCCAGTTCACCGTTTGCCACGTTCAGGGCGTCGGTGAGGTCGGTGATGCGTGGATCCGTTTCCAGTACGCGGCGACGGCCGGCCAACGACTTGAGCTTGGCGTCGAGCCCCTGCAGTTCAAGCAATTTGTATTGTTCTGCCGGTGCTGCTTTCGCCACGCTTACCTCCGCTTATCACTGCCGGTCCCGGAGATCAGGAGCGGCATGACACCCCCTATCTGTCGGGGCTGCCCATATCTTTCTAGACTCTAGTCCCCGCCGGGAGTCAGTATGAAGTCCCAGGGATCGCTGTTGGTGCTGCTGACACGGATCTCCACGTCGAAACCCTGGTCTGCGAGCACGTTCCCCAAGGCCTCGGCCGCAGCAGGGAGCCACAGCCATTCGCTGGCGAAATGTGAAACGTCTATCAAGTAGGGACGACCGTTCGTGGCGCCCTCACGGGCCTCGGAGGCCGGATGGTGGCGCATGTCCGCAGTCACGTACACATCTGCGTGGCTGGCGCGGACAGCGGGAAGCAAACTATCGCCTGCGCCGCCGCATACCGCCACCCTGCGCACCAGGCCGTCCTTATCGCCGGCAACCCTCACGCCACCGGCCACTGCGGGGAGCATTTCAAAGACACGGGCTGCAAAATCACCGAGTGTTTCCAGGTCAGGAAGGTCACCTACCCTGCCGATCCCCTCTTCGGGCAGTCCATTGCTGGCCGGAGTCAGGGGCGTGACGTTCTCCAGGCCGAAGGCGTCTGCCAGGACGTCGGACACCCCTCCGACGGCTGAGTCACCGTTAGTATGAACAGTCAGCAGTCCCGTCCCGGCCTCGATGAGGCGATGGATAGCCAGGCCCTTGGCTGACGTGGCCGCTACGGAATTCACGCCTTTGAGCAGTAGGGGGTGGTGCGTTATCAGCAG
The DNA here is from genome assembly GCF_040137855.1 of Paenarthrobacter sp. CAP02. Taxonomy (NCBI): domain Bacteria; kingdom Bacillati; phylum Actinomycetota; class Actinomycetes; order Micrococcales; family Micrococcaceae; genus Paenarthrobacter; species Paenarthrobacter sp. CAP02. The sequence continues at coordinate 17,371 of NZ_JBEEII010000003.1, read as the reverse complement.
CTCGGCACCCCATTCGATGGCTTCGTCGATGACTTCCAGGGTGGGATCCACGGCAAAGAGGACCTTGCTTACCGGAACATTGGGGCGGCCCGCTACCAGGCCGACTTCGTCCCACTCCTCCGCCAGCGACTCCGGCCAGAGCTCCTCCACGGCCAGTAACACCTGACCGAGCGTGGGTTCCCCCGTGGCCTCAACTGCTCCGACATCTTCGCCGGAATCCGCATCAGAAATGTCAGTGTCTACTGCTTCCATACTCTTATTCTTACCTACCGGACCGAATCAGGCAGTCCCGCCACCCGGCGTCGCCGTTATTGTCCCGTAAGGTGTTGCGGGAATCATCACGCCCTCCGATCCATTGAAGAGAACATGAAAACTTTCGTACTTGGCGGCGGCTGCTTCTGGTGCCTGGATGCCGTTTACCAAAAAACCCGCGGCGTCAGCTCGGTTGTTTCCGGCTACACCGGCGGTCATGTCCGCAATCCCGACTACTACGAAGTCTGTTCCGGAACCACCGGCCACGCGGAGGTGGTGGCCGTGACCTTCGACGAAACAGTTGTTCCGGAGGAAGTCATCCTGGACATGTTCTTCGCCCTGCACGACCCCACCACCCTGAACCGGCAGGGTTACGACGTCGGCACCCAGTACCGTTCGTCGATGTTCTACACCACCACCGAAGAGAAGGTGCTGTTCGAAGAAGCAATCGAGCGCGCCCAGGCCCTCTGGTCCGACCCGATTGTGACCGAAGTAAGTCGACTCCCCGACTTTTATGAAGCCGAAGAAGTGCACCAGAATTACTACGCCAAGTTCCCCTACCAGGGCTACTGTCAGGTGATTATTAACCCGAAGCTGGCGAAGGCGCGGAAATATTACTCTGCGTGGCTTACTGCTTAGCAGGGTTTCGATCCGGCTCGTTAGGCTGACCTCAGCATTCCCTCCTCAGAGATAGGCATAATCTTCATGGCAAGGATCTACGACGACGTCACGCAGCTGGTCGGTCGCACACCGCTGGTCCGTTTGAACCGGCTCACCGAAGGCCTTGACGCCACCGTTGCGGTCAAGCTTGAGTTCTACAACCCTGCCAACAGCGTCAAGGACCGCATCGGCGTAGCCATCATTGATGCCGCTGAGAAGTCCGGCGCCTTGAAGCCCGGCGGAACCATCGTGGAAGGCACGTCCGGCAACACCGGCATCGCCTTGGCACTGGTCGGCGCTGCACGCGGCTACAAGGTCATCCTGACCATGCCCGAGACCATGTCCACTGAGCGCCGCGTCATGCTGCGCGCCTACGGTGCCGAGATCGTTCTGACCCCGGGTTCCGAAGGCATGCGCGGAGCAGTGGAAAAGGCCCAGGAAATCGTGGCCAACACTGAAAACTCCATCTGGGCACAGCAGTTCGCCAACGAGGCCAACCCTGCCATCCACCGCGCCACCACGGCCGAGGAAGTCTGGGAAGACACCGACGGCGAAGTCGACATCTTCGTTGCCGGCGTCGGCACCGGCGGCACCATCACCGGCGTCGGGCAGGTGCTCAAGGAGCGCAAGCCTGGTGTGCAGATCGTTGCTGTTGAGCCCAAGGACTCCGCGATCCTCAACGGCGGCGCACCCGGTCCCCACAAGATCCAGGGCATCGGCGCCAACTTCGTGCCGGAGATCCTCGACACCAACGTCTATGACGAGGTCCTTGACGCCACGCTGGAGGATTCGGTCCGCGTAGCCCGCGATCTCGGTGCCCGTGAAGGCATCCTGGGCGGCATTTCCTCAGGCGCCATCGTATGGGGTGCCCTTGAGTTGGCCAAGCGCCCCGAGAACGCCGGCAAGCTCATCGTCGCCGTCGTCTGTGACTTTGGAGAGCGCTACATCTCCACCGTCCTGTTCGACGACATCCGCGGCTAGAACTCGGCCCGTACGCCTTCATTTCCTGTAGAAAGGTCTTTGTGAGCTTCTTCGCAAGGCTTAAGGAAGACCTCGACGCCGCCCGGTCGCATGACCCGGCGGCTCGAGGCTCTTTCGAGAACTTTTTCGCCTACTCCGGACTCCACGCCATCTGGGCACACCGGGTGACGCACCGGCTGTGGCAAAACCCTGCACTCCGTTTTCCGGCCCGCCTGATTTCGCAGCTGGCCAGATTCCTGACAGGCATTGAGATCCATCCCGGCGCTACCATCGGCCGGAGGTTCTTCATCGACCACGGCATGGGAGTGGTCATTGGGGAGACGGCCGAAATCGGCGAGGACGTGATGATCTATCACGGCGTCACGCTCGGCGGACGCTCCTTGGCCAAGGTCAAACGGCACCCCACCATCGGCGACCGGGTCACCATTGGCGCCGGTGCCAAGGTCCTGGGTCCCATCACCATCGGCGCGGACAGTGCTGTGGGTGCCAACGCCGTAGTGGTCAAGGATGCGCCCCCGGAATCCATCATTACCGGGATTCCGGCCACATGGCGGCATCGGGATGCACGATCCGAAACCAAACCTGCCGTGGATCCCGCCGAGTACTACATCGAGTACCGGATCTAGCCTCCAGCCAGTCTCTTGTAGAAATTCAGGAAAACGGCGTCGAAGATCCGGTCCGGAAGAATTCTGCGCATCGCCAGGACGCTCCAGGCCCCCCTGCCCACCGGGTAGCGGGTCCTGGGGCGTTTTGCGTTGGCGGCGCGAACTATCGTGTCGGCAACTACCCGGGCTGGCGTTGAGAGGACATGGCCCTGCCCGGACGTGGAAGCCAACGCCGCAGCGACGATGTGGGCGTGGTCTTCATAGGGTCCTTCCCCGGAGCGGGCGAGTAACCCAGTCCCCGCAATGGTTCCCCACTCGGAGTCTGTTCCGGACGGTTCGATGATGACCACGTCGATGCCGTGTGGCCTTAGTTCCAAACGCAATGAATCGCTCATGCCTTCCACCGCGAATTTGGTGCCGTGATACCAGGCGCCCAGGGGCTCGTAGATTTTTCCGCCGATGGACGAGACGTTGATGATCCTGCCGGAGCGCGCCCGTCGCATACCGGGAATCACCAGCTGCGTCATGCGTGCCAGCCCCATGACGTTGACCTCGAACTGGCGTCGGCCTTCGTCGAGGGGAACTTCTTCGAGGGATCCATAGGAACCGTAGCCGGCGTTGTTCACCAGGACATCGACCCTTCCATGGGCCTTTTCCACCGATGCCACCGCGGATGCCATGGACTCCTCAGAGGTCACGTCCAAGGACAGGACCACGATTCCGTACGCCTTGAGCGGCTCCATCTTTTCAAGGCGACGAGCACCCGCGTAGACGGTGAAACCGGCGGCTTTCAGGGCAATGGCGGTTTCGAAACCAATACCTGTGGATGCCCCCGTCACGAGTGCGGTCCGCGCTTTCATGGCTGTTGTCCTTTTCTGGGGCCCAACGCACCGGCATCCGGTACGGCAAAGGCCGGTTCCTCCCAGCCTAGTGGGAGGAAACCGGCCTTCAGCGCGATGTTGCTAGTGGGTGTCGACAGCCGAGATCTCGGACTTGTCTTCGCCCCACAGGGTGTGGAAGGTGCCTTCAGTGTCCACACGACCGTAGGTGTGTGCACCGAAGAGGTCGCGCTGGCCCTGGATCAGGGCAGCGGCTACGCGCTTGCGGCGCAATCCGTCGTAGTAGGCCAGCGAGGAGGAGAACACCGGTACGGGAATGCCCAGCTGTACCGCGGTGGCTACGACGCGGCGCCAAGCCGGCAGAGCCTCCGCGATGGCCTTGGTGAAGGCCGGTGCGAAGAGCAGGTTGGCGGGCTTCTCCTCGGCAGCGTATGCCTTGGTGATGTCCTTGAGCAGTTCTGCGCGGATGATGCAGCCTGCGCGCCACAGCGAAGCGATCTCGTCCAGCTTCAGGTCCCAGCCGTATTCCTTGGCAGCGGAGGTCAGCATGTCCAGACCCTGGGCGTAGGAGACCAACTTGGAGGCGTACAGTGCCTGGCGGACGTCCTCGACGAAGGTCTCCGGGATTTCCACGGAGGCTTCTTCGCCGGCGAGCAGTTCCTGGCCGAGTTTGCGCTGCTCGGTCTGGGAAGACAGTGCGCGGGCGAAGACGGACTCGGCGATGCCGGACACCGGTGAGCCAAGTTCCAGGGCGGAGATGACCGTCCAACGGCCTGTGCCCTTCTGGCCTGCGGCATCAACGACGACGTCCACGAACGGCTTACCCGTCTTGGCGTCCACGTGCCCCAGGACCTCGGCGGAGATTTCGATCAGGAAGGAGGACAGATCGCCCTTGTTCCATTCGGCGAAGATCTTGGACTGCTCGGCGGGCTCGATGCCGGCGCCTGAACGGAGAAGATCGAAGGCTTCACCAATGACCTGCATGTCGGCGTACTCGATGCCGTTGTGGACCATCTTGACGAAGTGGCCCGCGCCGTCTGTACCGATCCATGCGCAGCAGGGTTCGCCGTCGACCTTGGCGGAGATCTTTTCCAGCAGCGGGCCGAGGGCGTCGTAGGACTCCCTGGATCCGCCGGGCATGATGGACGGGCCGTTCAGAGCGCCCTCTTCGCCGCCGGAAACACCGACGCCTACAAAGTGCAGGTCCTTCTTGGCAAGGGCAGCTTCGCGGCGACGGGTGTCCTCATAGTGCGAGTTGCCGGCATCGATGATGATGTCCCCGGCCTCGAGCAGCGGTTCGAGCTGCTCGATGACGTTATCGACAGGTGCGCCCGCCTTGACCATGATCAGGACGCGGCGGGGCTTTTCGAGGGAGTCAACGAGTTCCTGCAGCGTCTCGGTGCGAATGAAGTCGCCTTCCGAGCCGTGCTTCTCCAGCAGGGCGTCGGTCTTCTCCACGGAGCGGTTGTGGAGCGCCACGGTGAAGCCGTTGCGGGCAAGGTTGCGGGCCAGGTTGGCACCCATCACCGCAAGGCCGGTGACACCGATGTGTGCTGACATCAAAACTCCAATTCGTTCGTGTACAAACAGTCCTGCGGACACGCAGGAAGCAAAATCAAAACCAGGGGCTGTAATAAACCATACGTATTTAAATCCGGGGCAGGAAAGCGGCGCCCACCAAGTGGAACGGCGCCACGTCATAAACAGTCTATGATGCCTCCTGCCTGCACTACCCTCCCAAGGGGACTGCGTTGCTATTCCTGCGCGCCATGGCTCCCCGCGCCATTATGCTTACCTCTATGTCAACCAGCCTCCACCATCGCGCCGTCGAGCATCTGGGGACCCGCATTGTCGGCGGCGCCCTTCCTACTGGCCATGTCATGTTGGCGGAGCATTTGGAAGACGAGCTCAAGGTTTCACGTTCGGTGGTCCGCGAAGCGGTTCGGGTCCTCCAGTCGTTGGGACTGGTGGAGACCATCAAGCGGGTGGGGATCAGAGTCCTACCGGCCAACCGCTGGAACCCCTTCGATCCTTTGGTCATTCGTTGGCGATTGGCTGGCGAAGGACGCGGAGCCCAGTTGCGTTCGCTGGCGGAGCTGCGTTCCGCCGTCGAGCCCGTGGCAGCTGAACTGGCGGCCGATAACGCCCCCGATGCGCTTCGCAAGGAGCTGGTGGGCATCTCCCACGCCATGAAGGAAGCCGGCGACGCCGGCGACATGGCCACGTTCCTGGACCTCGACATCCGTTTCCACGCCCTGGTCCTGTCGGGCTCAGGCAATGAAATGTTTGCGAACCTGATCGGCCAGGTCACCGAGACGCTGACCGGCAGGACGGTGCACGGCCTGATGCCGGAGCACCCCCAAAAGCAGGCCCTGCAGTGGCACATGGATGTTGCGCACGCCATCGAGGCCGGCGACGGTCCTGTTGCGCGGGACGCCGCCGCCCGGATCATGCGGCAGACCATCGCGGAGTTGGCCCCCAGCTGGGATGACCAACCCCGCGTATTTGTGCCTGTTGCCAAAAACTAGCTACTCCCGGAACTTCAGCAGCACCTTTCCGGACTCAGCAGGGTTCTTCGCCACGTCAAAGGCTTCGAGCCCGTGGGCGAGGTCGAATTCGTGCGTCACCACGGGATCCACCTGAAGCGAACCGTCGGCGAGCGCAGCGATGACGTCCTCGATTTCGTCATTGAAACGGAATGAACCCAGGAGTTCGAGTTCCCGGGTGATGGCCAGTGAGATGTACACCGGTTGAGGCCCTGACGGGAGCAGTCCCACCATCACTACCTTGCCGCCACGGGTGGCTCCCTTGATGGCAGAGGCCAGCCCGTAATGGCTGCCGGAGGATTCAATGACGACGTCGGCGTCCACGGCCGCGATGGCTTCCGCTTCGTCGCCTTTGAGTACGGCGTCCGCACCGACCGCCCGTGCGATCTCCAGCGGCTTGTCATGCATATCGACGGCGACAATCCGGGCAGCGCCGGCGCGCTTCAGGACCGCGACCGCGAGCGCACCGATAGGGCCACTTCCGATGACGAGCGCCGTTTTTCCGCGGACGTCCCCCGCCCGGGCCACAGCGTGCCAGGCGACACTGGCCGGTTCCACCAAGGCAGCGGTCCGGAGGTCCAGGTTTTCCGGCAATGGGCGAAGCATCCTCGATGGCAGGTTTGCATATCGGCTGAAGGCACCATCGGTGTGCGGGTAGCGGGCAGCGCTGCCCAGATATGTGCAACCCGGGGACAGGTTTGGCCGGTCCTCGGGGTATCTGGCGTCGCCGGGGGCGGGTGTCGCCGGATGGACTGCCACGGGCGTTCCCACGCCTGGGCCGCTGCCATCCGCGGCCTGCTGGACCACGGTGCCAACGATTTCGTGGCCGAGAACCATGGGCTCCTTGAGGATGGACTCCCCCGCAGCGCCGTGCAGCCAGTAGTGCAGGTCGGAGCCGCAGATTCCGCCGTAGGCGATTTCGACGATCGCCTGGTCCGGCGTGGGCTCGGTCAGCGGAATGTCTTCGATGCGGAGGTCGTCCTTGCCATGGGCGACCACCGCCGGAGCGGTTGTGGGAAGTGTGATGCCCATCAGACCACCACCGTCATTCCGCCATCGACGAAGATAGTCTGGCCGTTGACGAAGTTGGATGCCTGCGAGGCCAACCACACCGTTGGGCCGGCGAGGTCCGCGACAGTCCCCCATCTGTTGGCAGGTGTCCGGCCAAGGATCCAGGAGTTGAAGTCGGTGTCGTCCACCAGGTTCTGCGTCATCTCGGTGTGGATGTAACCCGGGGCGATCCCATTGATCTGCAGCCCGGACGCCGCCCACTCAGCGGTCATGGCGCGGGTCAGGTTCCGCAGCCCGCCCTTGGCGGCGACATAGGGTGCGATCGTTGGTCGGGCGAGGTCTGTTTGGACTGAGCAGATGTTGATGATTTTGCCGTGGCCCCTGGGGATCATATGCCTGGCGGCTTCACGGCCCACCAGGAATGCGCTGGTCAGGTCCGTGGTGATCACGCGGTCCCAGTCCTTGACGTCGAGGTCAAGCATGGGGACCCGGTGTTGGATCCCGGCGTTGTTCACGAGGATGTCGAGCGGTCCGACGTTCTGCTCAATCCACGCTACGCCTTCAGCGGCGGCCTCCGCGTCGGTGACGTCGAAGGCCCGGCTGTGGACCCTTCCTGCCGGATAGTCGGCGGCCATTGCCTCCTGCGCGGCGTCGAGTCTTTCAGCGCTGATGCCATTGAGCACCACCGTGGCTCCAGCGTCGGCAAGGCCCCTGGCCAGGGCGTTACCTATCCCCCGGCTTGAACCAGTAACCAAGGCAACCCGCCCGGTCAGATCGAAAAGTCCACTCATGGTTTGTTCTTCATTCCTTCTTCGGTTGCGCCGGCTCAGTTGCTGCGCGACGTCGCGGTTGGGGTCGGGCTCAAATTGGCGATGGTTTGCCGGACGACGGCAAGGTCCTGGTCTCCGAGTCCCTGGCGCCTCAGTTCGGCGTACAGCTCGACGGCGGCTGTGGCCAGGGGCACGGCGGAGCCGGCAGCTTCAGCACTCTCAAGGACGAATCCGAGGTCTTTGTGCATGAATTTGGCCGGTCCCGTCGGTGCATAGTCTTTGGCTGCAAGCCGCGGCCCAACGTTGTCCAACACCCGGCTTCCGGCGAGCCCGCCCGAAAGGACATCAAAGAGCGCCTCCACGTCCATGCCGGAGCGTTCGGCGAGCTCGGCTGCCTCGGCGAGTGCCGCCGTCGTGGTTCCTACGATGAGTTGGTTGCACGCCTTGGCCAGCGATCCGGACCCAAGCGGCCCCATGCGCCGCACGGTTGTTCCCATGGTCTCGAGGAGCGGCTTGAGTGCCTCGAACTGGAGTTCGTCGGCGCCAACCATGATGGCCAGGGTGCCGTCCTGCGCACCTTTGGTTCCGCCACTGACCGGGGCATCCACCACTGATGCGTTGCCGCCGCTCGCTTCGTGGACGGTTTGGCCGAACTGCTGGACCGCGGTTGGCGAGACGCTGCTCATGATGACGACGGCGGTGCCCGGCTTTGGCGGCGCGCCCCGCCAGGATTCGAGCAAGGCCTGTGCGGCTTCCTCGATAAACGGCAGGTCAGGGAGCATGAAGATGATGGCATCCTCATCGCGAAGGTGGGCCACTTCGGCGGCGCGCTCGACACCACGGAGGTCCCTGAAGGCCTTGTCGGAGCGGTTCCAGCCGGTGACTGCCCACCCGGCTTTGGCGATGTTCGCGGCCATGGGTGCGCCCATGAGCCCCAAACCGACAAAGCCCACACGTTTACCGTCCATGCCAGTAATACCTCACTTCTTTGTGGTCATCTCGGGAAATTCTGTTCAATATCCTAGCCGCCATTCAGTATGATGAACACCATGACGACTGATGAACTTACCATCGCCATCGCTGTGCCGCTCGAAGCAGAGCACGTAGAGCTGATCCGCGCTGTTGATCCCTCCGTAACGGTTCTCTACGATCCCGAGTTGCTGCCGCCCGAGCGCTTCTCCGCGGACCATGCCGGCGATCCCGACTTCAAACGGACGCCCGAACAGGAAGAACGTTACTGGGCCATGCTGAACAGGGCACAGGTCCTCTACGGCTTCCCCAACGAAAGCCCCGCCGGACTCGCCAAGGTGGCGGAAAGCAATCCGCACCTGCAGTGGATCCATGCCATGGCCGCCGGAGCAGGCGGCGCCGTCAAGGCCTCAGGCCTGGACACTGAAGCGCTGCGCAAATTCAAGGTGACCACCTCGGCCGGGGTCCATGCCCTGCCACTGGCAGAGTTCTCGGCCTTCGGCATCCTTAACGGCTTCAAGCGCAGCGCCGAAATGGGCCGCGACCAGGCTGCCAGGAACTGGCCTGAGCTGCGGACACCCACCAAACTCGTTAACGGTTCCACCCTGGTCATCACAGGACTGGGTGAAATCGGCATGGAAACTGCCCGTATAGCCCGCGCCCTCGGCATGAAGGTCAGCGGTACCAAGCGCAACGTCGAAGCCATCGAAGGCATCGACAAGGTGACCACCAACGACGACCTGGCCTCCCTGGTTTCCGGCGCTGACGCAGTGGTGAACACCCTGCCCGGGACCCCCTACACGGAGAAGCTGTTCAACCGCGAAATCTTCTCGGCCATGAAGCCCGGGGCCGTATTCGTCAACGTCGGCCGCGGAACCGTCGTCGATGAGGAGGCATTGCACGAGGCACTCGGGAACGGTCAGGTCTCTTACGCGTGCCTTGACGTCTTCGCCGTCGAACCTCTCCCGCAGGACAGCCCGTTGTGGAACCACCCCCAGGTCCTCGTGTCCCCGCACACCTCGGCCCTGAGCGAGGCTGAAAACCGCCTCATCGCCGAGCGTTTCTGCAGCAACCTGCGCACCTTCCTGGATGGCGGCGAACTCCCCCATCTGGTGGATCCCGTCCACTTCTACTAAACCGGACCACCTACCAGCCTGTGGCGGCCAACCATCTCTCGGACAGCATTTCGGTCATGCTTCTTGTGTAACTGGCCGAGAGGTGGTTGTCGTCCAGGTAAACGTAGACGTTGCCGATGATCCCCGGACAACGGGCACCGTCACAAATGAGGTCGGTCATATCCAAAATCGACAAACCGGTGAAGGTCCCCTCCAGCCGCTCCAGCGGGTTGCTTTCCGCCAGGACCGAGGACAGCGCGGGACTGCAGCCGGGACCGTCCACTCCCGAGGCGATGGCACACTCACTGGGACTGAAGGAGAACCGCGGGTTGTCCCGCATGGCAATGACCTCCACCCCCTGATCCGTTAGCTCACCCACCAAATCGTCCAGTCCCCACGTTAAATCTTCGTCGGGTGAATCCGGAACCGCCGCTGTCCCCACCAGGAAAACCGCATCCGGATGGTGCTGGCGTATGTGCTGCCGAACCTGTGCATTGAACCGGTTGCACTCAGCTCCGACCTCCTCCGTCTGGGTCATGAAGGGGCAGGCGCCCAAAGTGATGGCCTGGACGCGCCACTGTTGTTCCTTGGCCAAGGGACCAATCGCACCCAGCCACTGCAGGGAATGCGACTGGCCTACGACAATAACCGTCTTCTTCGCTCCGCTTCCCACATCGTTTTGCTGGCATTCCGCAGCAAGCGCGGCATCGGCAGGACGCAACTCGCCGACGCAGGGACCGTCGAGCCTTCCCCAATCGTCCGGTAACTGCTCAGGCGTAGGCAGCGGCCGCGCATTCGCGTTGCCGGTGTTGACATAGCCCGGCAGCAACGCCCTGGCACCCGGGTTGTCCTCGGTCCCCTGCGAAGCCAGGATGTCTTTTTCCACCTGCCGCTGGTAGCCGAAAATTGCCATGGGCGACGCCCCAACGGCCAGGCACACTGCTACGGCCACAGCCAGGCGGCGCCGCTTGGCCTCTGGCCATCGCCACGCACGCAGCGGCCGCTCCACCCAACGCGTGGTGACGTAGGCCAGGAGCAGCGAGGCCATCACAATCAACGAGCCCGTCAACCAGTCCGCATGGTCTTCACCAATCCACACCAGAGTGATGACGAGGAGCGGCCAGTGCCATAGGTAGAGGGCATATGAGGTGGACCCCAGCCCAACCAGCAGCCTCGAGGACAGGATCCGGTCCACGCCAACCCGGCTTCCCGATTGTCCGGCCACAATCACTGCTACCGCAGCCAGCGTGGGCCATAGGGCAACATAGCCGGGAAATGCTGTGCGGACCTGCAAGATGGCGCCGCAGCTCAGCATTGCAGCAACACCAACCCAGCCAAGTACGGCTCTCATTCCCTTGCGTGGATGCAGGAAGGGAAGGAGCAATGCAACAAGGGTGCCCAAAGCGAACTCCCACAAGCGGGCAAAAGTGTCGAAGTAGGCCAGTTCCTGATGTGCCGCGGTGAAGTAAATCGAATAAGCGAGCGAGGCTGTAAAAACCAGTCCAAAGACTCCCAGCAGCACGGCACGGTACGACCATCCAAACCGGCGACAGACCAATGCGGTCAGCACAAAAATCGCAGGCCAAAGAATGAAGACCTGCCCTTGGATGGATAGCGACCAAAAGTGCTGCATGGGGCTGGCCAGGCTATGGTCAGCCGCATAGTAGTTGACCACTTGCCGTTGCAGCAGCCAGTTCTGGACGTAGAACAGCGAGGCCCAGGCCTGGTTGACGATCTCGGTCCACCGCGTCCGTGGAATGACCAGGAAAGTTGCCGCCAATGTCCCGAGCAGGACCACCACGACCGCGGGCAACAACCGCCAGAAAAGGTGAAGCCAGTGCCGCAGCAGTGAAACGGTACGGGCATCCTCGTAGCGCCCAACGAATTGCAGGGTCATCAGGAACGCCGAAATCAGCAAGAACACATCCACACCGCCGGATACCCGGCCAAACCAGATGTGGTAAGTGACGACCATGAGTACTGCAAGCGAGCGAAGACCCTGGATCTCAGGACGAAAAGTTGTCCCGGCAGCGCGCCGAACCTGTCCGGGGCTCTCCGGCGATGTCACGCCCTTGGTTGCCGTCATGGACACGCTCCTCTTCCGCTGCACCAATTCTGCACTGCCCTCTGCCAATGTCCACCCCAAGGAGAACGGCAGGACAAACGACAGCGGCGCAGCCCCTCCTCTCGGAGGGACCGCGCCGCAGTGCTTTGAGCGCCTAAGCCAGAAGCTACCGCGCGTCTTCGGTGCTGACGAGGTCGCGTCCTGCCGTCTCCGGGGTGAAGAAGGTTGTGACGAACGAGATCAATGCCAGGACAAGCGAGTAGATGGCCAGGACCAGCCATGAGTGGTTCGTGGCCGCCAGCATCAGCGCACCGAGCAGGGGTGCCAGTCCGCCTGCCAGGACGGCTGAGATCTCCCGGCTCATCGCCACGCCCGTAAAGCGGTACTGCGAGCCAAAAAGTTCCGGGAGGAGCGGGCACTGCGGGCCGAGCATCGACTGGACGCCGATGGCGATGCCCACAGCCATGACCACCCACACCAACGTGACGTTGCCCAACGTCACCAGGTAGAAGGCCGGCACGGCAATGATGGCTTGGAACAACGCACCGTAGCGGTAGACCGGCACACGGCCATATTTGTCCGAAAGGGCCCCGAAGGTCACAACGAGGACTGCCGCGAACCCAGCCGCAATCAGCAAACCGACCGGGCCAATGGAATTGTTTCCGGCAAAGACCCCGGCAGGCATGCTCATGAACGAAACCAGAAGCGCCGAGTAAATGGACGAGTTTCCGTTCTCGCCCATCCGCAAGCCAATGCCGATCAGCACGTTCTTCCTGGAGTGCTTCCACAAAGCACCGATCGGGTTCTTGACCACGTTCTTGTGCTTTTCCAGCTCCTGGAAAGCCGGCGTTTCCTTGAGCTTGAGCCGAATGAAGATCGCGATGACAATCAGGATGAAGCTGGCCAGGAACGGCACGCGCCACAGCCAGCCCTGCAGGACGGACTTGTCAGCCATGGCAATGAGGGCAAACGTTCCAGCACCCAGGAGGGTGCCAAGCTGGATTCCTACGAACGGCAAGGAAGCGAAGAAACCACGACGGCGGCGCGGTGCCACTTCGGATATCAGCGTCGTGGCGCCGGCCTGCTCGGCGCCGGCCCCGAGTCCTTGGACGATGCGGAGTGTGACGAGGAGAACTGCGCCCAGCATCCCTGCCTGATCGAAGGTAGGCAGGAGGCCGATGGCGAAGCTCGCCGTTCCCATCAAGGCGATGGTCAGGATTAGGACCATCTTCCGGCCGAACCGGTCACCGATGTAGCCGAAGATCAGACCACCAAACGGCCGCGCCGCGAAGCCAACACCATAGGTAGCGAACGAAGCGATCAGTGCCCCATCCGGACCGAGTGGCGCGAAAAACAGCGGCCCGAAAATCAGCGCCGAAGCCAAACCGTAAATGTAGAAATCGTAGTACTCCAGAGCGGAACCAACAGAGCTGGCCAGCGTCGCACGCCGAAGCTGCTCCGGTTCGACGACGGCTTCGTCGGCTTCCGCCGCGAACTTTGTCTTGGTACGAGTTGTCACAAGCACTCCCTCAAAATCACCCCGGGCCCCCGTTGGCCCAGCGAGATAGTGATGGCATCACCGCCAAGATCACTATGTTGAACAGCGTACAGCTTGATGAACAGCTTGCCAAGACTAAAATCAGATTTATAGGTGCTATCCCATGGGATTGCCCAAGGACCTGGCCAATTCCTTGAGTTCCTTGACCATCAATGCACCCTGCTCCTCCGAATATGTCGCCTTCAGTGCAGTGACAGAGAGGCCCAAGCTGGGGCCGTGGGCTCCATGAGTGGGCACGGGAACCGCCAGGCAGACCACTCCCACGGTGGACTCCTCGTCCTCGAAGGCAAACCCCTGAGTGCGGATAGTCGAAATCTGCGCCTTCAACTCTTCGGCCGTACGCAGCGAGTTCGGGGTCATGACCGGCAGCGACATGCCGTCGGGGAACATCGCCTCAATATCGTGGTCGTGCAACTGGGCCAGCAAGGCTTTGCCAACGCTGCACAGCGACACCGGCATCTTGTCACCGATGTTCGATGTCAGCCGGACGGCGGGATGGCCTTCGTAGCGCGCAAGGTAAATGACGTGGTCGCCGTCGAGCATGGCGATCCTGACAGTCTCACCGGAAAGCGTCGGGGCCTGTTCACAATACTTGTAGAACTCCTGCACCTCGTCCAAGCGGCTCAAATACGCCGCACCCAGCTCCACAAGCTTTCGGCCCAGCGCAAAGTCGGCTCCCTGCCGCGTAATAAGGCGAGATTCCTCCAGGGCCAGAAGCAGATTCGAGGTTGAGGACTTGGGGATGCCTAGTTCCCGCGAGAGGTCACTCAAGGTCAGGCGCCCGGACGGGGAGCCGGCAAGCGCCTCAAGCACGGCGGCTGCGCGGGTGACGGCAGGAGCCGGCGACGACGCGCCCAGCCCCTCCGAGCGGGTAGAGCGGGAATCTGCCACGATTCTCCTTCGTCATCGAGGTACCGGCTGTTCATTCAGCTGAACACTACTCATCATAGTGTCTCACCTGCTTGAGGGGTGCCCCTCCCCACGGATACTGGAGTCGCGCCCCCAATCGACTCACTTTTCAAACCCAAAAGTTCGCTGTATATTCATTCTCGAGCTCTCCACCGCGGCATCCCCCAATAGTCGTGGTGGAGAGCTCATCCATTTAACCCGCGGATTCAGGCAGCCAAGGCTTCCTCGCCCCGGAGGTACCAGGCGCCATCACCATTCCGGACAAGTTCCCACGTCACGGCGCCGGAATGCTGCCCTCTGCCCGGAGCCACCTGGACCTGCCAGATTTCGATATCAACCCGGCCGTGCCCCCGGGGCATTCGCCTTGACTGTTCCCACCACGGCACCCTCTCGAACCAGCGGACAGGCTCAGCCACCACGTCCCACTCCTGGCCGCCACGCTGGACCGCCACGGGAGCGCCTTGGACTGTGGTGCGGATGTCAACGGATTCCATGTCCGAAACATTAGGGAACACCACTGACAATTCAGGCACCGCAATCCAGGCCTTGTCAGGGCAACAAAAACCCCGCCGCGTCGAACCTGTTGGCACTCCGTGGCGGGGTTACTTGGTGGGTCCTACCGGGATCGAACCGATGACATCCACGGTGTAAACGTGGCGCTCTACCAGCTGAGCTAAAGACCCAAATGACGGTTTCAGCGCTTCCTGCGGACCTTTTTAGTTCCTCAGCGCTTCAACCAACGAACAATGACTCTACATGATTATGTGCCGGAAACACCAATCGAGCCGGGAGCACCTGAAATGTCGGGCAGCGTCCGCGCCAAATAGTCCAAAGCACCGCTCACTCCGAGGTCGAGTTTCACCGTAGCGAGGGGGTCGCCACGGGTGGCGCCCCGGTTAATGATGACCACCGGCTTGCCGGCCTTGGCGGCGTGACGCACGAAGCGAAGTCCGCTCTGCACCGTCAACGAGGACCCCGCAACCAGGAGGGCCTCCGCATCATCCACCATCCCATAAGCGCGTGCTACGCGATCCTTGGGAACGTTTTCCCCAAAAAAGACGAAATTGGGCTTAAGCATCCCGCCGCAGATGGGACACACCGCCACTACGAACGAAGTAATCAGTTCGGGATCTTCCACTGTCGCGTCGGCATCCGGAGCCATTTCAACTACTCCGGAATCCAGTGCGGCCTCCAGGAATCCAGGATTGATCTCTTCGAGGATGGCCGCGATCAGTTTCCGACTGAAAATGTGTCCGTTTTCGAGACAGATGACCTGGTCGAAGCGCCCGTGCAGGTCCACCACGTTAACGCTTCCGGCGTCCTCATGAAGCCTGTCCACGTTCTGGGTGATGAGACCGGTCAAAAGTCCCCGCCGCTCCATCAACGCGATGGCGGCATGCCCGGCATTCGGATCGGCATGCCGTAGATGGGACCACCCGATGTGGTTGCGGGCCCAATAGCGCCGTCGGTTGGACGCACTGCCGATGAACTCCTGGTAGGTCATCGGGTTCCGGGGCGCCGAGCCCGGCCCCCTGTAATCAGGAATACCCGAATCCGTGCTCAGGCCCGCGCCGGTGAGGACAGCCAACGGCTTGCCCTCCAGGAAAGACCGCGCCTCTGACACAGCCTCCAACTCGGCTGGTTGCAAGTGCACGGCCGGCTCCGGGTTCATGCTGGCGAAGCCAGTCATGCCCACCCCCGGCCTGACCTGGCTCATGACGAGTGCCCGACCAGGTCCGCCAGGGCCCGGCGGTATTCGGCGAAGTCCCGCGCTTGGCCCCTTGGATTAACAACCGCGTAACGGACGGTGCCGCCGGCGTCGATAATAAAAGTTCCCCTCAGAGCCATCCCACTGGCGGCGTCGAACACACCGTATGCCTGGGCGACCGCACCGTGAGGCCAGAAATCGGCGAGGAGATCGAATCCGAAACCCTCGCTCTGGGCGTACGCCCGCTGGGCAAACTTACTGTCCACCGAGATGGCCAATACTGCGGCGTTCGCGTCCTCGAAGGCAGCGATGTTGTCGCGGATCTCACACAACTCTCCCGTGCAGATACCCGAGAAAGCGAAAGGGAAAAACACTACAACGACGTTCCGTCCGCGATAGTCGGACAATCGAACCGGCTCCCCGTATTGGTTGACCAGCTCAAATTCCGGCGCGGAATCACCAACGGCCGGTACCGTCATCAGCGCCGGCACCAAGGGGACCTTGGTCACTTGTTCTTCTTCGGCACCAGACGGGTGGCACTCCAGTCCTTCGAAACACCGGCGGAGGTGGTGAGGTGCAGACCGGACGTGGGCGCTGCGTCCTGGATGTCTGCCGGGGAAACGTAGCCGTCGCGGCCTGACTTGGGGGTCAGGACCCAGACGACTCCGCCTTCCTTCAAAGTGGTGAGCGAATCCATCAGGGCATCAACAAGATCACCGTCGCCGTCGCGCCACCAGAAGACAACAGCATCCACTACGTCATGGTCGTCTTCATCCAACAGTTCGGATCCAGTGACATCTTCGATGTCATCACGCAAGTCGAAGTCGACGTCATCGTCGTAGCCGCGCTCCTGAATCAGATCCCCATCTTTGAAACCCATTCGTTCCGCCACATTTACCGATGTGGCGGCGTCGGCCTCGCTCACGTTTCCTCCTTTTGAAGTGACTTCCATTACTAACAGCCAACACCCTTTGGGCGTGTGCTTCAAGCCATTGTCCCTGCCCGGGGCCACATTCCGCACTACCGGGGGCGTTTTGGGGCCCCGATACGTACGTGGTATCGGTCACGGAGGGATTATGAGTGTGACATACAACGCCCCCCGGGGCCCGTGGCTACGCATCCCGGCACAGTGAAAGCTAGAGTGGCCATGAGCGCTATGGCTGCAGGGCGATCGCCCCAAAGAATTCTACTGGGCAGCCAAGCGCTCACAAGACCTGCCCGGCGCATCGGACCGGGCTGTTGAAACCGAAATGTCGCACACGACGCGTTCACGACGGGCAGTTACCCTGCCAGACCTGAGGCGCCGATGAATGCGCCTAAAGGAAGGTTGGACGTGTCTGTAGGAGAAGAGACCTCACACATCCTCAGCGGGTTGACTGCCCA